>JAQTXC010000002.1:0-30082 GCA_028689015.1 Dechloromonas sp. | reverse complement strand
TTTGAAGTTGAAGACCAGGGGATCGGCATTGCAGCGGACCACCTGACACGCCTGTTCTCAGCCTTTGAACAGGCCGACAGTTCGACCACCCGAAAATATGGCGGCACCGGACTCGGGCTCGCCCTGGTCCGAAAACTCGCCGAGTTGATGGGCGGTCAAGCCGGGGCCAGCAGCAGCCCCGGCGCCGGCAGCCTGTTTTGGTTCACCGTCTGGCTGAACAAAGCCCCTGTCGCAGAAGCCCCTCTGATGGCTTCAGACCATGCCGGCTCGCCTGAAGACAGCCTGCGCCGGCATTTTTCCCATCGTCGCTTGCTGCTAGTCGAAGACGAGCCGGTCAACCGGGAAATCACGCAAATGATGCTGGCCGATATCTTTGACCGCATCGATACCGCCACCGATGGCTGCCAAGCGGTCGAACAGGCCCGTGGCGGTGACTACGACCTGATCCAGATGGACATGCAAATGCCGAATATGGATGGCCTTGAAGCCACCCGGCGCATTCGTCAACAACCTGAATTGCGCGATCTACCGATTGTGGCCATGACCGCCAACGCCTTTGCCGAAGATCGGCAAGCCTGCATGGCCGCGGGCATGAACGACTTCATCAGCAAACCGGTAGACCCCGACATCCTGTTCAGCACCCTTGCACCACTGGCTATCCCGGCCTGACGACCGGGATCAGGCGTGATCAGACGCCACAGCCGCCACCACCCCGCTTCACGCCAAGCTTGGCCAGCAGTTTTTCGGGCGGACAAAAGCCGGTAAAGCCACTCTGCAGCAGGTTGAAACCGACAAAGGCGGTAAAGGCGAGGAACCATTCCGAGACGAAAATCGGGCTGCCCTGATAACCGAGGGCGAGGGAAAGCAGGACGAAAAAACCCGCCATGATGCGGATGATGCGTTCGATGGTCATGCGTGATGCTCCTTGCGGAAGGCTGAGTAATAAAGAACCGGGATGACGACCAGGGTCAGCAGCGTCGACATCAGGATGCCGAAGATCAGCGCCAGGGCCAGCCCGTTGAAAATCGGGTCGTCGAGAATGAACAGGGCGCCGAGCATCGCCGCCAGCGCAGTCAGCGCGATCGGTTTGGCGCGCACCGCGGCCGACTGGATCACCGCATCGTGGAAATCCATGCCGCTGGCCACCTGCTGCTTGATGAAATCGACGAGCAGGATGGAGTTGCGGACGATGATGCCGGCCAGGGCGATCATGCCGATCATCGAGGTGGCGGTGAATTGCGACCCGAACAGCGCATGCCCCGGCATGACGCCGATGATGGTCAGCGGGATTGGCGCCATGATGATCAGCGGCACCAGATAGCTGCCAAAGTGAGCGACAACCAGCAGGTAGATCAGGATCAGGCCGACGCCGTAAGCGATGCCCATGTCGCGGAAAGTTTCGTAGGTGACCTGCCACTCGCCATCCCACTTGACGCTGTAGCCGGCGTACGGATCGCCCGGCTGGCGGATGAACCACTCGCCGAGCGTGCCGCCTTCCTTCAACGCCATGCCGTTGATCTTCGAGCGAATGTCGAACATGCCGTAGAGCGGCGAATCGAGCGTGCCGCCCATGTCGCCGACGACATAGACCACCGGCAGCAAGTCCTTGTGGTAGATCGCCTTCTCGCGCACGGCTTCGCGTACCTCGACCAGCTCCGACACCGGTACCAGCTGGCCACTGCGCGCACGGACACGCAGCTTGAGCAGCGTGTCCAGGGTCGACTGCTTTTCTGCTGGCAAAACCACGCGCACCGGGATCTCGAACTTGGTTTCAGTATTGCGCACCGGGGTGACATCCAGCCCGGCCAGGCCCATGGTCACCACGTCAACAATATCGCTTTGCGCCACGCCCAGTTGCGCGGCCTTGCTCTGCAGGACATGCAGCACGACCTTGCGGGAATCGGCATCGATGTAGTCGTCGACCGCGACAATGTCGGCCGTGTCGCTGAAGGCAGCACGCACTTGCTTGGCCACCGCCATCTGGCCGGCATAATCCGGGCCGTAGATTTCCGCGACAATGGGCGACATCACCGGCGGTCCGGGCGGCACTTCGACCACCTTGGCCACGCCGCCATTTTTCTTGCCGATGGCTTCGACCGCATCACGGACGGCAATCGCGATTTCATGACTCTTGCGCGAACGATGCTGCTTGTCGGCCAGATTGACCTGAATATCTCCTTTTTCCGGCGTCGACCGCAGGTAATACTGCCGCACCAGACCATTGAAATTGATCGGGCTGGCCGTACCGGCATAGGCTTGGTAATTCGTTACTTCCTCGACCTTGGCCAGTTCGCTACCAATTTCCTGCAACACCCGTGCCGTCTCCTCGACCGGCGTCCCGACCGGCATGTCGACGATGACCTGGAACTCGCTCTTGTTGTCGAAAGGCAACATTTTCAGCACGACGAGCTGGAAGTACGCCAGCGACACCGAGCCGAGGATCAGCAGCAGCACGGCAATGGCCAGCTTGATCCGGGCAGCGCCACCGCTCAGCGGATCGAGGAAGGGGGTCAGCAACTTGCGGAATGTGCGGTCCAACGTGGCATCGAGCCGGGACGGGGCCGGCGCCTTGCCGCCCTGCGTCGTCCCGTGCGAGTGCATCAGGCGCGCTGCCAGCCAGGGCGTGACGATGAAGGCAATGGCCAGCGACAGTGCCATGCCCATCGACGAATTGATCGGGATCGGACTCATGTACGGCCCCATCAGGCCGGACACGAAGGCCATCGGCAGCAGGGCGGCAATGACCGTCAGCGTCGCCAGGATGGTTGGCCCGCCGACTTCGTCGACCGCGCCCGGGATGATTTCGAACAGGGATTTCTCCGGGTAAAGCCCCTGCCAGCGGTGAATGTTTTCAACTACGACGATGGCGTCATCGACCAGGATGCCAATGGAAAAGATGAGCGCGAACAGCGATACGCGGTTCAGCGTGAAACCCCAGGCCCAGGAGGCGAACAGGGTCGCCGCCAGGGTCAGCGTCACGGCGATGCCGACGATCACCGCCTCGCGCCGGCCAAGGGCGAAAAACACCAGGGCGACGACGAAGGCCGTGGCAAAGATCAGCTTGCCGATCAGCTTCTGCGCCTTCTCGGTGGCAGTCTCGCCGTAATTGCGGGTGACGGTGACCTCGACGCCGTCGGGAATGACGACGTTTTTCAGTTGCTCGATACGGTTGACCGCAGCACTCGCCACATCGGCGGCATTGACGCCTGGCTGTTTCGACAGCTGGATGGTGACGGCCGGAAACTCACCGTCCTTGTTACCCATCCAGGCATAGCGCCTGGGCTGCTCCGGGCCATCCTCCACCTGCGCGACATCGCTCATAAAGACCGGCTGACGGAGACTGCCCTGCCCTTGCACGGCAACAACCAGGCGCTTCACATCAGCAGCCGACTCCAGATAAGTTCCCGTCTGGACCAGCACATCACGATTACCGGCCGTCAGGCTACCGGACGACTGCAGGGAATTGGACAGCTTCAGCGCGCCAGCAATATCCTGCGGCGTTACACCGTAGGCATTCATCCGCTCGGCGTCCATCAACACGCGCACGGCGTGATCCGGCCCACCCAGGGTCGAGATGTCGCGCGTTCCCTTGATCCGTTTAAGTTCGATCTCGACCGCCCGCGCCACCTGCTGCAGGTCGAACGCCGAACGCGCCGGGTCCTTCGACCAGAAAGTCAGCGAGACGATGGGCACATCATCGATGCCGCGCGGTTTGATGACTGGCTCCATGACGCCGAGATTCGGCGCCAGCCAGTCGCGGTGCGCCATCACCGTGTCGTGCAGGCGCAGCACCGCATCGTTGTATTTGACACCGACCTCGAACTGCACGGTGATGACGGCCATGCCCGGTCGCGACATCGAATACACATGTTCGACACCATGCATCCGCGACAAGACCTGTTCACCCGGTCGCGCCACCAGATTCTCGACATCCTTGGCCGAGGCGCCGGGGAAAGCAACCAGCACATCCGCCATGGTCACGTCGATCTGCGGTTCTTCCTCACGCGGCGTGACCAGGGTGGCAAAAATACCCATCAGTAACGCCACCAGCGCCAGCAGGGGCGTCATGCGCGAATTCTGGAAGGCGGCGGCAATGCGCCCGGAAACACCGAGCGTCTGCTGATCGGCAGCCATGTCAGCGGCCCGACTTGAGCTGGATGGCCGCCTGAACCGGCGTGGTCACCACCTGATCGCCCGCGGTCAACCCGGCCAGCACCTCGATTTCGCCCTGGCCAACCGCTTCGCCCAGACGGACCTGGCGCAGGGAAAGCCGGTTGTCCGATGCCTGCACATAGACCCCGGCGACTTCGCCGCGACGCACCACGGCGCTGGCCGGCACGGTCAGTTTTTCGGCCTGGCCAGTCACGAAATACACCCGGGCAAACATTCCGGGCAGCGCCTCCGGCAGAGGAGGCAGATTGACCCGCACCACCGTGACATGGGTCGCGGCATCGGTTGTCGGCAACAACTGCACACTGCTCGCTTCAACCCGCTTGCCCAGCTCCGGGAACTCTACCTTGGCGCCCTTGACGCCACGCATCTCCTGGAGACGGGCCTGCGGCACGCTGGCCGTCACTCGCAAACGACCCGGCTGATAAATGGTGAACAACGGCCCTCCCGGCATCGCCATGTCGCCCTGCTCAGCATGGCGACGGGCGATGATACCGGCCATCGGTGCGACGATGGTGGCGTGGCTTTGACTGGCGCCAGCTGCGGCACGCTGGGCCGCAGCCGCATCAAAATCGGCTTTGGCGCGGTCAACTGCGGCCTGACTGACAAACTTTCTGGCCAGCAATTGCTGCTGCCGCTCGTAATTAAGCCTGGCCACCCCGAACTGCGCCTCGGCCGCCCGTGCTGCTTCGCTGGCCTCACGCCCATCGATCCGCATCAGCACCTCGCCTTTGCTCACCTTTTGCCCCGCATCGGCCCGCACCTCGAGAATGCGCCCGGCCACCTGGGTACTCACCGTGCTTTGCTGCACCGCCTCGACCACTGATTCAGCCGCAAAACCAAGGTCGACCGCATGCGGTTTGACGGTCAGCACAGACCAGGCATCTACCGCCCACACAGGGCTCAGCGGCAGGGAAAGAACAAACAAAAGAGGGAAAAGACGGATCGGTTTCATATATATAAGCATACGCTAATTTATGAACAGGAGGCAAGATGCAACGCCGGCCAAGCCCTATCGGGCAAGGCCACCGCGCGGCTAGAAACGGCGCCTGGCGTCACGTCTTCCGCCAGATATTCCGGCACCCGGTTTCGCGTATCCACCAACTGGCGGCAGCGCCCAGCGTGGCAACGATGGTGACGACCAGTACACCGTGACGCCAGGTAGCGGCGTCGTAAATACGCGCCCCGCCCAGCATCTCGCCCTGCCAGCCAAGGTCCATGACCCAGCCGACCAGCGGCTGCATCAGCGCGGCGCACAGGAAGCCCCCCATATTGGCCACGCTGGTCGACATCCCGGACAGCAGCGGGGGATTGACTTCCTTGGCGCAGGCCCAGGTCAGGCTGAAGCCCGCGGTCGACAATCCCATCAAGGCAAAAAGTGTGTAAGAAATCATCGGTGGCATGCTGATGCCGGAGAGCCAAACCAGCCAGATCAGCACATAGACATGCGAGACGGCGATCATGACCGGTTTGCGCCGGCCCAGGCGGTCAGACAAGCCACCAATGAACAGGCAGCCGATGGCAAAACCTCCAAACCACAGCGATAAATGGCTGGCCGCCACCGAACGCGTCATGCCATGGACCTGCATCAAGTAAGGTGTTGCCCACAGGCCAGCGAAGGTAAAGAAAGCGCCGGACATCCCGGTATTGACCAGGGCCGCCGGCCAGGTGTCGCGATTGCGCAGCACAGCCAGCAGACTGGACAGCACGACCGTGCGGTCAAAACGCGGCCGTTCAACGGCATGCGCCGCCTGCGGCCCATCCCGGACGATCAGCCAGCAGGCCACGCCCAGGATCAACGAAATGACGCCGACGCCGATAAAAACACCACGCCAGCCCGTGGCCTGCGCCATGGCGGAGAGCGGCGCCCCAGCCAGAACCGACCCCAGGTTGCCGATCAACATGCAGATGCCGACCATGGTGGCGAAACGATTTTCTTCAAACCAGACGGCAACCAGCTTGAGCATGGCAATGAAGGTCACCGACACGCCAAGACCAATCATCGTCCGCCCGACCAAGGCCAGGTCCAGCGTCGGCGCCGCACCGAACAGGAAACTGCCGGCGCCGCCGACCAGACAGCCAAGCAAGAGAATGCGGCGCGGCCCCAGGGTATCGACCAGAATGCCCGTTGGCACCTGCATCACGGTATACACATAGAAATAGGTCGCCGCCAGCACGCCCAACGAGGCTGCCGAGGTTTCAAAAGCGGCCGCCAAGTCCGGCGCGATGCCGGCCGGGGCGAAGCGCTGAAAAAAAGACAGAACATAGGCCAGGGCGACAACACCCAGCATCAGCCAGCGCCGCTGGCGCTGTTCCGGTGACAATGAATCCATCGGTTCTCCGTGTATTTTTATCGGCCGGGCGCCGCTATGGACGCCCGATCCGGCGGGGCATTACTTGAAGCTCAGCACCCACTTCGCCAAGGTCTCCGCCTCAGCATCGCTCACTGCATTGGCCAGCATCGGCACCGCCCCCCACTCCCCCTTGCTACCGGCTTTGATCTTGCCGGCCAGGGCAGCGACGGCGCCCTTGTCAGCCGCACGTTTGGCGGCGATGTCCTTGTACGACGGCCCGACAATCTTGCGCTCGACCGAATGACACGTCATGCAGTTCTTGCTCTTGGCCAGTTCGTCGGAGGCCTGCGCCAGCGACATCGCCCCCAGCAGGAGCCCTGCGGTCAACCCGATTTTCTTCATGTTTTTTCCTTCCTTGCAATGACCAATCCCATATTGGCCCCCCTGAGTCTAACCCGACTTGAGTCTGTGTTCAGTCCGTCGCCGCCTGGGCACGCTGCAGCTTGCGATACAGCGTGCGAACACTCACCCCCAGGGCCTGCGCCAAAGCCGTCATGTCGTCACCGTAACGGTCGTGCGACCACTGGACATAGCGCTGCTCCAGCATTTCCAGTGGCAACACCCGGTCGACCGCAAAAGCTGCCGCATTCATCGCCACCCTCGACGATGGCGCCGGCTCGTCGCTCAGGTCGGTCAGGTGGCCGAGATCGATCTGATCACCATCAGCCAGCAGGCTGGCCCGTTCGATCAGGTTGCGCAACTCGCGGATATTGCCGCTATAGGCCTGCTGCTGCAGCCAATGTTCAGCACGCACCGTAAAGCGCCGCCCCGGCCGGCGATCAACCCGTTCAAGCAGGGAAGCCGCCAGCAAGGGAATATCGTCGCGGCGCTCGTGCAGCGCCGGGGTATGAATCGGAAAAGTGTTGATGCGGAAGTAGAGATCGCGACGAAAAGTCTCGGCCTCAACCATCGCCGACAACTGGCGGTGCGTCGCTGTCACCAGGCGAAAATCAGCCGGCAACCAGTCCAGTCCCCCCACCCGTCGATAGGTACCGGTCTCCAGCAGGCGTAGCAGCTTGACCTGCAAGGCCACCGGCAATTCGCCGATTTCGTCGAGAAACAAGGTACCGCCAGCCGCTGCCTCGACCAGGCCCTGCTTGCGATGGTTGGCGCCGGTAAAAGCCCCTTTTTCGTAACCGAACAATTCACTTTCAAACAGCGTTTCGGTCATGCCCGCACAGTCGACCGCGACAAACGGCCCGGATTCGCGGGCACTGGCTTCGTGGATGGCGCGCGCCACCAGTTCCTTGCCGGTGCCGGTTTCGCCCAGCAACAGCACCGACGCGTTGGAATTGGCCACCCGCAAGATTTTTCCCAGCATCGCCATGAAGGCGGGCGAGCGGCCAACCAGCCCTTGGGCCGCCGCCCGGCTGCTGGCCTGACGAACCACCCGCATGGTTTCGACAAAATAAACCACCTCGCCACGCTCATCGCGGATCGGCAAGGTTTCAACCGCCACATGCTCCTCGCCGCGCGGCGTATGGTGCAAATGGAGTACGCGCTGCGGCACGCCGCTCTCCAGACTCTGCCGCAGCGGACAAGACTCCCCCGCCTGATCGCACGGCACCGTGAAGTGGTGCGAAACGTCATAGCAATGACGGCCGACGATCGCCACCTCACCACCAAATTCGCGCTGATAGGCTGCATTCGCGGCGATGATCCGGTAATCTGCCGTCATCACGATGCGCGGCTCCGGCAAAGCATCCAAAAAAGAAATTAGTTCGCTCAAAAAATGTGCAGTCATGCCAGCTTTGACAACCCGGACAGTATCGACTGCCAATTATGGCACGACCGCCAAGCCTGCCACCCAAGGCAGCCGAAAAATGGAAGACAAACAATTGATCTGACAACACTTTTAAAAACAGCCACAATCAGGCACGCATCTTGTATAGAGATAAGCTGGAAACCGGCGCACCCAGCCTGCCATCCCCCCCGAGCAGCAGGCTGGTCAGTACCGGAAAAACCGATCGACTGACTGCATTTCCCATCGTTCGCCCCGCAGGCCCGCTTGATGCATTCAATCGATCTTCCAGCCGCCCCGGTTTCCAACCCGATTTTGATCCAACCCGCTGAGGAACAATGAGCCAAGACAAAAAGCCCTCCCCGCCGACCGAACCCGTCCTAGTTTCCATGTACGAAAAGCGCAAGAAAATCTACGCCAAGGGTGTGCGTGGCTTTTTCGACAACTGGCGCATCATCATGGTCATCATCACCCAGATCGCCTTCTATGGCGGTTTGTGGCTGGAATGGAATGATCGGCAAGCACTGCTGTTCCACCTGGTTGAGCGCAAGTTCTACATCTTCGGCCTGGTCTTCTGGCCACAGGACGTCATTTACCTAACCGCCCTGCTCATCATTTCAGCCTACGCCCTGTTCCTGGTCACCGCCGTCGCCGGGCGCCTGTTCTGCGGTTATGCCTGCCCGCAAACGGTCTATACCCAGTTGTTCATGTGGATCGAAAACTGGGTCGAAGGCGACCGCAACGCCCGGATGAAGCTCGACAAAGCGCCGCTTAATGCCCGCAAGTTGCGCCTCAAGAGCACCAAGTTCTTCCTCTGGGGCCTGCTCTCCCTGTGGACCGGTTTCACGCTGGTCGGCTACTTCACCCCGGTCGATGAGCTGATCAACAACGTCCGCACCAACACCCTGGGCTCCTGGGAGATTTTCTGGATCTTCTGTTACGGCGGCTTCACCTTCCTCTTCGCTGGCTTCATGCGCGAACAGGTCTGCAAATACATGTGCCCGTATGCCCGCTTCCAGAGCGTGATGTTCGACCCGGACACCCTGATCATTTCCTACGATCCAGCCCGCGGCGAAAACCGTGGTGCCCGCAAGAAAGGGGTCGATCCCAAGGCCGCGGGCCTGGGCGACTGTATCGACTGCGGTCAGTGCGTCCATGTCTGCCCGACCGGTATCGACATCCGGAACGGCCTGCAATACGAGTGCATCGGCTGCGCCGCTTGCATCGACGTCTGCGACGACGTGATGGAGAAGGTCGGCCTGCCCAAAGGGCTGATCCGCTACTCGACCGAAAACGCCTTGGCCTCGAAGTTCGAGAAGAAAGAAATCCTCGCTCACATCGTCCGGCCACGCATCCTGCTCTACACCGTCATCCTGATTGTCATCACGCTGATCAGCGGCTGGTTCCTGATGCACCGCATCCCGCTCAAGGTAGACATCATTCGTGACCGCTCGACGCTGGCCCGCGAAGCCGACGACGGCCGGATCGAGAATGTCTACATGCTGCAGATCATGAACACCTCGGAAGAAGCCCACCGCTTCAAGGTCACGGTCGACGGCCTCGAAGGTGCAGAAATTGCCGGCGATAACGAAGTCGATGTAGCCCCGGCCGCCCTTCACTCCTTCAACACCATCGTCCGTGTGCCGCCGGAATCCGGTAAAGCAGGGGCCAATCAGATTCACTTGACCATCGTCGCTACCGACAACCCGGAGATCATCGTCCGCGAGAAAGCCTCCTTCCTCCTGCCCTGACGCCAATTTGGGGCAGATTCCGCTTGGGCGGGTGCCATGCACCCGCCTTTTTTTCGTTCTAGACAGGTCGACCGTGAAAGGCTCTACCCAAAAAAGCGTGCAAGCGGGGCCAATGGCGGTCAGCCTCAGCAAAGTGCTCGTGATTGCCTGGCACCACCAACAGCTCGACTGTCGCCGGGCCGCATGCGGCGAGAATCTCGTGGGCTTCGGCCAAGGGCACGGTGTCATCGGCCTCACCATGGACCAGCAAGACCGGACAGGTAATGCGACCAATGCTCGTCGTCGGTGCAATATCATCGAAACGGGCACCAATCACCCGCTGTACGTAGGCCAGGATATAGGCGCCAACCGGCCAATAAGGGATGTGCCTGGCCGCCAGCCAGCGCCGCATCATGGCGGCCGGGTGGGCGAAGGCCGCGAGACTGACAACGGCTTGCAAGCCCGGGCGACGCGCTGCAACCAAAAGGGCCGCCGCCGCACCTACTGAATGGCCAATCACGCCCAGCGCCGCGGCATCGACGCCCGGCTGCCCCACCAGCCAGTCAAGCGCCGCCTCGATATCTTCGGCAAAGCGCGGCAGCGAAGTAAAGCGATCATCATCGCTCAGCCCATGGCAACGGGCGTCAACAAACAACACGCCATAGCCGGCTTCCTGCAAGGGGGGCTGCAAAGGCAGCATGGCTTCGGCATTGCTGCCCCAGCCGTGCATGACGACCAGCGCTGGCGCACCGGCTGTCGGCGCCGGCAGATACCAGGCATGCAAGGTTTTGCCCCGCACCGTTGGCAGGCGCACATCCCGCCAGTCGTCACCCACCGGCACGTGCCTTGGCAACAGACGGGGCGCAGCCAAGCCACGGCGGATCAAGGCATTGCCAGTCAGCCAGGTAGCGAGCGACAAGGCCCCCACAGTGAGCCAGTCCATCAGGGATGAGGGTGGAAAATGGCACCGTTGATCACCGCTCGCACAGTACGCCAGGCAGTTTGCAACCAGAAGAACCACAGCAAGCCCCAGGCAAGCAGCCCGACCCAGCCCACGGACTGCCAGCCAAGCAGGGCATTCAGGCGCAGACTGGCGGCGACGAAAGCGCCCAGCGGAAAGGTGAAGGCCCACCACGACAGGGCGAAGGGCAACTGCCCGGCAGCGCGGGCCGCCAGTGTCAGCAAACTGGCCATGACCAGCCACCAGACCCCAAAGCCCCAGAGCAGCGCCAGGACCACGACCCCCGCCTCACGAGCCGCCGGCAACGGCAGTTGATCCAGCACATTAAGCAAACTGACCGGGATGACGCCCAGCGGTGCCAGATGAATCCACACCGTCGGTGTCAGGATGCCCTGAGCTGGCGCGTGCAGGTACTTGCGTTGCAAGGTCATGCCCAGCAGGCCAAGGTACATCAGACTACCCGCCCCGAGGCCGATTAGGTTCAAGGTCAGCGCCCATTCCGCCACGGTCGGCGACATATGGGCCAGCAACGGGCCACCGGCCAGTGGCATGACGACCAGACCAACCGCCGGGATGAATTTGGCCGGGGTCACATGGTCGACCGTGACATGCTCACCCCGAAACATGAAAAAGAGCACGGCAAAACTGAAGGCGAAGTGCATCAGCACCCCCAGCCACCACAAGGTGAGTGCCACCTCGACACAGGGCGTGAAGCGCAGCCATTGCGCCGCCAGCACCAGCAAGGCAATCGAGAAAGTCGGATAAAAGCTGGCCTGCACCGGATGGCGCAAGGTTTGCAGCGCCGCTTCGCGAAAACGCAGCCAGCGCGTTAGCCAGGGCAAGGCCAAGACGACGAACAGCAGGCTGTTCAACCAATGCAGCGCCTCGGCCAGAGCGCGCAGCAGCGGCCAGGTTTCAGACAGAGTCAGCGTAGTCAGGGCCAGCACGCCGGTCCCCATCACGGCGGCGAACCAGCCAGGTGCGAAACCGCGTGAAATAGCCAGAAAGCCGGGGCGAGGAAGGATTTCGGACATGCGAGGCAACCTATATCAGAAAACGCTAATTTTAAGGCAAAGATCGGGTCGACCGTAGCGCGTCCATCCTTTGAACACAAGCCGGCGCTATACTGAAACGCACCATACCAATTTTTCAAGGAGACGCGCCCTCCGGCGCCCAAGGCATGGACACCCTTTTCCTGCTGGCCGTGCTGACTGTCGTGGTCGTGCTGCTGTTCGATTACACCAATGGCTTCCACGATGCGGCCAACATCGTCGCCACGGTCATTGCTTCGCGTGCCATGACGCCTGCACAAGCCGTCCTGATCGTTGGCGTTTTCGAATTTCTCGGTCCCCTGCTCGGCGGTACAGCGGTCGCCAACACCATTGGCAAGTTCGTCAGCCTCGACGAGGTGGCGCCCGTACTCTCCTTGTCCATTCTACTTTGCGGCCTGCTCGGCGCCATTGTCTGGAATTTGCTAACTTGGTATTTCGGCATTCCATCGTCGTCATCGCACGCCCTGGTCGGCGGCCTGGTCGGTGCGGTGGTGGTGGCGGTCGGCAGCGACCACGTCGCCTGGGGAATGGCCGAGCTGCTGCAAGGCCGACTGACCGGCATCGTCAAGGTCCTGGCCGCTCTCCTGCTGTCGCCGTTGATCGGTTTTTGGGCCGGCTTTCTGATTCATCGCCTGCTCAGCGGCCTGCTGCGCGCCGCCAAGCCCGCTGCCAATTCACGCCTGCGCTACATCCAGTTCTTCACGGCGGCCGGGCTGGCTTTTTCGCACGGCGCCAACGATGCCCAGAAAAGCATGGGCATCCTGACCCTGGTCCTGCTGCTCGGCGGCTTCATTCCGCATTTCGAAGTGCCGTTCTGGGTGATGCTGGCCTGCGCCACGGCAATAACGCTCGGCATCCTGTCCGGCGGCTGGCGCATCGTCCGCACCCTGGGCTTTGCCATTTACCGCGTTCGCCCGCTGCACGCCCTCGGTTCACAACTGACCTCAGCCAGCGTCATCCTCGCTGCCTCAGCCCTGGGTGCGCCGGTGTCGACCACCCACGTCGTCGCCACCTCGATCATGGGCATCGGCGCATCGGAACGACCACGGGCCGTCCGCTGGGCCAAGGCGAAGGACATTGCCACCACCTGGATCGTCACTATCCCCGGTGCCGCGCTATTCGCCATACAGGCCTATGCGCTGGTCAACCTGTTTCTCGGAGCCAAGCCATGAGCAGCGACACGCCCGCCCCCCAAGCCTCAATCTTCCGCCGCCTGTTTGACCGCGTGTTCCCGAAAATGCCGGATTTCTTCGGCATGCTGACCAACCAGTGCAACCACGTGGCACACACCACCGGCCTGCTGGTCGAATTCATGGAAACCGGCAACGCCGACATCGGCCACCAGATTCGCCAGGACGAACACGCTGCCGACCGCGTCAAGATCGCCAACCTGCACGCCTTGAACGAAGCGTTTTCGACACCGATCGACCGCGAGGATTTGCACCGCGCCATCATCGATCTGGACGAAGTGGTCAATTACTGCAAGACGACAGTTAATGAAATGGCGGTCCTCGGCCTGGCTCCAGACAAGCATTGCCTGGAAATGGCCATGCACATCAAGCTTGGGGCCGATGCGCTGGCCCTGGGTTACAGCAAACTAGCCAAGACACCGCAGGATGCCGCCCTGGACGCCGATACCGCGCGCAAAGCCGAGCGCCGGGTAGAAAAGAACTATCGCCGCGCCATCGCCGAGCTATTCGTCGGCGATGACTACATCCACATGTTCAAGCGCCGCGAGATTTACCGTCACCTGTCCAATGCCGCCGACCGCATGGCCCATTGCGCCAATACGCTGCACGACATTGTGGTCAAAATGACCTGAAGCTCAGCCCGCCTCGGCCATCAGGCGGATCGATTCACCCGCAAAATCCACCCGCTGTCCGGGATGCATTTTGGCCCGTTTGCGGGTGTCGACCGCGCCATCGACCCGCACCTGACCCGCCGCAATCGCCGCATGCGCGGCGCCCCCCGAGTCACACAGGCCGGTGGCTTTGAGCAGTTGATCCAGCTGGATGTAGTCGCCGCGCACGGCAAATTCAATGGTCATACAGTTTCCCCGATCAGGATGAGATGAACCCGGCACGGTCCGTGTGCGCCGAGAACAATGGTTTGTTCAATATCGCCGGTACGCGACGGCCCGGAGACAAAATTGACTGCCCGCGGCAGTTGACCGTGTTCGGCACGCAGCAGGGCAAAGGCATCCTCCATGGTCGCCACGATGCGCCGACTATCGACCAAGGTCACATGCGTCTCCGGCAACAGACTGACGGTGGCCGGCGTTTGCGGCCCAGACAGCAACAGTAAGGTGCCAGTTTCGGCAATGGCGCAGAAACAGCCGGAAATACCAACCTGATCGGCGTCGACCGCACCACGGCAGGCAACGCGCAGACCGGCGCTAGCCCAGTCGATGGCCGCCAGATCGGGCGTTGCTACGGCCACGGTACCCAGATCGTGCGTCTCGAGGTAGCTGGCCACAGCTGCCGGCACGCTGGCCCAGCCCGCCACCGCATCCACCGTACAGGCCTGGGCCACCGCGCGTTGCTGAAAGCGCAGGCGCCCATCAGGCGGCAGCACGGGCTGTGGCCCGCGGGCGGCGGCCAGCAACCGTGCTTCGGCCGCCGCCTGGCGCGTTACCCGATCAGAGCCAGCCACGGCCCCCCTGAGGCGCGCCAGAATGTCAGCGCGAGCGCTCATGCCACCCGGTTCTGTGCCACACCCGCGGCAAAGGCTTCAATATTGGCCGTCACCTGATCGGCCAGCGCCTGCATCGCCGGCCGACTCGACCAGGCCACATGCGGCGTCAGCAGAAAATTGGGCAAGGCCAGCAGGTCGGGAGCGAGCAAGGGATGATCAGCCAGTGGCGGCTCGCTGCTCAACACGTCAAAACCAGCGCCGGCAATCCAGCCCTCGCGCAAGGCCCGGGCCAGGGCCGGCTCATCGACAATACCGCCGCGTGCCGTGTTAATCAGCAAGGCCGAACGTTTCATCGCCTGCAACTCGGCAAGCCCGATCAGATGGTGGGTTTCCTCGTTCAACGGGCAATGCAGGCTGATCGCATCGGCCTCGGCCAAAACCTCGGCAAAGGCGACGTAACCGGGGCGGACGACTGCAGCACCCTTGCGCTCGGCGCGTAGCACGCGCATGCCAAAGGCTTGACCCAGCCGAACGACGCCCTCACCCAGGCTACCGCTGCCAATCACGCCCAGCGTCGCCCCATGCAAATCACGAATGGGATGATCGAACAGGCAGAACTGCGTCGCCTGCGACCAGCGCCCGGCTTGCAAGGCGGCGCGCCAAGCCAACAGATTGCGCGACAAGGCGAGAAGCAAAGCAAAGACATGCTCGGGCACGGTCTGCTGGGCGTAGCCCTGAACATTGGTCACCACGATGCCACGCTGCCGACAGGCCGCCAGGTCGATATTGTTCGTGCCGGTCGCCGAAACAGCGATCATTTTCAGGTCTGGCAGGGCGTCGACCGTGGCACTACTGATCGGCGCCTTGTTGGTGATGGCAATGGTCGCCCCGCGCAGACGTTCGGCCACCTGCTCCGCACAGGTCGCCGGGTATTCGATCCAGGTGTGGGCAAAAGCCGGGCGCCGTAGCTCGGCGATCAGCGACTCGCCCTCCAGATGGACGATACGCATGTCAGCCCGCCTTCATCTCGAAGGGCACCTGGGCAGCATCGGCCAGCCCGCCAACCTGGACGCCCAGCGCGGCCTGACCGGCATACAGCAGGCGATCGATCCCGGCCGCACAGAGGCCCTCAATCGCCGCCGTGTCACCGTGCAGAACATTGAGCACACCGGCTGGCCAATCGGCGCGGGTAGCCAGCTCGCACAGGGCGTAGGCGGCCGACGGCGCTTTCGGGCTGGGTTTGATGACGATCGTAGCCCCCGCCAGCAAAGCCGGCACCAGCATGTCGACCAGGCCGCACAACGGCTGGCTGGCGTCGACCACCAAGCCAACGACACCGTTGTCGCCAACGCTCGTGCGGCGCAGCCCGGTCACCGCCTCGCTGACCTCGGCCGTCGCCCGCGCTTCGTCAAAACCGACGTCCTGGCGCAACAATTTGGCGAAATGACCCGCATAACGGGCCAGCGCATCGGCCAGTTGCTCCAAACAGACCTGCCGCGCCGGCAAACCCATCGCCGCCCAGCCGGGCTGCGCCGCCTGCGCCGCAGTCACCGCCGTCAGCGCCTCGCTGGCACCACACATCGGCACCCGGTGCTGAGCCTGGCCAGAGACCGGGTTCACCACGTCAAAAAAGCTGTCGCCCACCGTCAAATACGCCCGGCCATTGATCCACAGCGGAATAGCCATCGGGCCGTCGGGGGTAAATTCCATGCTCAATCTCTCTTTCTTGCGGCATATAGTTCATGAAAACTGCGTCCCGGCCCCACCGGCAGATCGCGTCCCGCGGTCCACCCCGGCACCAGGCCAAAAATACGGATACGGCCTTGACCATCGGCCAACCAGTGCAAATAGCGCACCAACCCGCGGGTCAGCCAGCGATACAGACGCGGACGTAGCGCCAGCCAGCCCCACACCCGTCTGGCCCAGCGCTCACCACGCGGCCGCAACTGCTGGTGCTGCTGCCGTTCGCGCAGACCACGCATCAAGGCCGGCAAGGGAATATCCACTGGACAAACCTCGCCACACTGATTGCAGCCGGTGCTCGCCCACGGCAAGTCCAGCGCCTGATCCAGCCCGGTCAACAAGGGCGTCAGCACCGACCCCATCGGCCCGGGATAAACCCAGCCATAGGCATGACCGCCGAGTGAAAAATAAACCGGACAGTGATTCATGCAGGCGCCACACCGAATGCAGCGCAACATCGGCTCAAACTCGCTCCCGAGCAGTCCGGCGCGACCATTATCCACCAGGATGAAGACCGTCTGGTCGGGACCATCGCTTTCGTCGGCGGATTTAGTGCCAGTCAGCAAAGAGACATAGTTGGAAATATCCTGCCCGGTCGCCGAGCGCGGCAACAGGCGCAGCAGGGTGGCAACGTCCTCGAGCGTCGGCACGACTTTCTCGATGCCGGTGATCACCACGTGCAGGCGCGGCAAGGTGGTGACCAGGCGACCATTGCCCTCATTGGTTACCAACACCGCCGACCCCGTTTCGGCAACCAGGAAATTGGCGCCGGAAATCCCCATGTCCGCGGCCAGGAATTGTGGCCGCAAGATCTCCCGCGCCTCGCGCGCCAAGGCGGGAATATCGGAAGAATGACGGGTTTGCCGCGGTCGACCGTGCGCGTCGGCAAATAAAGCGTCGACCTGCGCAATGGTTTTATGCACTGCCGGTGCAATGATGTGCGATGGCGGCTCATCAGCCAGTTGCACAATGTATTCACCAAGATCTGTTTCCACCGGTCGCACGCCGGCCGCCAGCAAGGCCGCATTCAGCGCCGCCTCTTCGGAGAGCATCGACTTTGATTTGGTAACGGTGCGCACCGCATGACGGCGCGCCAGATCAACTACCAACTGGCTGACCTCGGCCCCATCGCGCGCCCACAACACCTCAGCCCCACGCGCCTTGGCCCGCGCCTCGAACAACTCGAGCCAGACATCGAGATCGTCGAGTACCGCTTGCCGGATCGCCGCAGCGGCCGCACGCAGATGCCCAAAATCCAGCCCGTCGGCCGCCAGCGAGGCCATGCCCTTCTGTCGTTTGGCCGTGAATAAAGGTTGCGCGCGACGCAAGGCCCCCTGCAGGACCTCATCCGCCAGCTTCTGGCCGGCCCGCGCCTGAAAATGCATGGCCTGCGAACGCATGCCCGCCATCAGTCGCCACTCCCGCCGGCCAGCACTTCGGCAAGGTGCAGCACCCGCGTGGTTTCATCGCCGCGCCGCCGCAAACGCCCCTCAATATTGAGCAAACAGCCCAGGTCGCCACCGACCACGGCCCCACAGGCACTGGCTGCCACCGCCGCACATTTACGGTCAACGATACGGGTCGATACCTCGGCGAAACGCACGGAAAAACTACCGCCAAAACCGCAGCAAGCTTCGCAATCGGCCATTTCTTGCAAATTCAGGCCGTTGACCCTGAGCAACAAATCGCGCGGCGCCTGCTTGATGCCCAGACCGCGCAGCCCCTTGCAGGAATCGTGATAAGTCACCGTTCCAGCAAAATGTCCAGGCAGCGGCCCGGGCGGTAAAGCCTCGGCTAGGAAAGACGCCAACTCGCGCGTTCGCCCCGCCACCTGCTGCGCTGCATCACGCCAGCCAGCCTCATCAGACAGCAACTGAGGGTAAGTGTGAACGATGTGCTCGGCACAGGAACCAGAAGGCACCACGATGACATCGTAATTCAGCAACTGACCCACCGCCTGGCGCGCCAGGGCAGCCGCCAGCGGCCGATCGCCCTCGGACCAGGCCGGTTGACCGCAGCAGGTTTGTCCCGGTGGCACCACCACCTCAGCCCCAGTCAAGGCCAGCAAACGCAAGCTGGCAAAGCCAATGGCCGGGCGCATCAGGTCAACCAGGCAGGTAACGTATAAGGCAATGCGCATGCTAATATTGCGCCGCACAAGAAGGCGAAGTAGCCAATGCTACTCAAACCCCGAGAATAAAGGAATCCAGTTGTCCGAAGCTGCCGGCGGCACCGCCAGAACTCCCGGTTCGATCCAGGTCATCGAGCGCATGATGTCGCTGCTGGACGCCCTCGCGGCGGCCCCGGATTCGGCCAGCCTTAAACACTTGGCACAGGCCACCGAACTGCATCCATCCACTGCCCACCGCATTCTTGCCGCGATGACCAGCGCCCGCTTTGTCGAGCGCCACGAGGCCGGCACCTACCGCCTGGGTATCCGCTTGCTCGAACTCGGCAATATCGTCAAGTCGCGCATCAATCTGCGCGAAGTCGCCTTGCCTTTCATGCAAACACTGCACGAGCAGATTGGCGAAGCGATTAACTTGGGCATCCGGCACGATGACGAAATTATCTATCTCGAACGCACCTCGTCCGGCCGCGCCTTAGTACGTGTCGTCTACCTGGTCGGCGGCCGGGCGCCGCTGCACCTGACCTCGCTCGGCAAGCTCTTTCTGGCCGCAGAAAGTGCCCCGCAGGTTCGCGATTACGCCAAACGTACCAGCCTGCCCGGCAAAACACCCCACTCGCTAACCACCCTCGACAGCCTGGAAAAGGAACTCGACAAGGTGCGCCGACACGGCATTGCCTACGATGACGAAGAAGCCGAACTGGGCCTCAAATGCGTCGCCGCTCCCATTCACGATGACGAAGGCCATATCGTCGCCGCCCTCTCGGTCTCCGCACCCGCCGACCGCCACGACCCCGACTGGGCCCGCCAGGTCCGCGAAACGGCCGACGCGGTATCGCACGCCCTCGGCTTTATAGGCCACGCCCAATAAAAAACGGGCTGCCCGCTTGGCAGCCCGCTGTTCTTACAGCCCCCGAAAAATACTCAGGCGCTCTTCGACTTCTGCGACAGTCCAGCACTTTCCATCCAGCGCTTGATCCGGTTGGCATCACCGACCCGGGTCATCTTGCCGACCGAATCGAGTAGCACGATGACCACCGGCTTGTCAGCCACCCAGGCCTGCATTACCAGACAACGCCCAGCTTCAGCGATATAACCCGTTTTCGACACCCCGATCTGCCAGTTGTCACTACGCACCAGCGCGTTGGTATTGCCGAAGTCACGAATCCGGCCATTCAGGTCAAGCCGAGCCTCGGCTGTGGTCGAAAAATTACGGATTTCCGGATATCGCGCCGCCGCCGTCACCATCCGCGCCAGATCGTGCGCGGTCGACACATTATTGCTCGACAAACCGGTCGGTTCTTCAAAACTGGAATGGAACATGCCTAAGGCTTGCGACTTGCGATTCATCGCCTGCACAAAAGCAGCCATCCCGCCCGGGTAATGACGCCCCAGGGCGTGTGCCGCCCGGTTTTCCGAAGACATCAGCGCCAGCAGCATGGCGGTCTCACGTGTCATCGTGGTCCCGACCGGCAGTCGCGAACGAGTACCCTTGAGGCTATCGACATCCTCTTCCGATATCCGGATCACTTCGTTCATGTCGAGCTTGGCATCCAGCACGACCATGGCCATCATCAGCTTGGAAATCGAGGCGATGGGGACTACGGCGTCCGGCTGCTTCTCAACCAACGCCTTGCCCGTGCTCTGATCAATGACCAGCGCCGATGAGGAATACAAAGCCAGGCGGCTGGCGTCGTCACTAAAAGAAACCCGGGACACGCCCTTGGCGGCAGACTTGGTCACCACCGTTGATTTTTTCGCTACTTTGACCGACTTGACGTTCTTGCTATTGGCCAGGCCTTTCTTGCCATGCGCAACCTTCGCAGCGCTTTTACGGACATCCTTGCTTTCTGCCTTGCCCGCCGCTTGCAACGGCAAGGGGACAGCTAACGTCAACAGTGCACAGCAGGCCATGATGGCCGAAATTTTTCGTCGCATGCAGTCTCTCCACGGTTCCAGCGAAATTCTATCCCAGTTTGGCAACAGAGTTCTAAATTTCAATAAAACCATGGAGATAGCAGCAATATCTCAAGTCAATATTTACGATGCATCAACCACCGTCAACGCGGTCATATTGACAATACGACGCACGGTCGCTGTCGGCGTCAGGATATTAACCGGCTTGTCAGCCCCCAGCAGGATGGGCCCAACCGTCAAATTATCCCCAGCCGCCACCTTGAGTAGATTGAAGGAAATATTCGCCGCATCCAGCGTCGGCATGACCAGCAAATTGGCCTGCCCCCTGAGGCGCGAATTGGGGAAAGCCGCCAGGCGAATTTCCTCATCCAGCGCTGCATCACCGTGCATTTCCCCCTCCGCCTCCAGATCAGGCGCCCGCTCAGCCAGCAAGGACAGAACCTGGCGCATTTTCAGCGAGGTCGGCGTGTCCTCAGTACCAAAGGTCGAGTGCGACAACAGGGCAACCTTGGGCTGAATGCCGAAATTACGAATTTCTTCAGCGGCCAACAGCGTCATATCAGTCAGTTCCTCGGCGCTGGGGTCGTAATTGACGTAGGTATCGGCAATGAACACCGTCCGTCCCGGCAACATCAGGAGGTTCATGGTCGAATAACGATCAGTTCCCGGCTGGGTGCCAATGACTTCCTGAACATATTCACGATGCGTTTCGTGACGGCCAAACGTGCCACAAATCAGACCATCCGCGTAACCCAGACGAACCATCAACGCACCGTACAAAGTCGCCCGCCGCCGCACTTCGCGTCGCGCGTAATCGGGCGACACGCCCTTGCGCTCCATCAGTCGATGGTAGGTTTGCCAGAACTCATCAAAATGCTGCTCAAAGAATGGACAGTCATCGGCATACACCACTTCAAAATCGACCCCTTGGCGAATCCGCAAACCAGCCGTTTCAATACGCCGCTGAATTTCAGCCGGGCGACCGATCAGGATGGGTTGGGCAATGCCTTCATCGCGGATGACTTGAACGGCGCGCAATACCCGCTCATCCTCACCCTCGGCAAAAACGATACGCTTAGGTGCCATCTTGGCCTGGGAAAACACCGGCTTCATGATCAAGCCGGAGTGATAGACAAATTCGTTCAAGCCCTGCAGGTAAGCCGGCCAGTCGGTAATCGGCCGGGTGGCCACCCCGGAATCCATGCCAGCCTGCGCCACAGCCGGGGCAATCTTGACGATCAGGCGCGGGTCAAACGGTTTGGGGATCAGGTACTCGGGGCCGAATCCTGAAATCTTTTCGCCATAAGCCGAAGCCACCACTTCGGATTGCTCAGCCCGGGCCAGCTCGGCGATCGCCTTGACGGCAGCCATTTTCATTTCTTCAGTAATGGTCGTTGCGCCGACATCCAGTGCACCACGGAAAATGAACGGAAAACACAGCACGTTATTCACCTGATTCGGGTAGTCTGAACGACCTGTGCACATAATCGCATCGTCGCGTACTGCCTTGACCTGCTCGGGCTGGATTTCCGGCGTCGGATTGGCCAGCGCCATGATCAGCGGCTTGGCGGCCATTTTTGTCACCATCTCCGGCTTGAGCACACCACCAGCCGACAAACCAAGGAATACATCAGCGCCTTCGATGACTTCGCCCAGCGTCCGGGCATCGGTCACTTTGGCGTAGCGAGCCTTGATCTCGTCCATCTCCTCGACGCGGCCTTCGTAAACTACGCCCTTGATGTCGGTGACCCAGATATTGCGGATTGGCACCCCGAGCATCACCAACAAATCGAGACAAGCCAGCGCCGCCGCACCCGCACCGGATGTCACGACTTTCACGGTCGACAGGTCTTTGCCAATCAAATGCAAGCCATTGAGAATCGCCGCACCGACCACAATGGCCGTGCCATGCTGGTCATCATGAAAAACAGGAATCTTCATCCGTTCGCGCAGCTTCTTTTCGATATAGAAGCACTCGGGCGCCTTGATATCTTCGAGGTTGATGCCGCCGAATGTCGGCTCCAGCGAGGCGATGGTGTCAATCAGCTTATCCGGATCACGCTCGTTGATTTCCAGATCGAAGACATCAATATTGGCAAACTTTTTGAACAAGACGCCCTTGCCTTCCATCACTGGCTTGGCGGCCAGCGGGCCAATCGGCCCCAGACCAAGAACTGCCGTCCCGTTGGTGATAACACCAACCAGATTGGCGCGTGCGGTCAGGGTGCTCGCTTCGGACGGATCAGCAACAATTTCCTCACAAGCAAAGGCCACGCCGGGCGAATAAGCCATCGACAGATCGTACTGGTTAGTCAACTGCTTGATGGGCGTCACCGCGATCTTGCCAGGCTTGGGGTGGCGATGATAGTAAAGGGCAGCTTCACGCAATTGCCGAGGGTCCATGTCTTCCTCCGTTTTGTATTGTGAAATACGGTTTTGGGATGCGATAAATAGTAGCACAAAGTCCGCTGGCGGCCATTTCGGACATCACGTAGAAGATAAAAGTCAAGTAGATATTTACCCTCGGTTGATGCATAATTACGGGCTTCCCAGCCGACGGCCTCTATGCCGCTCGAATTCTTGGTGGCAGCTCCCGGCGACTGGCGTTAAGTTTATCTATTTCAGTACCTTGGAGAGAGACACCGCCATGACCGCACCGCTGAATGCACCTGATTACGTCAAACATGAAGGCCTGAAACAATGGGTCGCCGAGATCGCCGCGCTGACCCAGCCCGATCGTATTTACTGGGCCGATGGCTCGCAGGAAGAGTATGACCGGCTGTGCGCTGAAATGGTTGAAGCCGGCACGCTGATCAAACTGAACCCGGAAAAGCGCCCGAACTCTTACCTCGCCTTCTCCGACCCGTCCGACGTCGCCCGCGTTGAAGACCGCACCTACATCTGCTCTGAAAAGAAGGACGATGCCGGCCCGACCAATAACTGGGAAGAGCCAGCCGTCATGCGCGAGAAGCTGAACGGCATCTTCAAGGGCTGCATGAAGGGTCGCACAATGTATGTGATCCCGTTCAGCATGGGCCCGCTGGGTTCCCCGATCGCCCACATCGGCTTCGAAATCACCGACTCCGCTTACGTCGTTACCAACATGCGCACCATGACCCGCATGGGCAAGGCCGTTTTCGACGTACTCGGCACTGACGGTGAGTTCGTACCCTGTATCCACACGGTCGGTGCGCCGCTGGAAGATGGCCAGAAGGACGTTGCCTGGCCGTGCAACCCAACGGTCAAGTACATCGTTCACTACCCCGAAACCCGTGAAATCTGGTCTTACGGCTCCGGCTACGGCGGTAACGCCCTGCTCGGCAAGAAATGCTTCGCCCTGCGTATCGCCTCGAACATGGCACGCGATCAGGGTTGGCTGGCCGAACACATGCTCATCCTCGGCGTCGAGTCGCCAGAAGGTGAAAAATCCTACGTCGCCGCCGCCTTCCCGTCGGCCTGCGGCAAGACCAACTTCGCCATGCTGATCCCGCCGAAGACGCTCGACGGCTGGAAGATCACCACCATCGGTGACGACATCGCCTGGATCAAGCCGCGTGTCGATGCCGACGGCGTCACCCGCTTCTACGCCATCAACCCGGAAGCCGGCTTCTTCGGCGTTGCGCCGGGCACCTCGGAAAAAACCAACTTCAACGCGCTAGCCACGCTGAAGGAAAACATCATCTTCACCAACGTCGCCCTGACCGACGATGGCGACGTGTGGTGGGAAGGCCTGACTAAGCAAGCGCCAGATCACCTGATCGACTGGCAAGGCAAGGACTGGACTCCGGAAGACGGCAAAAATGGTCGCAAGGCCGCCCACGCCAACTCGCGCTTCACCGCCCCGGCCAACCAGTGCCCGTCGGTTGACGAAGCCTGGGAAGATCCGGCCGGCGTGCCGATCTCGGCCTTCATCTTCGGCGGCCGTCGCGCTACCACCGTGCCGCTGGTTTACCAGGCTTTCAACTGGAACTACGGCGTCTACATGGCTGCCACGCTCGGCTCCGAAACCACTGCCGCTGCCTTCGGTCAGCAGGGTGTTGTCCGCCGCGACCCGTTTGCCATGCTGCCGTTCTGCGGCTATCACATGGGTGACTACTTCAACCATTGGTTGAAGATGGGCAAAACCGTCGATGCGACGCCGAAGATCTTCTGCGTCAACTGGTTCCGCATGGACCAGGATGGCAACTTCATGTGGCCAGGCTTCGGTGACAATATGCGCGTCCTGAAGTGGATTGTTCAACGCTGCAAGGGCACCGTCGCTGCCAAGGAAACCGTGCTCGGCTGGATGCCGAAATTTGAAGATATCGACTGGACCGGTCTGGCTGTCTCCAAAGAAGACTTCGATGCCCTGACCACCATCGATGCGGACGCCTGGAAGGCCGAACTGGCTGGCCACAAGGAATGGTTCGACAAGATGGGCGAAAAGATGCCGCGCGAACTCGTGCTCAAGCGCGAATTGTTCGAAATGGGCATTTTCAAGGACGCCGCCTGATCCACACTTTAGGTCAAGATCACACGGCCACCTTCGGGTGGCCGTTTTTATTTGGAGAATAACATGCCCCATTCCGCCGCCCGCCTGGCCGACATTGAGCCTTTCCACGTGGTCGAATTATTGGCCCGCGCCCGCCAACTCGAAGCCGAGGGCCGCGACATCATCCACATGGAAGTCGGCGAACCGGATTTTCCGACACCCGCACCCATCGCCGATGCTGCGGTCGACGCGATCAAAAGCGGCAAAATGCTGTACACCCAGGCCCTCGGGCTGCCCGAACTGCGCAGTTCGATCAGCGACTTTTACCGCCAGCGCTACGGCGTCAACGTGCCAGCAGCGCGTATCGCCGTCACCAACGGCGCTTCCGGCGCGCTCAACCTGGCCTTTGCCTGCCTCGCCGATCCCGGCAGCGAATGGCTGCTCGCCGACCCCGGCTACCCGTGTAACCGGCATATTCTGCGCACTTACGAAGGTCGACCGCAGGCGCTGCCGGTCGGCCCCGACAGCAATTTCCAGCCGACCCCGGCGCAGGTCGCCGGCGCTTGGAACGAACGCACTGCCGGCCTACTCGTCGCCTCGCCGGCAAACCCGACCGGTACGCTGCTGACGGCACCGGAAATCACCGCGTTAGCCGAGGTCTGCCGCGAAAAAAACGGCCACTTTCTGGTCGACGAGATTTACCACGGGCTAACTTACGCCCCGTCCTCCAAGGGGACTTGCTCCGCGGCGCAGGAAGTCCCCTTGGGGAACGAAACCGATGCGCCTACCGCTTGCGCTGCCGGTGACGACCTCTGGGTTATCAACAGCTTCTCCAAGTATTTCCAGATGACCGGCTGGCGGCTGGGCTGGATGGTGATTCCTGGAGCCTTCGTGCGCGATGTCGAAAAACTGGCGCAAAACCTCGTGCTCTGCCCGTCGACACCGGCACAGCACGCGGCGCTCGCCGCCTTCCGGCCGGAGACCATCGCCATCCTGGAGGAACGCCGGGCCGAATTCCGGCGCCGCCGCGACTTCCTGGCACCGGCACTGGAAAGCCTCGGTTTCAGGGTCACCGCCCGTCCGGAAGGCGCTTTTTACCTTTATTGCGACTGCTCGGCGTTGACCGCTGACAGTTTCACGCTAGCCCGCGACCTGCTCGAAAAAACCGGTGTGGCAGCGACCCCCGGCCTCGATTTCGGCAGCAACGCACCGGAAAAACACATCCGCTTCGCCTACACCACCAGTATCGACCGACTAGCCGAGGCAGTTGACCGCCTACGGCGTTACCTCGGGCGGTAACGCGAGGTCGGGAAAACGGGCGGCCAGCGCCGCCCAGTCGAAATGCGCACCGGGATCGGTTTTCCGCCCAGGCGCGATATCGCAGTGCCCGGCAAGCGCGGTGATCGGGTAGCGCTGGCGCAAGGCGTCGACCAGGCACCACAACGCTGCGTACTGAGCCACGGTGAAAGGCTGCTCGTCGCACCCTTCGAGCTCGATGCCGACCGAGAAATCGTTGCAATTGTCGCGTCCGCACCAATCCGAGCGTCCGGCGTGCCAGGCGCGCTGGTCGCAGCCGACGAACTGGACGACCCGTCCATCGCGCCGAACGTAAAAATGCGCCGACACCTGTAGCCCGGCAATCTCCGCAAAATACGGGTGGACCGCCACATCGAGCCGGTTGAGAAAAAAATCCTCAACCCAGTCACCGCCGAACTCACCTGGCGGCAGGCTAATGTTGTGCACAACGATCAGCGACACCTCGGCGCCCGGCGGCCGTTCGCCGAAATTGGGCGAATCCTTGCGGTCGACCGTAGTCAGCCAACCATTTTGCTGCCACATGCCTGACACCACCGTCATTCGATGCTCAACCGTTCCAGCCGGTAGCGCATCGAGCGGAAGGTCACACCGAGTAAACGAGCCGCCGCCGTGCGGTTGCCATCCGTTTTCTGCAGTGCCTCGAGAATCGCCTGGCGCTCGAGCCGGTTCAAATAGTCATCAAGACTTTCGCTGCCGCGCGTCGCCTCACTCCCTCCTGGGAAATCTTCCGGCGCCAGTTGTAGATCAGCGACATCAATCACCTGACCAGCCGACAGCGCCGTTGCCCGCTCCAGGATGTTTTCCAGTTCGCGCACATTGCCGGGGAAGGCATAGTGCTGCAGCGCCTGCACGGCGGCAGCAGAAAGCTGCAGAGGCGGCTCCCCAGCCAGCTTCTGCAACAGGCTGTCGACTAGCGCAGGAATATCCTCCTGACGCTCACGCAGGGGCGGCATGTGTAGTTCAATCACGTTGAGGCGGTAATACAAATCCTGACGAAAGCGCCCTTGCTCGACACACTCCCGCAGATTGCGATGGGTAGCGCACATGATGCGCACATCGACCGCCTCCTCGGCGACGCTACCCACCTTACGCACCCGTTTTTCCTGTATGGCCCGCAGCAGTTTTACCTGCATGGGGAGCGGCAAATCTGCCACTTCATCAAGGAACAGAGTGCCGCCAGTGGCTGCCTGAAAAAAACCCTCCCGGTCATTGTCGGCCCCCGTAAATGCGCCTTTGCGATAGCCGAAAAATTCGCTTTCCATCAGGTTTTCCGGAATGGCGCCGCAATTAACCGGCACAAAGGCGGCATTGGCCCGTGCACTACGCATATGCACCAGACGGGCCGCCAATTCCTTGCCGCTGCCGGATTCGCCGGAAATATAAATCGGTGCCTGGCTGCGAGCCAGTTTCTCGATCATCGCCCGCACCTGCTGCATGCAAGACGATTCACCGGTCAGTGCCAGCAAGGCATTGGGCTCCGGGGCGACCCCCGGCAAGCGCAGTGCCGACTTGACCAACGCCCGCAACTGTTCGAGCCCCACAGGCTTGGCCAGATAATCGAAGGCGCCGGCCTTCAACGCCGCCACAGCATTTTCCGTGCTGCCAAAGGCCGTGATCACAGCGATCGGCGTCTGCGCGTACCGCTCGGTCACATGGCGAACGATTTCCAAACCTTCACCATCGGGTAAGCGCATATCGGTGAGGCAAAGATCAAAAGATCCAGCCGCCAAAGCCGCCTTGGCCTCACCCACACTGCCCACACACTCAGCCGCCAGACCCATGCGCGACAAAGTCAGGTCAATCAATTCACGAATATCGGCTTCATCATCGACAACCAGCACGCGGCTCAATGGGCGGCGGGCACTTCGGTCGTTTCGGCTGGCTAACATATTTCGTTTCTCCCGCTCAGGATGAAATGCCCCCCTGGTGCATCGGGCAGTAAATCAAGCTGCGCACCGTTGAGGGCGCTCAGTTCGCGGGCGATGAACAGACCCAGGCCCGTGCCTTGATGATGGGTGGTAAAAAAAGGTTCGAAAATTTGTTCGCGAATGGCGGCCGGAATCCCCGGCCCATCATCGATCACATGCAGGCTCAAACGGTCCGGGCGCTCCCCCGCCTCACTCAGCACCCGCACCGCACCAGGTGCACAGGAGCCATGCCGAACCGCATTGGCCAATAAATTGCTCAGTATCTGGTACAAATGCGCCCGATCAAAATACAGTTGGGCCGTGGCAGAGATGCTGATCTCAACCGTCCCCGCCGCGCAGACGGAGCCATCGACTAAATCGTCCAGCACCTGCCGACACAAAGGCGCCAAATCGACACATTCCGGCTGGGCGGCTGTCTGGCGACCCAGCTCAAGCACATCGCCCACAATCCGGTTCAAGCGCCCGGTATTGTCATTGACAATACGTAATAAGCGCCCCTGCAGGGGATCGAGCAATTCCTCCTGCAGCAATTCGCCGGCATGACTGATCGCCGCCAGCGGGTTACGAATTTCGTGTGCGATGCTGGCGGTCAACCGGCCCAAAGAGGCCAATTTCAATTGCCTGGCCCGCGCCTTGATACGCTCCATATCCTCAACAAACACCAGCACCTCGCCATCAGAGCTGGCTGTCGGCTCAAAACGGGCGCTCAACTCACAGCCACTGGCGGCAACAAACGAGAAATTATCCATCGGCCGACCAGCCTGCCATTGGGCCAAGGCCAGCGCCAAGCGAGGGGCACGCAAATTCAAAGGCCCCGGCGTTTCCGGTAGATCAAGCAATTGCGCAGCCATCGGGTTGCAACGCACGATCTCTCCGGCGGGAGAAATAATCAAGACACCATCCTGCATGCGCTCGACCACAGCCTGGCTGATTCGAATCTGATTTTCCAACGCCACCCCACGGCGCCGAGCCAATTCCTCATTGAGCATTACCCGCTGACCGAGCAAACGAGCAAGCACCGCCGTCGCGAAATAAGCGGCCGAAATAAACCCTGCCTGCACCATTGAGGCCGGATCAAAAGCCCCGCGCAGAACACCGAGCGACTGCGTCAACAAGGCCGCCAAGGTCGCCAAGGCAGCATAAAACAGGACCAGACGACCACGCCCCACCAAGCTCGACGCTGCCAGTGAAATAAGCAGGATCAAGCCTAATCCGCTACCAACGCCACCCGCAACATACATCAAGGTACTGATCAGCAGCACATCGAGCACAACCTGGCCAGACAACTGGGCATTGAAATGCTGCAACCAGCGCCTGGACAAAAGCAGACCCAAGGCAACCAGAACCAAGTAAACCACGACGATGACAAACATGCCCGACGAGGGCAAGAGACCAAAACGCGCAACCCACTGGGCAGGAAAGAGCAGCATCAGGAAAAACAAAGCCGCCAACAACAGCCGGTACAAGTTGAAATAACTAAAGGAGCGCCAATTGGCCTCCCAAGTCGACGACAACCAGTCGATCATTGCCCCGCCGAGCGACGCGGCCCGGCAATGCGATGTGCCGCACAGCAATACCAAGCATCCGATTCTTCGAGCGCCTCGCTTTGTGGGAGGAAGACCCCGCAATACGCACACGCCACCATATTCTCAGCCGGGGCAACGGAGGTTTTGCGGTCAGCAGGCGAAGGCGATGATTTTTTCCGCCAACGCCACCAGATCGCGGCCACCAATAGCAGCAAAATAAAATACTTCATCATTCGGCCACCTCCCGTGGCGCCTGCAAACGCTTTTGACGAGAATGGAAATTATGGCAGGCGCGACCTTCAATACAATATTTTGGTCACAAAAAAGCCCTGATTTCTCAGGGCTTTTTTGTGACCAAAATTGGTCGGAGTGACAGGATTCGAACTTGCGACCCCTGCGTCCCGAACGCA
>JAQTXC010000027.1:24925-36898 GCA_028689015.1 Dechloromonas sp. | reverse complement strand
TTGCCAGGGCATGTGGATCGATTGCCTGTTGGGTATTCCAGCCGCCCAGGTGACGTTCGCACAAATCGCCAAGAGCCTTGATCCAGGCCGTCGAGGCATTGACCGCCGGAATGTAGTGATAGTCACCCCCGCCGGCACGTTGAAAATCATGGCGCCCTTCCATGGCGATTTCTTCCAGGGTTTCCAGGCAGTCGGCCGTAAATCCCGGACAAATGACGTCGACCCGTTGCAAACCCGCTTTGCCCCAGGCTTGCAGGGTCGGTGCGGTGTAGGGTTGTAGCCATTCGGCCTTACCGAAGCGGGACTGGAAGCAGATTTCGTACTGTTCTTTGGCCAGACCCAGGCGTTCAGCGAGCAGGCGGCCAGTTTTGTGGCATTCGCAAAAATAGGGATCGCCGAGATCCAGGCTGCGCTTGGGTAGACCGTGAAAGCTGATGAGTAGCCGGCCATTCTCAGGGAGTGGGCCCTGCTGCTGCCAGTGCTGGCGCACTGATTTTTCCAGTGCCGTCAAATAGCCGGGATCGTCGTGGTAATTGCGGACGAAGCGCATTTCCGGTTGGTTGCGGGTCTGCAGCAGCCATTGTGCCGCTTCATCAATAACAGTCGCCGTGGTGCTGGCGGCGTATTGTGGATACATCGGCAGGATCAGGATGCGTTGTATGCCCTGTGCCTTGAGGTGTGAAAGCACGCGCGGCAGAGCCGGTTCGCCATAGCGCATGGCCGAGGTGACGGTGATGTGATGGCCGCGTTCGTTAAGGGCGATCTGCAGCGCCTTGGCCTGATGCTCGGTGTGAACGCGCAGTGGTGAGCCATCCGGTAGCCAGACACTGGCGTACTTGGCTGCCGATTTTTTGGGGCGGAGGTTGAGAATGATGCCGTTGAGAATGAGCCACCACAGTGGTTTGGGAATTTCAACCACGCGCGGGTCGGATAGGAATTGCTTGAGATAGCGACGCAGCGCCGGGGCCGTGGGGGCTTCCGGCGTGCCCAGATTGACCAGGACTACAGCCGTACCGGACGCATTGCCGTGGCGGTGGGGTGGTTCGGGGAGGTAGCGGGGCATCAGGATTCGCTTTTCAGGGAGAGGGCGCTGGACAGCAGACGGGCGGTAATGTCGACGATGGGAATGACGCGCTCGTAGGCCATCCGGGTTGGTCCGATGACGCCCAGCGAGCCGACGATCTGACCATCGACCTGATAGGGTGCGGTGACGACGCTGCATTCGTCGAGCGTGGCAATGCCGGATTCACCACCAATGAAAATCTGCACCCCTTCGGCACGGTTGGAGACATCGAGAAGTCGCATCAGACTGGAACGCTGTTCGAAAAGTTCGAACAATTCGCGTAGTCGTTTCATATTCGATGACAACTCCTCGACATCGAGCAAATTTTTTTCGCCGGTCAGGACGTAGGGTTTGGTGCTTTCCGACATGGCTGCATCGCCCGCATCGAGCGCCAGCGACATGAGAGGTTTGATGTCGTCGCGCAACTGGCGGATTTCCTGGCTCAGGCGATGGCGAATTTGTTCGAAATCCAGGCCGGCGAAATTCTGGTTCAGGTAATTGGCCGCGCTGACCAGTTCGGACGGCGTGTAGGCCTTGTCGCTGTTCAGGATGCGATTTTGTACATCGCCGTCGGTGGTGACGATGATGAGGAGGATGCGTTTTTCCGACAGGCTGAGAAATTCGATTTGCCGGATACGGTTGCTGGTCCGCCGCGGCACGATGACGACGCCTGCAAAATGGGTCAGGTTGGCCAGTAGCTGCGAGGCGTTGGCGATCAGCTGGGTGGCAGGCAGACCGTGGAGCGCTTCTTCCATCGCGCCCAGTTGGCGGGCCTCCAGCGGGCGGACGGTGAGCAGGCTGTCAACGAACAGGCGGTAACCGCGCGCCGTCGGAATGCGGCCCGCCGAGGTGTGTGGGCTGGCCACAAAACCGGCTTCTTCCAGGTCGGCCATGACGTTACGGATGGTGGCCGGCGACAGGTCGAGTCCGGACACTTTGGACAAGGCACGCGAGCCGACCGGTTGCCCGTCAGCAATATAGTGTTCAACCAGGGTCTTGAGCAGGGTGCGGGCGCGTTCTTCGAGCATGCGGCGATTTTACAGAAAAGCAGTGGTGCGACGGCAAGGCGTTTTTTATGCAAGAATTCGCCCCCATGAATCGAAGCTTCGCTTCCCTCCGTTCGCCGCGCACGATCGCCTTGGTCGGCAAATATCACAGCCTGGAAATTGCCGAATCATTGCGGCGCCTGGCCGAGTATCTGCACGAGCGTGGGGTGTCCGTCTTTATCGAGCGCGAAACGGCTGAGCACATCGGCCGCAAGGTCGATTTGTCGCGCTGGGTGACCTGCGGTTTCAATGATATTGGTGCCCATGCCGATCTGGCCATCGTGCTCGGTGGCGATGGCACCATGCTCAACGCTGCCCGCCGCCTGGCCCGTTATTGCGTGCCGCTGGTCGGCGTGAATCAGGGTCGACTTGGTTTTATGACCGATATTGCCCGTGAAGACATGCTGACCTGCATGGACGATCTGCTCGATGGACGCTTCGTGCCGGAAGCCCGCATGCTCCTTGCCGCCGAGGTGATCCGTGATGGCCGTGAAATTGCCGAGAACATGGCGCTCAACGATGTCGTGGTCGACAAGGGGGCCATCGGCCGAATGATCGAATTCGAGCTATTTATCGATGGCGAGTTTATTTACAACCTGCGCTCGGATGGCTTGATCGTGTCGACGCCCACTGGCTCGACGGCCTATTCGCTGTCATCCGGCGGCCCGATTCTGCATCCGACGCTGACCGGCATTGCGCTGGTACCCTTGTGCCCGCACGCGCTGACCAACCGGCCGGTCATTGTCAATGACCAAGCCGATATCGAGCTGCGCATCACCCACGCCGATGATCCGCGGGTGCACTTTGATGGCCAGGTCACGCTCGACCTGGCACCCGGCGATTGCGTGCGTCTGCGTCGCTCCGAACATGCCATCCGTTTTTTACACCCGCCCGGCTACAGCTACTTCGCGATGTTGCGTCAGAAGCTGCAGTGGAGTGAGCGCCCGAAAGGCCCCTGATGCTGCGTCATCTGACCCTGCGCGATTTTGTCATCGTCGACCAACTGACGCTGGACTTTGCCGCCGGTTTTGGCACCCTGACAGGTGAAACAGGGGCTGGCAAATCCATCCTGATTGATGCCCTGGCTTTGGTTTTGGGTGAGCGGGGCGATGCCGGCGTGGTGCGGGCGAGTCGCGACAAGGCGGAAATCAGCGCGGTCTTCGATATTGCCGCGCTACCGACCCTGCAAGCCTGGTTGCGCGATAACGAACTGGTCGCCGATGACGAATTGCTGCTCCGCCGGGTAGTCGATGTTGGCGGGCGTTCGCGCGCCTGGATCAACGGGACGCCGGCCACCGTGCAGCAATTGCGCACGGTCGGTGAGTGGCTGGTCGATATTCACGGTCAACACGCCCATCAGTCACTTTTGCGGGCCGATGCCCAACGTCAATTGCTCGATGCCCATGCAGGCTTGAACGAATTGGCGAGTACGGTGGCCACTGCCTGGCGGCGCTGGCGCGAAGCCGACCTGGCCTGGCGGCAAGCGATGAGCGGGGCCGAGGTGTTACAACGCGAGCGCGAGCAGCTGGACTGGCAGGTGCGCGAGCTCGAAGCACTGGCCTTGGTGGAAGACGAGTGGTTGACGCTTGACGCCGAGCATCGTCGCCTGGGGCATGCGGCAGGTCTGATGGAAGGCACGCAATACGCCCTGGCCATGCTGGCTGATGACGAAGCCGCGTGCGAGCGGCAGATTGATCGGGTGGCGACGCGCTTGGCTGGCCTGGCTGATTTTGACCCGGCACTGGCCGAGGTGGCAGGATTGCTGGCGTCGGTCCAGGCTGAGTTGGCCGATGCGGTGTCCACGCTGCGTCGTTACGTTGATCGGGTCGATCTGGACCCCTCGCGTTTGAGCGAAGTAGAACGACGGATGGAAGCCATTCTCGCCCAGGCCCGTAAACATCGGGTGACGGCGGGTGAGTTGCCGGCGTTGTTGGCCGATTGGCAGCGCCGCCTGAGCGAACTGGCCGCAGCGGCTGATCTTGATCATATGGCAGCGCAGGCAGCTGTAGCACGGACGGCCTATCGCCAGTTGGCAGAGCAACTGTCGGACGGCCGGCGACAGGCCGCAGCGACGATGAGCGGCCAGGTCAGCGAGTTGATGAAACAACTCGCGCTTTCGTCGGGGCGTTTCGATATTGCCTTGCTGCCGCTTGAGGCGGGTACGGTCAACGGCCTGGAACAGGTGGAATTCCGGATCGCAGGCCTGGCCGGCAATGAAGCCCGGCCCTTGGCCAAGGTGGCATCGGGCGGCGAGTTGTCGCGCATCAGCCTGGCGATCCAGGTGCTGACCTCGCGCTCAGCCAGCGTGCCGACCCTGGTTTTTGATGAAGTGGATGTCGGGATCGGCGGCGGCGTGGCTGAAATTGTTGGTCGCTTGTTACATGAATTGGGGCAGGAGCGCCAAGTTTTGTGCGTCACCCATTTGCCGCAAGTTGCTGCCCGGGCCGACTGGCAGTGGCAGGTCAGCAAGGCGCAGCGCAACGGTCAGACCTTGTCGGCCATCACCCCGCTGGATGCTGGGGGTCGAGTGAACGAAATCGCTCGGATGCTGGGCGGTGTTGAAATCACCGATATCACGCGACGCCATGCGCAAGAACTTTTACGGTCAACCGACGGTCGACCGTAAAAATGCGGATTTGACGATCCCTGAGTCAACGCTGGCTGAGAAGGGGGCGACATGATTTCTTCCGTTTCATCAACGGCCGTGGGGTTGTCGGCCATGGCAACGCAAAACAACGATACGGCACGTCAGGTGCAGTTGCTGCGAGAAACCGACCGCAAGGTGCGGGCACATGAACAAGCACACATGGCGGCCGGTGCCGGCTTGGTGCGCGGCAACAGTTTCAGCTTTCAGACAGGGCCGGATCAAAAGCGTTATGCGGTGGCGGGTGAGGTATCGATTGACACCTCACCGGGCAATACGCCGCAGGAAACCTTGCGCAAGGCCGAACAGATTCGTGCCGCTGCGCTGGCACCGGCTGATCCCTCGCCGCAAGATAATCGGGTCGCTGCCGAGGCGAGTCAGATGGCCAGCAACGCCCGGCAAGCGCTGGCTCAGGCGCAGCAGGCATCGGCAAGTGGCTCGTCCGATACTGTGCTGGCGAGCGAGACTCGGTCGTCCACCTCGTCGGCACTGGCCTTATACCGTCAGGTGGCCGCCGCGCCATCGACCCCTGCTTGGTCGGTTCAGGCCTGAAGCAGTTGCCACAAGGCGGCGGCAGCCAGCAGCAGGAACAGCATACCGCTGGCCCGGTGCAGCCAACCCATAGGCAGGCGCTGCAGCAGATGGCGTCCGGCATATATGCCCAGCAGCGAGGTGCAACTCAAGGCCAAGGTGGCGCCCAGCCAGACCCAAGGGGCGGCGGCTGTGCTGCCTAGGCCGGCGACCGCCAACTGGGTTTTGTCGCCAAATTCAGCCACAAAGATCAGGGCAAAGGTGGTGGCAACGATGCCGTAGCGGGGCGGTGCCTGCGTCTCGTCGGTCTCATCTTCTTCCTGGTGGCGCAAGGCAGCGATACCAAACAGAGCGAATAGCACGGCAACTAGCAGCGTGACCAGCCAGGGGGGAAGCCAGGCAGCGACCGCCGCGCCAAACAGCACGGCCAGGGCATTGAGCAGCGCAAAGGCAGCGATGGCACCGATGGCGACCGGGCGGGCGTGGTAGCGGGCGGCCAGGGTCATGCAGACCAGTTGGCTTTTGTCGCCCAGTTCGGCCAGCGCGATGACGCCAAAGGTGGTGAGGGTGGAGGTCAAGCTGCTATCACCAAGCAGCAGGCTGGTTGGCATCAGACCGGCTGTTTTCGGTTGGTTTCGTCGTTGCGATGCGGGCAGGCGTCTTTGGTGCAGCGCGCGTATAGGTAGAGTGCGTGGTCTTGGATGGCGAAGCCACGGCTTTCGGCAACAGCATTTTGCCGGCGCTCGATTTCTGGATCGTAAAATTCTTCGACCCGACCACAGTCTACGCAGACCAGATGATCGTGGTGCTTACCCCGGTTGATTTCAAAGACCGCTTTGCCGGATTCGAAAAAATGGCGTTCGAGCAGGCCAGCTTGTTCAAACTGGGTCAGGACCCGATAAACGGTAGCCAGGCCGATGTCCATGTTTTCGGTAATCAGCATCCGGTACACGTCCTCGGCCGTCATGTGGCGCATGGTGCCTTTTTCGAAGAGCTCGAGAATCTTTAGTCGTGGAAAGGTGGCTTTCAGGCCGATATTCTTCAGACTCTGGGGGTCGCTCATCGTCAGTGCTTCCATGTTGGGGTGGAACGGGGCTACAGCGTATTTCGGGTATGATATACCGCTTCAAAGCTGATCAAAAATTTCGGAAACCCGCATGCACCGTTCCCGTCTGCTGTGTCTCGTTGCCTTTACGGCAGCGTTGTCGGCCTGTTCGTACAAGCCGAGCTTCATCAATGAATACAAAATCGACGTACAGCAGGGCAACGTGCTCAGCCAGGAAAGCATCGGCCAACTGAAGCCGGGGCAGACGCGCGATCAAGTCCGCTTCCTGTTGGGCACGCCCTTGATTACTGATCTTTTCCACCAGCAGCGCTGGGATTACGCATATCACTACCGTAATGGCCGGAGCGGTGAGGTCGAGAGTCGGCGATTGGCTGTTTTCTTCGGTGCCGACGACCGTTTGCTGCGTGTTGAGGGGGATGTTGCCCCTGCTACAGCCGCCGACTTGAATGCGCCGGTGGCACAAAGCCGACTGGTCGATCTGGGGTCGCTGTCGCCGGAAGCTGCTGCGCAGCCGTTGCCGCCACGCGAACCGCCGGGTTTTTTTCGGCGGTGGCTCGATAACTTTGGATTTTAAGTCATGAAAAATACACGCATTGGCATCGTTGGTGCCGGTGGCCGCATGGGTCGGATGTTGATTGAAGCCACCTTGAATGGTGAAGGTGTCGAATTGGGTGGCGCTTTTGACCGGCCGGGTAGCCCGGCGATTGGTCGCTCGGTGGGTGACCTGCTGGGCCTGTCGTGCGATCTTTTGGTGAGCGATGATCTGGCGGCAGGTCTGGCACACATTGATTGTCTGATTGATTTCACCCGCCCCGAAGGGACGCTGGAGCATCTGGCGCTCTGTCGTCAGGCTGGGGTCGGCATGGTCATCGGAACCACGGGTTTCGATGCGGCAGGCAAGGCCGCAATTGCCGAGGCGGCAAGCAATATTCCGGTGGTTTTTGCGCCCAATATGGCTGTCGGGGTCAATCTGGTTTTCCGGTTGCTTGATACGGCGGCTCGGATCCTGAATGAAGGCTACGACATCGAAGTAGTCGAGGCTCATCATCGAATGAAAATCGATGCGCCGTCAGGTACGGCCTTGCGCATGGGTGAGGTGGTGGCCGAGGCGCTTGGTCGTTCGCTGGATGAGTGTGCTGTTTATGGTCGTGAAGGGGTTACTGGCGAGCGTGACCCCTCAACCATCGGTTTTGCCACCGTTCGAGGTGGCGATATTGTGGGTGACCATACGGTGATGTTCTGCGGTCTGGGGGAGCGGGTCGAAATTACCCATAAGGCGAGTAGTCGCCAGCCCTACGCTTTGGGTAGTCTGCGCGCGGCACGCTTCATGGCGGGACGTGAGCGCGGATTGTTCGATATGCAGGACGTGCTCGGCCTGCGCTGACTGCCATGAAATCCCGCCTGCTGGTCCGGCAGTTGCAGGAAATATTCGGCGGTGACGCCGATTTGGTGTTGCCGCGTCTGCAGGATGCCTTGTCCGGGCAGGCACCGTTGGCTGCTGGCCTGGAACGCCTGCTGAACCAGGTCGACGCTTCTTATTACGCCTATGCGGGGTTGAATGCCTGGTATAGCCAGTTATCTGGGGATGTGATTCTCGACTGGAATCTGCGTTCAGGAGCGATTGAGGCCGGTCGGCAATGGCGGGAGATGCTGGGTTATGGCAGTAGTGAGTTCGATCAATCCATCAATCAGTGGCAACGCCTGCTCCATCCGGATGACTTGCGCAACTTGCAGTCCGCCATTGCCCGCCATGTGCAGCAGCGTGATCGGGCTTTTGAGCTGGCGTGCCGCTTGCGGGCGCAGGATGGTCAGTGGCGCTGGTGCTTGTTGCGCGGTGCGGTAGCGGCGCGCGATAGTGATGGTGAGCCTGTTCGCATGCTGGTTCTGCAGCGCGATATCAGCGCGCAGAAAGCCGGTGAGTCGGCGCTGATTGCCGCACGGGATGCGGCAGAGGCAGCCAATCAGGCGCGGGGTGCTTTTTTGGCCAATATGAGCCACGAAATTCGCACACCGATGAATGGCATCATTGGCATGACCGAACTGGCGTTGGATACCGAGCTTGATGCCGAGCAGCGCCACTACTTGCGGACGGTCAAGTCGTCGGCCGAGTCCCTGCTGAGTATCGTTAACGACATTCTCGATTTTTCCAAAATCGAAGCCGGGCGGATGGATTTCGAGGCGCTGCCGTTTAACGTTGCTGAAACCACGATGGAAGCCGTTCGTATGCTGGCCGTTGGGGCGCATCGCAAAGGCCTGGAGCTGCTGGCTGATTTGCCATCTGACTTGCCTCCCCGTCTCCTGGGCGATCCGACCCGTTTGCGGCAAATCATCATCAATCTGGTAGGTAATGCGGTCAAATTTACCGAGCGAGGTGAGGTGGTGGTGTCGCTCAAGGTCGACCCCGTGCCGGGGCATTTTTTCGAACTCCATTTTTGTGTGCGTGACACCGGGATTGGCGTGCCGGAAGACAAGCAGAGCGACATTTTTGAAGCATTTTCGCAAGGTGATGTGTCGACGACGCGGCGTTTTGGCGGTACGGGGTTGGGCTTGGCCATTTGTGCTCGTTTGGTACAACTGATGAATGGACGCATCTGGCTGGAGAGTAAACCCGGGTTGGGCTCAGCGTTTCATTTCACGGCCCGCTTGGCTCGCGACCCGGCGTGCCCACCGGCGATCACGGTGCCCCAGTTCTACGCGGGTCGGCGGGCTCTGGTGCTCGATGGCAATGCCGTCGCTGCAGGCAGCCTAGTCCAGTTGCTGGCGAGCTTTGGAATTGCTGCGCAGGCAGTTGATACGGCAACGGCGCTGGCAGCCATTGATAAAAGTCGCTCGCTTGATTTTCCTTACGATTACATTTTTGCAGACAGCCGGATGCCGGCGCCAGGCGGTATGGCCCTGTTGCAGGATATCGCGCAACGTGCGGCTGGCGAGCGGGGGCTGGCCATGCTGACGACCGAAAACCAGCGTCAGGATTTGCAGACTTTGCGCCAATTGGGTGTCAAGGGTTATCTGGTCAAGCCTGTCGGCATTGAAGACATGGCGGCCGTGCTTCAGTTGCTAGAGGGTCAGGTCGCGGAGGGTGAGCATGCGCTTGAGTTGGCACCCTTCGACCTGAAAGAAGGCGAAGCGGCCGTTGCCTTGCCGCCATTGCGTATTTTGCTGGTTGAAGACAATCCGGTGAATCAAGAGTTGGCCTTGCGCCTGCTGCAGCGCGGGGGGCATCAGGTCAGTGTGGCCAATCATGGCGCAGAAGCGCTCGATATGTTCGAAAGCGGCGCATACGACGTCATCTTGATGGACATGCAAATGCCGGTTTTGGGTGGCGTCGAGGCAACCGAAGCCATTCGTTCGCGTGAAATGCGGCGTAGTTGGGTGGTGTCGCAGGATTTTCGACCGATTTATATCATTGCCATGACTGCCAACGTGACAGCCAGCGACCGTGAGCGTTGTTTGGTGGCGGGAATGAATGATTACGTTGCCAAGCCTTTGCGGGTTGATGAGTTGCAGGCTGCGCTGGCACGGTCGGTCGGTCAGGTTCCGGTTATGTTGAAAAGCGACTCGGCGCCCGCTCAGTCCTCCATGAATGGGCTAGATTTGCGCGCAGCCCTGCTCGACATCGGCGATCTGGATCTCCTGGCCACCATGGCGCAGATGTTTCTTGCGGAATGGGACGAGCATCAACAACGCTTGGCTGAAGCCATGCAGCAACGGGAAGGAAAGCATGTCTGCCTGCATGCGCATACGCTAAAAAGCCTGGTGGCGATGTTTCATGCCGAGTCGGCACGTCGTTTGGCGATGGAATTGGAGCAGTTGACGCAGGGTGCGGTTGACTGGCCCCGCTGCGATGCGTTGTACGCCCGTTTGCTCGATGAAATGCAGGCGGTGCATGCGCCACTGGTTCGATTTGTTGAAACCCGCCTAATCCCTTGAATTTGCCTGAAAAGCCTCTTTTCGGATAGAATCACGTGCTTGAAAAAAGACAAGCGGGGAGGCGCAAGCCTTCCCGCTTGGCACATGAATAATTAGAAATTCCAGGAGAGTCGGTCGTGTCGTTGCTGCCCTCATTTACACCCGCCATTCTTGCCCTTGCTGACGGATCGGTTTTCAAGGGCCAATCCATCGGCGCAGATGGCGTTACCAGCGGTGAGGTGGTGTTCAACACTGCCCTGTCCGGCTATCAGGAGATCCTGACCGATCCTTCCTACTGTCGCCAGATCGTTACGCTGACCTATCCGCATATTGGCAACACGGGTTGCAATGCGGAAGATTTTGAGTCGAATGCCAATTACGCAGCGGGGCTGGTCATACGTGACTTGCCCTTGCTTGCTTCCAGTTGGCGTTCCCAGGGCGATTTGTCGTCGTACCTGAAAAAGCATGGCATCGTCGCCATCGCCGGGATCGATACGCGCAAGCTGACCCGCGTCCTGCGCGAAAAAGGTGCCCAGGCGGGTTGTATTCTGGCTGGTGAGTTCGATACAACCAAGGCGTTAGCCATAGCTCGCGCTTTTCCCGGCTTGGCCGGGATGGATCTTGCCAAGGTGGTTTCCGCCAAGGTGGCCTACCCCTGGACTGAGGCAGAATGGACGCTGGATGGCTATGCGCAGCGGGCAGAAGAGCGCTTCCATGTGGTTGCCTATGACTTCGGTGTCAAGCGCAATATCCTGCGCATGCTGGCCGAGCGCGGTGTCAAGCTGACCGTCGTGCCGGCGCAGACGCCGGCTGCCGAGGTTCTGGCGATGAAGCCGGATGGCGTTTTTCTGTCCAATGGACCAGGCGATCCGGAGCCGTGCGATTACGCCATTGCGGCGATTCGTGAATTCCTCGACCGCGGCATCCCGACCTTCGGTATCTGCCTCGGCCACCAGTTGTTGGCCCTGGCTTCCGGCGCGAAGACGTTGAAGATGAAGTTCGGGCACCATGGTGCCAACCACCCGGTCAAGGACATGGATACCGGGCAAGTGCTGATTACCAGCCAGAATCACGGTTTCGCGGTCGACGCTGATTCGCTGCCAGAAAACCTCCGCGCCACGCATGTGTCGCTGTTCGATGGTTCGCTGCAGGGCATCGCTCGCACCGACGTGCCAGCCTTCTCCTTCCAGGGGCATCCGGAAGCCAGTCCCGGTCCGCACGACGTGGCTTACCTGTTCGACCGTTTCCTTGACACCATGACGCGGGGCGCGGCTGCGTTGTCCCCTGCGCTCAACAACGCGCAATAAGCGGCACAGAGAGAGATAAAGATGCCGAAACGTACAGATATAAAGAGTGTTTTGATTATTGGCGCCGGCCCGATCATCATCGGTCAGGCCTGCGAATTCGACTACTCCGGCGCCCAGGCCTGCAAGGCCCTGCGCGAAGAGGGTTACAAGGTCATTCTGGTGAACTCGAATCCGGCGACGATCATGACCGACCCGGAAATGGCCGATGTCACCTACATCGAACCGATTACCTGGCAGGTCGTCGCCAAGATCATCGAGAAGGAGCGCCCGGACGCACTGCTGCCGACCATGGGCGGCCAGACCGCGCTGAACTGCGCGCTCGACCTCGACCGCGAGGGCGTGCTGGCCAAGTTCAACGTCGAACTGATCGGTGCGTCCAAAGAGGCGATCGATAAGGCTGAAGACCG
>JAQTXC010000027.1:0-24825 GCA_028689015.1 Dechloromonas sp. | reverse complement strand
CGCTTTGCCTTCGAGAAATTCCCGCAGGCCGACGACACGCTGACCACCCAGATGAAATCGGTCGGTGAAGTCATGGCCATTGGTCGCACCTTCCAGGAGTCGCTGCAGAAAGCCTTGCGCGGCCTGGAGGTGGGGGTCGATGGTTTCAACCTGAAAACGGTGGACCCGGCGACGATTGATGAGCAATTGGCTCGTCCGACGCCGGATCGTCTCTGGTATGTCGCGGATGCCTTCGGTATCGGCATGTCAGTCGAGCGCGTTTTTGAATTGACCAAGATCGATCCCTGGTTCCTGGTGCAAATCAAAGAGATCGTCGATCTGGAGTTGCAGATCGAAAAACGTGATCTGGCCTCGTTGACCGCGGATGAAGTGCGTTACCTGAAGCGTAAGGGTTTCGCCGACCGTCGCCTGGCCCACCTGCTCAAAACCAGCGAATCGCTGTTTCGCCAGCGTCGTCACGAACTGGGGGTGCGCCCGGTATACAAGCGGGTCGATACCTGTGCGGCTGAATTCTCGACCGATACCGCTTACATGTATTCGACCTACGAGGACGAGTGCGAAGCCAATCCGACGAACAATAAAAAAATCATGGTGCTGGGCGGTGGTCCGAACCGTATCGGCCAGGGCATCGAGTTCGATTACTGTTGTGTTCATGCCGCCATGGCGATGCGTGAGGATGGCTACGAAACCATCATGGTCAACTGCAATCCGGAAACGGTTTCCACCGACTACGATACGTCCGATCGCCTGTATTTCGAGCCACTGACGCTGGAAGATGTGCTGGAAATCGTTGCCATCGAGAAGCCGGTTGGCGTCATCGTTCAGTACGGTGGTCAGACGCCGCTCAAGTTGGCGCTGGCGCTCGAAGCCAACGGCGTGCCGATCATCGGCACCAGCCCGGAATCGATCGACGTCGCCGAAGACCGCGAGCGCTTCCAGAAGCTGCTGCACGAGCTTGGTTTGAAGCAGCCGCCGAACCGTACGGCGCGTACCGAGGAGGACGCGCTGCGCCTGGCGCAGGAAATCGGTTATCCGCTGGTCGTCCGGCCGTCTTACGTGCTCGGTGGTCGGGCGATGGAAATCGTTCACGAGCAGAAGGACCTGGAGCGCTACATGCGCGAAGCCGTCAAGGTGTCGCATGATTCGCCGGTGCTGCTTGATCGTTTCCTGAATGATGCCGTCGAGTGCGATGTCGATGCCTTGTCTGATGGCGACGAAGTCATCATCGGTGGTGTGATGGAGCACATCGAACAGGCCGGGGTTCACTCCGGCGATTCGGCCTGCTCGCTGCCGCCGTACTCGCTCGGTGCTGACATCCAGGCTGAGTTGCGTCGTCAGACCCAGTTGATGGCCAAGGCGCTCAACGTCTGCGGCCTGATGAACGTTCAATTCGCAATCAAGGACGAAGAAGTCTACGTTCTCGAAGTTAATCCGCGGGCCTCGCGCACCGTTCCCTATGTTTCCAAGGCGACCGGACTGCAACTGGCCAAGATTGCTGCCCGCTGCATGGCAGGCCGCAGTCTGCAGGATCAAGGGGTGACGGAAGAGGTGATCCCGCCGTATTTCTCGGTCAAGGAAGCGGTTTTTCCCTTCGTCAAGTTCCCCGGGGTCGACACCATTCTTGGCCCGGAAATGAAGTCGACCGGCGAAGTGATGGGGGTGGGGGTGACGTTTGCCGAAGCCTTCGTCAAGTCGCAGTTGGCGGCTGGCGTCAAATTGCCCAAGTCGGGTCGGGCTTTCCTCTCGGTCAAGGATAGCGATAAGGCTAAGGCCGTCGAGGTGGCTCGGCATCTGCACGAAGCGGGTTTCCAACTGGTGGCGACACGCGGTACGGCACACGCCATCGAGGCGGCAGGTTTGCCGGTGCAGCCGGTCAATAAAGTGACTGAAGGTCGGCCGCATATCGTCGATATGATCAAGAATCAGGAAATTTCGTTAATCATCAACACGGTGGAAGAAAAGCGCCAGGCGATTGGCGATTCCCGTTCAATCCGCACGTCAGGATTGCAAGCCCGGGTCACGATGTATACGACGATCTGGGGTGCCGAAGCGGCGGCTGAGGGGATTCGCAACAACAGCGATCTCGTGGTTTATCCGATTCAGGCCCTGCACGAACAGTTGCACTGATCTCAAACTTCAGCCGCCGGTCGCCCTGATGTCGGGCACCGGCGGTTTTCCTTTTGATGGAAAAAACATGAGCAAAATCCCGTTGACCGTGAATGGCGCGGCCAAGCTGCGCGAGGAACTGCATCGTCTGAAGACCGTGGATCGCCCGTGGGTGATTGGCGCGATTGCGGAAGCCCGTTCGCATGGCGATTTGTCGGAAAATGCCGAATACGATGCAGCCAAGGAGCGCCAGGGTTTTATTGAGGGGCGTATCCAGGAAGTGGAAGGCAAGTTGTCGAATGCACAGATCATCGACCCCACTCTGCTGGATGCTGATGGTCGTTGCGTTTTTGGGGCGACTGTTGATCTGGAAGACCAGGATAGCGGTCACGCCGTAACCTATCAGATTGTCGGTGAGGATGAAGCCGACATCAAGCAGGGCAAGATTTCGGTCAACTCGCCGATGGCACGGGCCCTAATCGGCAAGTACGCGGGCGATATCGCCCAGGTACAAGCACCAGGCGGTATTCGCGAATACGAAGTGATCGACGTTCGCTACGAATAATTAGCCATGCGTCGCTTGTCAGAAGCCTTGTATCTGATCGCCATTGTCCTTTGGGTCGGCGGTCTGTGGGTTGTCGGCTATCTGGTGGCGCCCGTGTTATTCACCAGTCTGGCGGACCGGGCTTTGGCGGGGCAGCTGGCAGGCCAGTTTTTTTCGCTCATTGCCCTGTTGGGATTGGGTTGCGGCGGCTACCTGCTGGTATTTCTGCTGGGCCGCTTTGGGTTTTTTAGCGTACGACGGGCTGTTTTTTGGCTCGCCCTGGTCATGATGTCCATGGCGGCTGCCCAGTTGTTTGGCTTGCAGCCTTTGATGGCGCAACTCAAGGCAGATGCCTTGCCGCGTGAGGTCATGGAAAGTGTGCTGCGCGACCGGTTTTCAACTTGGCATGGCGTATCCAGCATCCTCTACTTAGTGCAAAGTCTGCTGGGCGGCTGGTTGGTCGTTGTGAGCGGCCGCGGCTTGCGCTGATCAGCCTTGGAAGCTGCGTTTGGTGCGGCGTGGCTCGTTGGTATGACGGCGAGTTTTTGCCCCGTTTTTGGCGTCGACCGTGGACTTCGGGTCGTTAGAAGGACGAAAGACCACCAATAATTTGCCAATATGTTGTACTGGCGCAGCACCGAGGTCAGTGCAGATTTGGTCGTAATAGGCCAGGCGATCGTCGCGGCTGTCACCGTAGACACGAATTTTGATCAATTCGTGGGCGCTGAGGCAGGCGTCGATTTCCTTCAGAACCGCTTCAGTGAGGCCATTCTCGGCGATCGAAACCACCGGATTCAGGCCATGGGCGCGAGCACGCAGTTCGCTGCGCTCGGCAGAGTTTAATTGCAGCATAGTCAACCTTTCAAAAACGGCATTTTACCGAATGAAAAGAACCAGAACCAGCAAGGCGTGGATGCGCGAGCATGTCAATGATCCTTATGTCCAACTTGCGCGCAAGGAGGGCTGGCGTTCACGTGCGGCCTTCAAGCTGCTTGAGATCGACGACAAGGACAAATTGTTGCGGCGCGGTGAAGTGGTGGTCGACCTCGGGGCAACGCCAGGGGGATGGTCGCAGGTGGCGGTCAAGCGGGTTGGCGATGGTGGGCTGGTCTTTGCACTCGATCTCATTGAAATGGAGCCGATTCATGGCGTGCATTTCATTCAAGGCGATTTTCGTGAGGACGATGTGCTCGTCAAGTTGGAAAATTTGCTTGGTGAGCGTCAGGTTGGGCTTGTGATGTCGGATATGGCCCCCAATATGTCAGGGGTGCCCTTGGTTGATCAGGCACGGGTCATGTATCTGGCAGAGCTCGGTCTGGAATTCTGTCGGGCGCACTTGAAACCGGATGGTGCCTTTCTGGTCAAAGTCTTTCAAGGCAGTGATTACGAAAGTTTTGTTCGTGCCATGCGGGAGACCTTTAAGCTGGTCGCTGTCCGCAAACCGGATGCCTCGCGCGATCGAAGCGCCGAGATTTACCTCCTGGGGCGCACATTGCGCTGACGGATTTGTTTAGAATGTCGTTTTTATCGCTCGACGCTGCAAAAGGAGAGCAAGCTTGAACAACATGTTCAAAAACCTCGCCGTCTGGATGGTGATTGGTCTGGTCCTGATGACTGTTTTCAACCAGTTCAATAATCGCCAGATGCCGACGGGGGCCATCGAATATTCCCAGTTCATCGATGAGGTGAAGCAGGGCCGTATCGCCAAGGTGGTGATGGAAGGCCGTACGCTGAAGGCCACCACCAGTGAAGGCAAACGCATCACAACGTATGCACCGCCCGATTTGTGGCTGGTTTCTGACCTGCTGAAAAATGGGGTCAAGATCGAAGCCAAGCCGGAAGAAGAACCCTCTTTCCTGATGAATTTGTTCGTCAGTTGGTTCCCGATGTTGCTACTGATCGGTGTTTGGGTCTTCTTCATGCGGCAAATGCAGGGCGGCGGCAAGGGCGGGGCGTTTTCCTTCGGCAAGTCGAAGGCCCGCATGACCGACGAAGCCCAGAACACCGTCACCTTTGCTGATGTGGCTGGGTGTGACGAGGCGAAGGAAGAGGTTCAGGAAATTGTCGATTTTCTGCGCGATCCGTCAAAATTCCAGAAACTGGGTGGTCGTATTCCCAAGGGGGTACTGATGGTCGGTAACCCGGGGACGGGCAAGACCCTGCTCGCCAAGGCGATTGCCGGCGAGGCTAAGGTGCCGTTCTTCAGCATTTCTGGCTCCGACTTTGTCGAAATGTTTGTCGGCGTCGGTGCCGCTCGCGTTCGTGACATGTTCGAGAATGCCAAGAAACACGCACCGTGCATTATTTTCATCGATGAAATTGATGCGGTCGGTCGACACCGTGGTGCTGGTCTGGGCGGTGGTAATGATGAGCGCGAGCAGACCTTAAATCAGTTGCTGGTCGAGATGGATGGCTTCGAAGGGCATTCGGGAATTATTGTCATTGCGGCGACCAACCGTCCGGATATTCTTGACCCGGCATTATTACGTCCAGGTCGATTTGACCGTCAGGTTGTGGTCCCCTTGCCGGATATTCGCGGTCGCGAGGAAATCCTTAAGGTGCACATGCGCAAGATCCCGGTGGCAGCCGACATCAAGGCAGATGTGATTGCGCGCGGTACGCCGGGATTCTCGGGCGCGGATCTGGCCAATCTGGTTAACGAAGCAGCTTTGTTTGCGGCTCGTCGCAACAAGCGTCTGGTGGATATGGACGACTTTGAAATGGCCAAGGACAAGATCATGATGGGTGCCGAGCGCCGCAGCATGGTGATGACCGAGGACGAGAAGATGAACACGGCTTATCACGAGTCGGGCCATGCCGTTGTGGCCAAGCTGGTACCAAAGTCCGATCCGGTGCACAAGGTGACGATCATTCCGCGCGGCCGGGCCTTGGGCTTGACCATGCAGTTGCCGGAACAGGATCGCTATGCCTATGACCGTCAATATCTGATGAGTCGTATTGCCGTCTTGTTCGGCGGCCGTATTGCTGAAGAATTATTCATGAACCAGATGACGACCGGTGCATCGAATGATTTCGAGCGGGCGACGGCGATGGCGCGTGACATGGTGACCCGCTATGGCATGTCGGATCTCGGCGTGATGGTTTATGGCGAAAATGATGGAGAAGTTTTCCTCGGTCGCTCGGTGACCCAGCACAAAAATGTTTCGGAAGCGACCATGCAGAAGGTGGATGCGGAAATCCGCCGCATCATCGACCAGCAGTACGCACTGGCACGACAGCTACTGGAGGAAAATCGTGACAAGGTTGAGGCGATGACCAAGGCACTTCTGGAGTGGGAAACCATCGACGCGGAACAGATTGACGACATCATGGCTGGCAAGCCACCGCGCCCGCCCAAGCCAGTTCAGGGGAGCGTTCGTCCGCCGGAGTCGAATGATCATCCGGGGGCAGAACCCAGCGCACCCGCGACGGCGTGAGCCACTCTCTGGAACAGCCGGGTAATCCCCGGCTTTTTTTATGAACACATTGGATTGCGGTGCTTACCGTTTATCGCTAAATCGTCCGCTGATCATGGGGATTGTCAATCTGACACCGGATTCATTTTCGGGAGATGGACGAATCGGTGATGTGGTCTCGGCGATTGCTCATGCTAGGGCGCAACTTGAGGCGGGGGCTGATATGCTGGATCTGGGCGCCGAATCGTCGCGCCCTGGGGCCATGCCAACACCTGAAGATGAGGAGTTGGCCCGACTGTTGCCCGTTCTGGCGGAAGTGACACACTGGGGCGTACCGGTATCCGTCGATACCTATAAACCAGTTGTCATGCAGGCCGCATTGGCAGCAGGCGCTTCGATGATCAATGATATTACTGGCATGCGAGATCCGGCGGCACTGGCGGCGGTGGCTGCTAGTTCGGCAGCGGTGTGCGTGATGCATATGCAGGGTGAGCCAGGCACGATGCAACGGGCACCGGCTTACGCCAATGTTGTGGCTGAGGTTGAAGATTTCCTTGTTTCAGCGGTCGACCGCTGTCAACAGGCAAAAATCGACCGTAGTCGTATCGTGCTCGATCCCGGCTTCGGTTTTGGAAAGTCTCTTGGGCATAATCTGGCGCTTTTTCGGGCACTGGCGGCTGATCGCTGGGCAGGCTTGCCGCTTCTGGTGGGTGTTTCGCGCAAGTCGATGTTGGGGGAGATTACCGGGCGTCCGGTCACTGAGCGACAAGCGGCGAGTGTGGCAGCAGCGATCATGGCCGCTCAAAAAGGTGCGAAAATAATCCGTGTGCATGATGTCGCAGCAACGCGCGATGCTTTGGCTGTTTGGGCGGCGATTGAACAAGGGGGGAGTGATGAGTAGAAAATATTTTGGGACGGATGGCGTACGCGGGCGGGTTGGCGAAGCGCCGATTACGCCGGATTTCGTGATGCGCCTGGGTTATTCGGCGGGACGTGTTCTGATTAAACAAACAAACATGCCGTCGGGCGAGCGGCCCGGCGTCTTGATTGGCAAAGACACGCGCATTTCGGGGTACATGCTGGAATCAGCCTTGGAGGCTGGATTTTCGGCGGCGGGAGTGGATGTCTGCCTGGTTGGCCCTGTACCGACACCGGCGGTGGCCTATCTGACACGCGCCCTGCGTTTGCAGGCTGGTATTGTGATTTCTGCGTCACACAATCCGTTTTACGACAATGGGATAAAGTTTTTCTCCGCCCAGGGCGCCAAGTTGCCGGATGAGGTTGAGCAGGCCATCGAGGCCGGGATTGATCAGGAAATGCGGTGCGTGGCATCGGCCGACCTCGGTCGGGCTCGGCGTATTGATGATGCGCGCGGGCGATATATCGAGTTTTGTAAGAGTACCTTTCCCAATGATTGTGATTTGCGGGGCCTGCGCATCGTCGTCGATTGTGCGCATGGCGCGGCGTACAACATTGCGCCAGACGTCTTTCATGAATTGGGTGCTGAAGTGATCAGTATTGGCGTCTCGCCGAATGGCCTGAATATCAATAGCGCGGTGGGGGCAACGGCCCCACGTGCCTTGTGCGACGCAGTTCTGGCGCATCGGGCTGACCTGGGTGTGGCGCTGGATGGTGATGCCGATCGCCTGCAAATGGTTGATGCGGCAGGGCGTCTCTACGATGGTGATCAATTGTTGTATGCCATCGTGCGCAGTCGGGCGCGACATGCTCCGGTCAAAGGGGTTGTCGGAACCTTAATGACCAATTTGGCACTTGAGCATGCGTTGACCGCGATTGATATTCCCTTTGCCCGGGCAGCTGTCGGCGACCGTTACGTGGTCGAAATGTTGCATGAAAAGCATTGGCTGTATGGTGGCGAGAATTCCGGACACATTCTGGCGCTTGATCGTCATTCCACCGGGGATGGCATTGTCGCCGCCCTCCAGGTTTTGGCCGCTTTGCGGGAAAGCGGGGGTGATCTGGCGGGATTGTTGGGTGGGTTGGTGCTTTATCCGCAGGTCTTGATCAATGTGCCGGTTACGAAGGGCTTTGTCTGGCGCGATGTGCCGTCCATTGTGCAAAAACTGAACGAGGTTGAGGCGCAACTGCGTGGTCGTGGCCGTGTTCTGTTGCGCCCGTCGGGAACGGAGCCCCTGTTGCGGGTCATGGTTGAAGGAGAGGATGGTACGGAGGTTCGTGCGCTAGCTGAAGCCCTGGCGGCAGTGGTGCGGTTGGCGGCGCAATAGCTAGGATATCGCCTGCTCATTGACCGCCAGCGAGGCGGGTCGTTATAATCGGCGGGTTTTTCGCCACCGGAATAAAGCCTGTACATGCGCAAAAAGTTGGTTGCAGCAAACTGGAAAATGAACGGTAGTCTTGCTCAGAATGAGCAGCTGCTGATGGCTATCCGTGAAGGTCTCCCGGCTGGCTGCGAGGTGCTGGTTTGTCCCTCTTTTCCCTATCTGGTGCAAGTGGCTGGTTTTCTTGCTGGGACTGGTGCCGCGCTTGGGGCGCAAACACTTTCCGAGCATCCGTCTGGCGCTTATACCGGTGAAGTCTCTGCCGCCATGTTGCGTGATTTTGGCTGTAGTCATGTGTTGGTTGGGCATTCGGAGCGGCGTAACCTCTTCGTGGAAACGGATGAGGTGGTGGCTGAAAAATTTGCGGCTGCACAGGCCTTGGGCTTGATTCCGGTGTTGTGTGTTGGGGAGTCGCAGGCTGATCGTTTGGCTGGCCGGACTGAGGAAGTCGTACTGGGTCAGTTGGCAGCCGTGGTTGGCAGGGTTGGTGTAAATGCACTGGCGAGTGCGGTGCTGGCTTACGAACCGGTATGGGCAATTGGTACCGGTCTGACGGCGACGGCTGAACAGGCACAGGCAGTGCACGCTGCGCTGCGCGCTTACCTTGCTGCGCAAAATCCAATGCTGGCCTCGGCGATCCAGATACTCTACGGCGGGAGTGTCAAGGCGCAAAATGCTGCGGAATTGTTCGGGCAACCGGATATTGATGGTGGGTTGATTGGCGGCGCTTCTCTGGTCGCTGAAGAATTTTTGGCGATTTGTCGCGCTGCAAACTGAGGGTGTATAAAAAATGAATTGGTTATTTTCGGTCGTTCTTACTGTGCATATCTTGGTGGCGTTGGCAATCATAGGTCTGGTGCTGATGCAGCACGGTAAGGGGGCTGACATGGGGGCTGCTTTTGGTAGTGGCTCCTCGGGGAGTTTGTTCGGGGCCAGTGGCTCCGCTAATTTTCTGAGTCGTACCACCGGTGTGCTGGCCACGGTCTTTTTTGTGACCAGTCTGACACTAGCGTATGTCGCGTCGAACAAGCCAAAAACGTCTGGTAGTCTTATGCAAGAGTCGGTACAATCGCTGCCTGTTACGCAGCCTGCACAGGCATCGAGCGAAACGCCTGCAACGCCGGCGGAAGCGGCGTCAAGGGCCAAAGATATACCGAAGTAAGGCAAGGATTCTGCCCGGCATAGTCCCTCGTCGGGTGGGGTAAGAGATGTGCCGACGTGGTGAAATTGGTAGACACGCTATCTTGAGGGGGTAGTGGCGCAAGCTGTGCGAGTTCGAGTCTCGCCGTCGGCACCAATAACTGGGATAGCTGCCTTGGGGTGGTTGTCTCGTACAAGAAACTGAAAAATTGGCGGCGGATCATGGAAAACTACTTTCCAATCCTGATGTTCGTCCTTGTCGGGGTTGCGGTTGGCGTATTGCCGGTCGCAATGGGCTTTCTCCTTGCCCCGCAACGGCCGGATTCAGAAAAGCTCTCCCCTTACGAGTGCGGCTTCGAGGCATTCGAGGATGCGCGAATGAAGTTCGATGTGCGCTATTACCTAATAGCCATTCTCTTCATTCTCTTCGATCTCGAAATTGCTTTCCTGTTCCCTTGGGCGACAATCTTCAAGGACATCGTAGCCACTGAGTCGATCAAGATCTTCGGTTTTGTCGAGATGCTGGTTTTTGTCGCAATCCTGGTTATTGGCTACATCTACGCCTGGGCCAAGGGCGCGCTGGAATGGGAGTGAGCTGCCGTGGCGATTGAAGGAATTCTTCAGGAAGGCTTTGTCACCACGACGGCCGATAAGCTGATTAACTACATGCGCACCGGTTCGATGTGGCCAATGACTTTTGGTTTGGCCTGTTGTGCGGTGGAAATGATTCACGCAGGGTGCTCGCGCTACGATCTTGATCGCTTTGGGGTAGTGTTTCGACCAAGCCCTCGGCAGTCGGATGTGATGATCGTCGCTGGAACGCTGACCAACAAGATGGCACCGGCGCTACGCAAGGTGTATGACCAGATGGCTGAGCCGCGGTGGGTGATATCCATGGGGTCGTGCGCCAATGGGGGTGGTTATTACCACTATTCCTATTCGGTGGTTCGCGGTTGTGATCGCATCGTTCCAGTCGATATCTATGTTCCTGGGTGCCCCCCGACAGCGGAAGCTTTGCTGTACGGCATTATCCAGTTGCAGAACAAGATACGTCGTACCAACACCATTGCTCGTTAACTGCAAAGGCTGATTGCATATGTCTGCCAAGCTGGAATTGCTGTCCGAAAAACTTCAGTCACACTTCGGGGGTCGTCTTCGGTCTGCCAAGTTGAACCTCGGTGAATTGACGATCGAGGTGTTTGCGGCTGATTACCTTGATGTGGTGACGGCGCTGCGCGACGAAGCGGAGTTTGCCTTCGAGGAATTGATCGATTTGTGTGGTGTGGATTATTCCACCTACGGTGATGGTGTCTGGAAGGGTAAGCGCTTCGCCGTGGTTCTTCACCTGCTCTCCATCGCCAAAAATTGCCGTTTGCGGGTCCGCGTCTTTGCCGATGATGACGAGTTCCCGGCGGTTGGTACAGTGACTGGTGTCTGGTATGTTGCCAATTGGTTCGAGCGAGAAGCGTTCGATCTTTATGGCATCGCTTTTGTCGGACACGATGACTTGCGGCGTATTTTGACTGACTACGGTTTTATTGGTCATCCGTTCCGCAAAGATTTTCCGATTTCTGGTCATGTCGAGATGCGCTATGACCCGGATCAGGGGCGCGTGGTGTACCAACCGGTAACCATTGAGCCCAGAGAAAATACCCCGCGCATCGTGCGCGAAGATACCTACGGGGACGCGGCACATGGCTGATATCCGAAATTTCACACTGAACTTCGGTCCGCAGCACCCTGCAGCGCACGGTGTGCTGCGGTTGGTGTTGGAACTTGATGGTGAAGTGGTTCAGCGCGCCGATCCGCACATTGGCTTGCTGCACCGGGCGACTGAAAAGCTGGCTGAAACCCGCACCTGGGTTCAATCGGTTCCGTATATGGATCGTCTCGACTACGTGTCGATGATGTGTAACGAGCATGCCTACTGTCTGGCAACCGAAAAGCTGCTAGGTATCGAGGTGCCGGAGCGCGGTAAGTATATTCGGACGATGTTCGATGAAGTGACACGCATCCTTAATCACCTGTTGTGGATTGGTTGTCACGCACTGGACGTTGGTGCCATGACCATGGCGCTATATACCTTCCGCGAGCGCGAAGATCTGATGGATGCCTATGAGGCGGTCTCCGGGGCGAGAATGCATGCGGCATATTATCGTCCGGGTGGCGTTTACCGCGATTTGCCGGATCGGATGCCGCAGTACAAGGAATCGACGTGGACCAGCGCCAGCAAGGCGCGCGAATTGAATGACAATCGCAGTGGTTCGTTACTCGATTTTCTTGAGAACTTCTGTGATCGTTTCCCAAAGTATCATGCGGAGTACCACACGCTCCTGACTGATAATCGCATCTGGAAGCAACGTTTGGTGAACGTTGGCGTGGTTACACCGGAACGGGCGCTGCAGATGGGATTTAGTGGCGCCATGCTGCGTGGCTCTGGTATCGCTTGGGATCTGCGCAAGAAACAGCCCTATGCGGCCTATGGTCAAGTTGATTTTGATGTACCGGTTGGAGTCAACGGCGATAGCTATGATCGCTATCTGGTGCGTATGGAAGAAATGTTGCAGTCGAATCGCATCGTCAAGCAATGCATCGATTGGCTGCGCAAAAATCCCGGGCCGGTGATTACCGAGAATAACAAGGTGGCACCGCCGGCACGCGAAGATATGAAATCCAACATGGAGGAGCTGATTCATCATTTCAAGCTCTTCACCGAGGGGATTCATGTTCCGCCGGGCGAAGCCTATGCGGCTGTTGAGCACCCGAAAGGCGAGTTTGGTATTTATTTCGTTTCGGATGGTGCTAACAAGCCGTACCGAATGAAGATTCGGGCGCCGGGTTATGTCCATCTGGCTGGTATTGATGAAATGGCGCGTGGTCATATGATCGCTGACGTCGTCACCATTATTGGTTCCCAAGATATTGTTTTTGGTGAGATTGACCGCTGATGTTTTCCGCTGAAACCCTGACCAAATTTGCTCGCGAGGTTGCCAAGTATCCGGCTGACCAGGCGCAGTCGGCTGTGATGGCCTGCCTCGCCCACGCGCAGGAAGAAAAAGGCTGGTTGCCTGCCGAGGCGATCGAATATGTGGCCAACTATTTGGGTATGCCGCCGATCGCGGCCTACGAGGTGGCCTCTTTCTACAATATGTATGACTTGAAGCCACTGGGTCAGTACAAGATCACGGTCTGCACCAATTTGCCGTGTGCCTTATCAGGTGGTTACCATGCAGGCGAGTACCTGCAGCGCAAGCTCGGTATCGGCTACGGCGAAACGACGGCCGATGGCAAATTTACCCTGAAAGAGGGTGAATGCATGGGTGCTTGCGGCGATGCCCCTGTGTTCATCGTCAATAACCGCACCATGTGCAGCCACATGCATCCGGAACAGATCGACAAGCTCATCGAGGAGTGCAAATAATGGCGATGCTTGGGGCGATTAGTCCTGTCCTGATGGCGGGGCTGCAGGGTGACGATAGCTGGCACTATCAGGATTATGTGGCGCGTGGGGGCTATGCCCAGTTGCGGCGAATCCTTGAGAACAAGATTTCCCAGGAAGAGGTCATTAGCGAAGTCAAGCAGTCGGTGCTGCGTGGCCGTGGTGGTGCCGGTTTCCCGACTGGCCTGAAGTGGTCTTTCATGCCGCGCTCTTTTCCTGGTGACAAATACGTTGTCTGCAATACGGACGAAGGTGAGCCAGGGACTTTCAAGGATCGCGACATCATGCGCTATAACCCGCATGCTGTGATCGAAGGCATGGCCATCGCGGCCTATGCGATGGGCGCCAACCGAGGCTATAACTATGTGCACGGTGAAGTCTGGCTGGAATACCAACGTTTCGAAGAGGCCTTGGGTGAGGCCCGTGCTGCAGGGTTAATCGGACAGAATATTCTCAATTCTGGCTTTAATTTCGAGCTTTTTGCCCACCATGGTTATGGCGCCTATATCTGTGGTGAAGAAACGGCATTGCTCGAGTCGATCGAAGGGAAGAAAGGGCAGCCGCGTTTCAAACCGCCTTTCCCGGCTTCTTTTGGTCTATACGGCAAGCCGACCACAATTAACAACACCGAAACCTTTGCCTCCATTCCATTCATTCTGGGGATGGGCGGTGAAGCTTTCCTCAATCTGGGCAAGCCGAATAATGGGGGCACCAAGCTTTTCTCGGTGTCCGGGCATGTGAATCGCCCCGGCAATTATGAAATACCGCTGGGTACCTCCTTTGCCACCCTGCTGGAGATGTGCGGTGGGATGCGTGGCGGCCGCAAGTTGAAGGCGGTCATCCCTGGCGGCTCATCTGCCCCTGTTATGCCGGCTGATGTCATCATGGATTGCACCATGGATTACGACTCGATCAGCAAGGGTGGTTCGATGTTGGGTTCCGGGGCTGTCATCGTCATGGACGAAACCGTTTGCATGGTCAAGGCGCTAGAGCGTTTGTCCTTCTTCTATCATGAAGAGTCTTGCGGCCAGTGTACGCCTTGCCGTGAGGGAACAGCCTGGATGTACCGTGTGGTTCATCGCATCGAAAACGGCCAGGGCAAGCCTGAAGATCTTGACCTGCTGAACAGTGTTCTGGGCAACATCGCAGGTCGCACCATCTGTGCGCTGGGTGATGCTGCAGCTTTTCCGGTGCAGAGCTTTCTCAAACATTTTCGCAGTGAGTTTGAGCATCACATCGAACACAAGTCATGCTTGGTGCCCAAGGATGTGCAATGGGCGGGCAGCGGCTTCCACAAGATTCCGGCCTGATCAGGTCGGCGTGAATCACGATAGAACTGGCTACAAGGTAGCGACATGCTAGAAATCGAAATCGACGGCAAAAAGGCTCAAGTGCCTGATGGCAGCACGGTGATGGATGCCGCGCAGCAGATGGGGGTTTATATTCCTCATTTTTGCTACCACAAAAAACTCTCGATCGCCGCTAACTGCCGGATGTGTCTGGTGCAGGTCGAAAAGGCACCCAAGCCCTTGCCGGCTTGTGCAACACCGGTGACCAATGGCATGAAGGTGTTCACTCATTCCGAACTGGCCGTCAAAGCACAGAAGGGTGTGATGGAATTCCTGCTGATCAATCACCCGCTGGATTGCCCGATTTGCGACCAGGGCGGTGAGTGTCAATTGCAGGATATGTCGGTTGGTTATGGGCCGATGAAGAGTCGGTATACCGAAGAAAAGCATGTTGTTTTCCATAAAAATGTCGGTCCACTGATTTCGATGGAAGAAATGAGTCGCTGCATTCATTGCACGCGCTGTGTTCGCTTTGGCCAAGAAGTGGCTGGGGTCATGGAACTGGGCATGGCGAACCGTAACATGCATTCCGAGATCATGACTTTCGTAGGTCGTACGGTCGACTCCGAATTGTCGGGCAATATGATCGACCTCTGCCCGGTCGGTGCGCTGACCTCGAAACCTTTTCGATATACCGCCCGTTCCTGGGAGTTGCAGCGTCGTAAGTCGATCAGTCCGCATGATTCGGTAGGTGCCAATCTGGTGGTTCAGGTTAAGCACGACAATGTGATGCGTGTCCTGCCACGAGAAAATGAAGCGGTTAACGAATGCTGGATTTCCGATAAAGAGCGCTTCGCCTACCAGGCACTGAGTTCTGATGAGCGTTTGACTAAACCAATGGTCAAGCAAGGCGGTGAATGGCGTGAAGTGGCATGGAATGTCGCACTTGATTATGTCGCTCATGGCTTGAAAGACATTGCGCGCGAGCAGGGCGGCGATGCAATTGCCGCGCTCGCCTCGCAGCAGGCAACGGTCGAGGAGTTGTATCTGCTTGGCAAGGTTATGAAAGGCCTCGGTAGCGGGAATGTTGATTTCAGGGTTCGGCAGCGTGACTTTGGCACTGATTTTAAGCGTGCTGGTACGCCGTGGCTGGGCCTTAAGCTGGCAGAAATTCAGGATCTTGATGGTGCTTTGGTCGTCGGTTCTTTTCTGCGCAAGGATCATCCGCTGATTGCTCAGCGACTGCGCCAGGCGGCAAAGAAATATACGCAGGTCAGCCTGTTGTCGGTGACCGCAGATGATCAGCTGATCAAGTTGCATGCCCAAAAGACGGTCAAGCCCTCCGAGTTGGTCTTTGCACTGGCGGCTGTAGTCAGGGCAGCATCTGATGCCAAGGGGGTTGTTGTTCCGGCCTTGGCGGGAGTTACCACCTGCGAGACCAGTCGAAAAATTGCCGATAGTCTGTTGCAAGGTGAGAAGCGGGCAGTTTTCCTAGGTAATGTTGCGACACAATCGGCGGATGCAACGCAGATTCATGCCTTGGCCATCGAGCTCGCCCGTCTGACGGGGGCTACGCTGGGGTTCTTGGGAGAGTCGGGGAATACGGTTGGCGCACATGCCGCTTGGGCCCTCCCGAATGGCGCCAATGCTCGCCAGATGTTCGAGCAGCCACGCAAGGCCTATGTTCTTCTGGGGCTTGAACCGGAGCTGGATTGTGCGAATCCCCAACTTGCGCTCGACGCACTCAAGTCGGCTTCGATGGTCGTTAGCATGTCCGCATTCAAGTATGCGCCGGCACTCGAGTACGCCGATGTGATCCTGCCCGTCTCCCCATATACCGAGACATCTGGCACCTTTGTCAATATCGAGGGTCGCGTGCAGTCCTTTAGCGGTGTCGTCAAGCCTCGTGGCGATACGCGACCAGCCTGGAAGGTGCTGCGTGTCCTTGGCAACGTCTTGAATCTTGACGGCTTTGACCAGCAGTCCAGTGAAGCTGTCCGCGATGAGGCTTTGGGATGCGGCGTCGAGTTTGTTAGCGGTCTCGATAACGGCTTGAACGATGTTGTTCTGGCTTTGCCTGTCGTGTCACAAACCCCGCTGCAGCGGATTGCTGATGTGCCCATTCATTTTGCCGATCCGATGGCGCGTCGCTCTCCCGCATTGGCGCAGACAGTGGATGGCCGGGCGCCACGCCTGCGGGTTGGCACTGCGACGTTGACCGAATTGGGGCTGATTGCTGGTGAGCCAGCCCGCGTTACACAGGGTGGTGTCGTGGCGCAGCTGACAGTTGAACTTGACGAACGAGTGCCGGCGGGCTGTGTCCGGATTGCTGCGGCGCATCCGACAACGGCGATGCTGGGCGATATGTTCGGCGAAATTTCTGTGGAGCGTGCATAAATGGACGCACTGATCAATTTTGGTAGCGGGATATTCGGGGGAGCCTGGCCGGCGGTCTGGACCTTACTGAAAATCGTCCTGATTGTAGCTCCGCTGATGCTGAGCGTGGCTTATCTGACCTGGGCCGAGCGCAAGGTGATTGGCTACATGCAGGTTCGTATTGGCCCAAACCGGGTAGGCCCTTGGGGCTTGATTCAGCCGATTGCTGATGGCTTGAAACTCCTGCTCAAGGAAATCATCGTTCCGAGCGGCGCCAATAAGGGCATTTTTATCATTGCTCCGATGCTGGCCATTGCACCGGCCCTGGCGGCTTGGGCAGTGATTCCGTTCAACGAAAATCTGGTCGTTGCCAATATCGATGCCAGCCTGCTTTACATCATGGCCATCACCTCGATGGGTGTGTACGGCATTATTTTGTCAGGCTGGGCATCCAACTCCAAGTACGCCTTTCTGGGTGCGATGCGCTCTTCGGCACAAATGGTCTCCTACGAAATCGCCATGGGGTTTTCGTTGATTTGCGTCTTGATGATCTCTAATAGTCTGAATCTGGTGGAGATCGTTCAGGGTCAAAATACGGGACGTTTTGCCGATATGGGACTGGGGGTTTTGTCCTGGAACTGGCTGCCCCTGCTGCCGATGTTCATTGTTTACCTGATTTCCGGTACCGCTGAATTGAACCGAGCACCGTTTGACCTCGCTGAAGGCGAATCTGAAATCGTGGCCGGTTTCCATGTCGAATACTCCGGCATGGCTTTCGCGTTGTTCTTCCTGGCCGAATACGCCAACATGATTCTGGTCGCAGCCCTGACTTCGCTGTTGTTTTTGGGTGGCTGGCTGTCGCCAGTGGGTTTCTTGCCGGATGGCATCCTCTGGTTGTTCGCCAAGATGGCTTTCGTCCTGTTCCTCTTCCTGTGGTTCCGTGCCACCTTCCCACGCTATCGCTATGACCAGTTGATGCGTCTGGGCTGGAAGGTCTTCCTGCCGATCTGCATGATCTGGCTTGTTGTGGTCGGCCTCTGGATGTTGTCGCCGCTGAATATCTGGAAGTGAGGAGAGAAGCATGGGTTCGATGAAGGAAGTCTTCAATAGTCTCTTCCTCAAGGAATTGTTGAAGGGGATGTCGGTGACCGGGCGTTATTTTTTTGCGCGCAAGATCACCGTCCAGTATCCCGAAGAAAAGACGCCGCAAAGTTTCCGTTTCCGCGGCCTGCATGCCTTGCGCCGCTATCCGAATGGCGAAGAGCGTTGTATCGCCTGTAAGCTGTGCGAGGCTGTTTGTCCGGCACTGGCCATCACCATCGAGGCTGAGCCGCGTGATGATGGATCGCGCCGGACAACGCGCTATGACATCGATCTGACCAAGTGCATCTTCTGTGGCTTCTGCGAAGAAGCCTGCCCGGTTGATGCCATCGTTGAGACGCGGATCTTCGAGTACCACGGTGAGAAGCGCGGTGATCTGTACTACACCAAGCACATGCTGCTGGCCAATGGCGATCGTTACGAAACGCAGATTGCCGAAGACCGCGCGCTCGACGCGCCTTACCGATAACAGGTGCCCGTGATGGATTTTCAAACTGCTGTTTTCTTCTTCCTGTCAGCGATACTCATTTTCGCTGCCATGCGGGTTATCACTGCGCGCAATCCGGTCCATGCTGCGCTGCACCTAATTCTCGCCTTCTTTACCTGTGGCGGGATCTGGGCGTTGCTGCAGGCAGAGTTTCTGGCTATCGCGATCATTCTGGTTTACGTTGGCGCGGTCATGGTGCTCTTCCTGTTCGTGGTCATGATGCTCGATATCAATCTTGATCGCATGCGCCAAGGATTCTGGAACTATCTGCCACTCGGTGCCGTGCTGGGCGTGTTAATGGTTATGGAAATGGGTCTGGTTCTGGGCAGCAAGTATTTCCAGGTGCCGGCTGCTGACGCCATGGTCCCGGCGGGAGTTTCGAACACCAAGGAAATTGGTGCCTTGATGTTCAGTGAATATGTTTATCCCTTCGAACTGGCATCGATCATCCTGCTGGTCGGCATGATTGCTGCCATCGTGTTGACCTATCGGGGGCCGAAGAAGTCCAAGAACACCAATCCGAATCAACAGGTTTTCGTCCAGGCCAAGGATCGCATCCGTGTCCTGCAGATGCCGGTTGAAAAAGACTGAACCCCGGGAAGATCATGCTTACACTCACTCTTTCTCATTTCTTGATTCTGGGCGCGATTCTGTTCGCCATCAGCGTGGTCGGGATCTTCCTGAACCGGAAGAACTTGATTGTTCTGTTGATGGCCATCGAATTGATGCTGCTCGCGGTCAACATGAATTTCGTGGCCTTTTCGCACTACCTGAATGATCTGTCCGGTCAGGTGTTCGTGTTCTTCATCCTAACTGTTGCAGCGGCTGAAGCTGCGATTGGTCTGGCCATCCTGATCGTGCTGTTCCGTAACCTCAAGAGCATCCATGTGGATGACCTAGGCAGCCTGAAGGGTTAATCATGGAAATGCAAAAACTCTATCTGCTGGTACCGCTTGCGCCGCTCGTCGGCGCCATCATTGCCGGCTTGTTTTGTCGTGTCATTCCGCGCTGGTTGGCGCATACCGCGACCATAGCCGGCGTTGCGACCGCCTTTGTGGCTTCGCTGCTGATTTTTCAGGATGTCCTGGCCGGCAATACTTTCAACGGTACGGTCTATACCTGGATGACCAGTGGCGACTACACCTTTGAGGTCGGCTTCCTGATCGATACATTGACCGCGACCATGATGCTGGTTGTCACCTTCGTGTCGCTGATGGTCCATATCTACACCATTGGCTACATGCAGGAAGACCCGGGTTACAACCGTTTCTTCAGCTATATATCCTTGTTTACCTTCTCCATGCTGATGTTGGTGATGGCCAACAACTTCATGCAGCTCTTCTTCGGCTGGGAGGCGGTCGGCTTGGTCTCCTACCTGCTGATCGGCTTCTGGTACACCCGGCCGACGGCAATCTTCGCCAATATGAAAGCCTTCTTGGTCAATCGAGTCGGCGATTTCGGTTTCATTCTCGGCATCGGTCTGGTTCTGGCCCACTTTGGATCGCTCGATTACGCGACGGTCTTCAAGCAAGCGCCAGATCTGGCGAATGTAACGATCAACATCTGGGGTGATGCCCAGTGGTCGTTGATGACCGTGACCTGTATCTGCCTGTTTATTGGTGCCATGGGCAAGTCGGCGCAGGTGCCGTTGCATGTCTGGCTGCCCGATTCAATGGAAGGCCCGACCCCGATCTCGGCGCTGATCCACGCGGCAACGATGGTGACTGCCGGCATCTTCATGGTGTCGCGCATGTCGCCGCTGTTCGAACTGTCGACTACGGCACTCTCTTTCGTGATCGTCATCGGTGCCATTACCGCGCTGTTCATGGGTTTCCTTGGCATCATCCAGAACGATATCAAGCGTGTTGTCGCCTACTCGACCCTGTCGCAACTCGGTTACATGACCGTCGCCCTGGGTGCTTCAGCCTATTCGGTTGCCATCTTCCACTTGATGACCCATGCTTTCTTCAAGGCACTGCTCTTCCTTGCTGCGGGTTCGGTGATCATCGGCATGCACCACGATCAGGACATTCGCAACATGGGCGGTCTACGCAAGTACATGCCGATTACCTGGATCACCTCGCTGATTGGCTCCTTGGCATTGATTGGCACGCCGTTCCTGGCCGGCTTCTACTCCAAGGACTCGATCATCGAGGCCGTCGCACTGTCGACGATCCCGGGTTCAGGTTTTGCTTATTTTGCTGTCATGGCCGGTGTGTTCGTTACTGCCTTTTACTCCTTCCGCATGTATTTCCTCGTGTTCCACGGTGAAGAGCGCTTCGGCAAGGCTGATGACGCACATCATCACGAGCATGATGGTGATCATGACGATGAGGAAGCGGCACACGACCATCATCATGGCTTGGCTCCTGGCCAGAAACCGCACGAAACCCCCTGGGTCGTTACGCTGCCGCTGGTTCTGTTGGCGATTCCGTCGGTGGTGATTGGTTACATCGCCATTGAACCGATGGTCTTTGGCGACTATTTCAAGAACGTCATTTTCATCGACCACCATGCGCATCCTGCGATGGAACAGTTAGCGCATCATTTCCATGGCGCCGCAGCCATGGGGGTTCATGCCCTCACCACGCTGCCTTTCTTTCTCGCATTGTCCGGCGTCGTGCTGTCCTGGTTCTTCTACATGAAGCGGCCAGATATTCCAGCTGCGATCCAGCGTCGTTTTTCTGCGGTCAACACCTTGCTCGAGAACAATTACTACTTTGACAAAATCAATGAATTTGTACTCGCCGGTGGTGCCCGTGTTCTGGGCACAGCCTTCTGGCGAGGTGGTGACCAGGCAGTCATCGACGGCATCATGGTCAACGGTTCGGCCAAGCTGGTTGGCTGGGTGGCATCGATCAGCCGCCTGTTCCAGACTGGTTTTGTTTATCACTACGCATTCACGATGATCATCGGCCTATTTGTGTTGATGACACTGTGGATCAATCGCGCCTAGCCTGAATAGCTCGCAGAACAGCAAGGAATAACATGTCGAATTACCCGCTGCTATCTCTCGCAATCTGGATTCCGATCGTGGTCGGATTCCTGGTGCTGGCCACTGGCAATGACCGCAACGCGCCCATGGCGCGGACATTGGCGCTGCTTGGTGCTATCACTGGTTTTCTGATCACCATTCCACTCTGGACCGGTTTTGATCCGGCCAACGGTGGGATGCAGTTCGTTGAACTGAGTGGTTGGATTCCTCGCTTCAATATCAACTACCACTTGGGGGTTGATGGCATCTCGATGCTCTTCGTCATCCTGAACGCTTTCATTACCATCATTGTTGTGGCAGCTGGCTGGGAAGTGATCGAAAACAAGGTGGCCCAATACAATGCTGCCTTCCTGATCATGTCCGGTCTGATGAACGGGATCTTCACCTCTCTGGACGGTATTCTGTTCTACGTCTTCTTCGAAGCCTCGCTGATCCCGCTCTACCTGATCATCGGTGTATGGGGGGGGCCGAACCGCGTTTATGCCGCATTCAAATTCTTCCTTTACACGCTGTTCGGCTCTCTGCTGTTCCTAGTTGCCCAGATGTATCTGTTCTTCCAGTCCAATGGTAGTTTTTCCATCCTCGAATGGCACAAATTGCCAATAGACCTGGGGGCACAGATCTGGATTTTCCTTGCCTTCCTGATTGCCTTTGCCGTTAAGGTGCCGATGTGGCCGGTCCACACCTGGTTGCCGGATGCACACGTCGAGGCACCCACTGGGGGTTCCATCGTGCTGGCGGCGATTGGCCTGAAGCTTGGTGCCTATGGATTCCTGCGCTTCTCGCTACCCATCGTGCCGGATGCGGCCCACGAGTTGTCTAGCCTGGTGGTGGCGCTGTCGCTGATCGCTGTGGTCTATATCGGCTTCGTCGCCCTCGTTCAGGCCGACATGAAAAAGCTGGTTGCCTATTCGTCAATTGCCCACATGGGTTTTGTCACCCTGGGATTCTTCATGTTCAGTGCGCTGGGTATTGAAGGTGCCTTGGTGCAGATGATTTCACACGGGTTTGTCTCCGGTGCAATGTTTTTCTGTATTGGCGTCATGTATGACCGCGTCCATAGTCGTCAAATTGCTGATTACGGTGGTGTGGTGAATACCATGCCCAAGTTTGCCGCTCTATTCATGCTGTTCTCGATGGCCAACGCGGGTCTTCCAGCGACTTCCGGTTTTGTGGGTGAGTTCATGGTTATCCTGGCCGCTGTTAAATTCAATTTCTGGGTCGCTTTTGCCGCCGCTACCTCCTTGATTGTTGGTGCTGCCTACACCCTGTGGATGTACAAGCGCGTGATTTTCGGTGATGTGGCCAACAAGCACGTTGCCGAACTGAGCGACATCAACGGTCGTGAGTTTGCGATTCTCGGTGTTCTGGCCATCTGTACCTTGTGGATGGGTCTCTATCCAGAGCCTTTTACTCAAGTCATGCACGCATCGGTCAATGACCTGCTGCGTCACGTCGCCATCAGCAAGATTCAATAAACGGTAGCCGACATGTTCGACAATTTCGTAGTCCCCGATCTCCTGCCTGCCGCCCCAGAACTTTTCCTGGCCGGCATGGCACTGGCCATCTTGATGATCGACCTGACCGTCAAGGACAGCCGTCGCACACTGACTTTTGTTTTGGCCCAGTTGGCATTGATTGGTTGCGCGATCATCCAGGTCTATACCAGCAGCCAGGAAGTGACCTATACCTTCAGTCACATGTTCGTCGATGACGTGATGGCTGATTTGCTCAAGATTTTTGTCTACATGACCATGATCGTGGTTCTCTTCTATTCACGCGGCTATGTGCTCGACCGGGCGGCGATGAACAAGGGTGAGTATTACGTGCTGGCGTTGTTTGCCACGCTGGGCATGATGGTGATGATTTCGGCCAACAATTTCGTGACGATTTATATCGGCCTCGAATTGCTCTCCCTGTCGCTGTACGCGATGGTGGCGATGAATCGCGATTCACTGGCATCGACCGAGGCCGCGATGAAATACTTCGTCCTGGGGGCCCTGGCTTCGGGCATGTTGTTGTACGGGATGTCGATGATCTACGGTGCGACCGGGACCCTGGAAATTACCCAGATCGCTGAACGTCTGTATGGCGGCGACGTGAACAAGACGGTTCTGGTGTTTGGCCTGGTTTTCCTGGTCTCTGGTCTGGCATTCAAATTGGGCGTTGTGCCTTTCCATATGTGGATTCCGGACGTTTATCACGGTGCGCCGACTGCGGTCACGCTGTTGATTGGCTCTGCACCCAAACTGGCTGCTTTTGCCATTGTCATGCGCCTGCTGGTGGGGGGGCTGATCACGATGGCTCAGGATTGGCAGGCCATGCTGATTATTCTGTCCGTGCTGTCGATGGCTATCGGTAACCTAGCGGCCATCGCCCAAACCAACCTGAAGCGCATGCTGGCGTATTCCGCCATTTCTCATATGGGCTTCATGCTGCTGGGTATCACCACCGGCGTGGTTAGTGGCGATGCACGCTACGCGCTGAATGCCTATAGCTCGGCAATGTTCTATGTCATTGCCTACGTACTGATGACAGCCGGTGCCTTCGGGATGATCCTGCTGATGGCGCGTGCCGGGTTCGAAGCTGACAACCTGGATGACTTCAAGGGCCTGAACAAGCGCAGCCCTTGGTTTGCCGGCGTGATGCTGATGATCATGTTCTCGATGGCCGGCGTGCCTTTCTTCATCGGTTTCTTCGCCAAGTTCTCAGTGCTGCAGGCTGTGGTGGCTTCCGGCCAAATCTGGCTGGCGATCGTGGCTGTCATCTTCTCGCTGATTGGTGCCTTCTACTACCTGCGGGTCGTCAAGCTGATGTATTTTGACGCGCCGACCGATGAAAGCCCGCTGACTGCGCCGCTTGATATGCGTTTGCTGATTTCGGCCAATGGCGTGGCGATTGCCGTGCTTGGCATCTTTCCGCAATTCATCATGTCCTTGTGTGCCTACGCCCTGCTGCGTTCGCTGTAATTCGACATTTGTTTAGTTTGTTTTAACGCCCCGCTGGTCGGGGCGTTTTCTTTGGAGTCGGCGATGTTGCGCGATACACATCTGGTCGAAACAGAAATTAAATCAGAACAAGTTTTCAAGGGTGCTTTGCTGGATGTTCGACGCGATACGGTTCGTCTGCCCAATGATCAGACCTCAATCCGGGAATACATTGTTCATCCCGGCGCCGTCGTCATTCTGGCGATTTTACCGAATGGCAATTTGTTGTTCGAACGGCAGTTTCGCTATCCCTTGCATCGGGTTTTTATCGAATTGCCAGCCGGCAAAATTGATCCCGGTGAAGCCATCCTGGATACAGCCCGTCGCGAACTGCGGGAGGAAACGGGCTATGAGGCGAGCGAATGGGAGTATCTCGGGGTAATGCACCCCTGCATCGGTTATTCGGATGAGCGCATTGAAATCTTCGCGGCGAGAGGTTTGCATCCTGCCGGGGGGCAGATACTCGATCACAATGAGTTTCTCGAGGTGGTGGAACTGAGCCCCGCAGCAGCCCGCACCGCAGTCTGGCAGGGTGAGATCACTGATGCAAAGACGGTCACCGCCTTGTTTTGGCTCGACAAACCGTAAATGACTGGTATTTGCGGTCGACGCGCTCTGGAAATCTTTTTGCTGGTGGCTCGTATT
>JAQTXC010000074.1 GCA_028689015.1 Dechloromonas sp. | reverse complement strand
CTGGCCATTCCGGCCCCCGGAACGGCGGTGGCCGAGGTTTCGGAAGCGGAGTGGAACGACGTTTTCGGTGTGCTCGTTGATCCGCTGGCGCGGCTGTTCCGGGCCGTGTTGCCGGCGATGATCGCCCGCCGTTCGGGCAAGATCCTGGTCATGGGCAGCGCTTCCGCCCTGCGCGGCATGAAGGGGCGGTCGACCTACAGTGCGGCGCGCGGCGCCCAGCTGGCCTACGTGCAGGCCGTCGGCGTCGAGGTCGCGCCGCACAATGTCCAGGTCAATGCCATCGCCCAGAACTTCGTCGAGAACCCGACCTACTTTCCGCCCGAAGTTCAGGCCGACCCGCGTTTTCAGGAGCGCCTCAAGCGCGAGGTGCCGCTCGGGCGGCTGGTCAGCGCCGAGGAGGATGCCGAGTTTGCCGCCTATCTGTGCAGCGACGCGGCCAATTGCTTTGTCGGCCAGGTCTTTCCGGTTTGCGGCGGCTGGGCGCCGCGCTGAGGCGCCCGCCGTTTCATCTTTTCCGGCCGGCTTCAGCGCGACAGCATGGCCTGTTCGTTCTGCAGGGCGGCCTTCAAATCGGCGATCAGATCCTCGATCTTGCCCTGGGCGTCGTAAAACTCCAGATTGCCGTCGTCGCTTTCAAGGACGACGTTGGGTTCGTCGCCATGCAGCGGCACCTGAATATGCACGCCCTTGGTAAAGACGATCATCCCGTCGACGCGTTTCGATGGTTCGCTCAGGGCGACGGGCGTGAATCCGAGCTTGTTGAGTTTTTCGGCCAGGGCTTGGGCGTTCATGATTTTCCTTTTTGAATTCGGGGATTATTTCTGGGCGACGGACCAGATGAAGGCTTGCACGTCGACCAGGTCGCGCGGCATCAGGCCTTCTTCGAGCAGGTTGGTGCGGACGTAGCTGTAGAGCCGGGTAACCGCATCGTAGGTCTTCCAGTTCGGCTCGGGTTTGTAATTGATGCGCCAGCACAGCGCCTTGGCGGCATTCTGGATGGCGCTCGGCTTGATGTAGGCGGATTGCTGCGGGTGACGGAGGAAGCTGAACAGCGTCGCAAATGGCCATTTGTTCAGTTCGAGGATGCCAAGCGTGCGCAGGAAGTGCTTGAAGCGTGCTTCCTCGGCTTCGGTTCCATAGAGCAACTCGGCCAGGGCCAGCGAGAACAGCTTTTGGCAGGCGGGCAGCTCAATGGCTTCGTGCAGCACCTTGCGCTCGCTCTTGGTCAGCAGGTTGGCGCTGGTTTCGACATGCCGGGCACGGTCGCAGACGGCGTCGAAACTGCCTTCGCTGATGAGCCGCGACAGCTCCTCCTGGCTCAGCAACTGGGCGCACATCTTCTGGCCGCGCAGATTGGTTTCGCGCGCGCTCTTGATGAAATCGGCGTCCTCGAAACCGTTCGGGTATTTCTCCATGAAGCGGTCAATCGCCATGGGGATCGTCACATAATCGTCGCTGACCATCTCGGAGGCGACGATGAGGTTGTCGAGGAGGCGGTGTTTCGAGGCCGCGCCTTCGGCTTTCTCGAGTTTGATGAAGGAACGTGAAAGGCGCTTGCGGCCGGCGCCGACAAAAAATACATCGAGATTGTCGGGCGTTGCGCTGAGCACCTTGCCGAGACCCCATTCCTGCTGGTTGGGGTGTAACACTCGATCGCCTGTGGTTAGGGTGCTCATCTTGCTCTCCGCTTCTTTCGCCAGAAAAAGCGGTCAATTTTACCAAGGACTGGCCCGTTCAGGCCGGGCAATCTGCGGCCCGGTGCGCCGCCTGTCGATTTTGATTTTGGCCTTTATTTCCGGTTGACCGTGGGAAACGGCCAGCCGGGCGCTCGGCCGGCCTGATGGCCGGCCCGGCGCCCTACAGCGGCAAGCAGGGTGAGCGAAAGCTCAGTGCAGCGAGAGGATCCACTGGATCGCGGCGTGCAGGTTCTCGTCGCTGATCTTGTCGGCCGGGTGGGGGATCATCGGGACCGTGCCCCAGTTGCCGGAGCCGCCGTGGCGGACTTTCTCGAACAGGACTTCGGGCGCCTTGGCGTCACCCTTGTATTTGGCGGCGACGTCCTTGTAGGCCGGGCCGACGCGCTTCTGGTCGACGGCGTGGCAGGCGACGCAACGGGCTTTCTTGACGGCGGCTTCGCCATCGGCAGCCTTGGCCGGTGCGTGGGCGACAAAGAGGGCGGCTGCGACCAGGGGCAGCAGGGTGGTGCTCAGTTGCTTGTTCATGTGAATGGTTCCTTGGATTAAACGAGGCCGGCCGCCTGCAATTCAGCCCATTCGGCATCGGTGAACAGCCGCGAACGGGTGTGGAAAGCCATGCCGGTGTTGCTTTCGAGCGAGAAATTGCCGCCCGATCCGGAGACGACGTCGATGATCAGTTGGGTGTGCTTCCAGTACTCGTACTGCGAGGTGCTGATGTAGAACGGGACGCCGCCGATATCGCCGAGATGCACGTCGTAGGCGCCCACGGTCAGGTCGGTCGGCAGGTAGCAGTTGGGGGCGCTGTTGTCGCAGCAGCCGCCGGACTGGTGGAACATCAATTGCTGGCCGTATTGCTGTTTCAGGAGCGCGATGAGCTCAAGCGTTGCCGGGGTGGCGATGACGCGGTCGACCATGTTTTTCTCCCAAAAAAGGGGGGCGGTTGCCCGCCCCCAAAGAGTTGCCCGCAAAACTGTGCGGCCAGTGGAGGAGATGCTCTGATTAGAAGAAGCCCAGCTTTTGTTCAGCGTAGCTGACAAGCAGGTTCTTCGTCTGTTGATAGTGGTCCAGCATGACCTTGTGGGTCTCGCGGCCGATACCGGATTCCTTGTAGCCGCCGAACGCTGCGTGCGCCGGGTAGGCGTGGTAGCAGTTGGTCCACACGCGGCCGGCCTGGATGGCGCGACCCATGCGGTAGGCGACGTTGCCGTTACGGCTCCAGACGCCGGCACCAAGGCCATAGACGGTGTCGTTGGCGATCTGCAGGGCTTCGGCTTCATCCTTGAAAGTCGTCACGGCCAGCACCGGCCCGAAGATTTCTTCCTGGAAGATGCGCATCTTGTTGTGGCCCTTGAACAGGGTCGGCTGGATGTAGTAGCCGCCTTCGATGTCGCCGCCGAGGTGGGCACGGTCGCCACCGATCAGCACCTGGGCGCCTTCTTCCTTGCCGAGCTTGAGGTAGCTCTGGATCTTGTCCATCTGCACCTGCGAAGCCTGGGCACCCATCATCGTCTCGGTGTCGAGCGGGCTGCCCTGCTTGATGGCAGCAACGCGAGCCAGCACGCGCTCGATGAACTTGTCGTAGATCGATTCCTGGATCAGCGCACGGCTCGGGCAGGTACACACTTCGCCCTGGTTGAAGGCGAACAGCACCATGCCTTCGATGGCCTTGTCGAGGAAGCCGTCATCCTTGTCCATGACGTCGGCGAAGAAGATGTTGGGCGACTTGCCACCCAGTTCCAGCGTGGCCGGGATCAGGTTGTTGGCAGCGGCCTGGGCGATGACGCGGCCGGTGACGGTCGAGCCGGTGAAGGCGATCTTGGCGATGCGCTTGCTGGTAGCCAGCGGCATGCCGGCGTCGCGGCCGAAACCATTGACGATGTTCAGCACGCCCGGCGGCACGATGTCGGCGATCAGTTCGGCCAGGATCAGGATGGAGATCGGGGTCGATTCGGCCGGCTTCAAGACAACGCAGTTACCAGCGCCGATGGCCGGGGCCAGCTTCCAGGCCGCCATGAGGATCGGGAAGTTCCAGGGGATGATCTGGCCGACGACGCCGAGTGGCTCATGGATGTGGTAAGCCATGGTGTTTTCGTCGATTTCCGAAATGCCGCCTTCCTGGGCGCGCAGGCAGCCAGCGAAGTAACGGAAGTGGTCGACGGCGAGCGGGATGTCGGCCGCCAGCGTTTCGCGGATCGGCTTGCCGTTATCGACGGTCTCGGCATAAGCCAGCAGCTCGAGGTTGGCTTCCAGGCGGTCAGCGATCTTCAACAGAATGTTGGAGCGCGTGGTGGCATCGGTCTTGCCCCACTTCGGGAAAGCAGCATGGGCAGCATCCAGCGCCAGTTCGATATCTTCGGCAGTCGACTGGGCGGCCTTGGTGTAAACCTTGCCGTTGACCGGGGTTACGACGTCGAAATACTGACCCTTGACCGGGGCGACCCACTGGCCGCCGATGAAGTTGTTGTACTGGGCCTTGTAGGCGATCTTGGCACCAGCGGCGCCGGGAGCTGCATAAATCATGGTTGTCTCCAGTGTTCTTGAAAGAAGTTGCAAATCGGGTAACTAAGGGCTAACTCGAAGCCGGCAGATTCGGTTGATTCCTGAAATGACCTGCCGTGACTCGTGCCATCTAATGTGCATGCCGTGTGCCAGCCATGCCATTCCCACGGTCAACCGGAAAAAATGGCCAATTTTCAAAGACTTGGTTTGCCGGAGAGGGCGTTCGGCACAGCCTGGAGCAGACCCTGGCGTGATCAACTGCTCAACAGGTGTTCAGGAATGGAGCAGTGGGGGGTGACGACGCGACCCACGTCATTCCCGCGAAAGCGGGAATCCAGTACCCGCGCATGGCCCCCGCTTTCCCGGAGCGACCAATTCGATTGCCGGCAAACAAAAAGTTGCAACTCAAACTTTCTAGTCTCATTCAGTGAGACTTTGCCGTGGCAAAGTGGCGCCATCACATTCGCGGAGCATTTCATGGAAACCAGCTACTACCCTGACCGACTCGTCTTCTTCGCCCTGGGCATCGGCTTCCTCGTCGCGTGCTTCCCGTGGTGATGCGCATGTCGAATCGGTCGCGATAGAACATATGGTTATGATGTCGTCACCTCAATAGGAACGGGATATGACTCAATCCGAGCGTTTCGGCATCATCGAGCGCATGCTGCTTACCCGGCGCGGCGTGACTTTTACCGACATGCAGCAGCGCCTCGAAGTCTCGCGCGCCACGCTGCACCGCGACCTGCGCGACCTCAAAGAACGGATGCAGGTGCCCATCGTCTGTGACCGTGCGACAGGCACCTACCGCATCGACAGAAGCGTCGAACGCTACGAACTCCCCGGCGTCTGGTTCTCGGCCGGCGAAATCCACGCCCTGCTCAGCATGCAGCAACTGCTCGCCGCCTTCGACGCCGGCGGCCTGCTCGCCGAGCACGTCGGCCCGCTGCGCCAGCGCCTGCTCGGCATGCTCGAAAGCGCCACCGATTCGGCCGACGACATCGCCCGCCGCATCCGCATCCTGAGCGCCGCCGCCCGCCACTACGCGCCGCAACACTTCCAGCACATCGCCGCCGCCCTCATGGAACGGCGCCGGCTCAGCATCGAATACGCCGCTCGCAGCAACGGCGACACCAGCCAACGCGAAATCTCGCCGCAACGGCTGACGCATTACCGGTCGAATTGGTATTTGGAGGCATGGTGCCACCTGCGCGACGAACTACGCAGATTCTCGGTAGACGCCATCAAAACCGTCAAAACCATCGACGCCATCGCCCAGGAAATTCCCGAAGCCGAACTCGACGCCACGATCGGCGCAGGCTACGGCATCTTTTTCGGCGCCGAAGTGCAATGGGCAACGCTCCGCTTCACCCCCGAACGCGCCCGCTGGGTCGCCGCCGAACACTGGCACCCGGAGCAGCAAGGCAGCTTTCTCGATGACGGCAGCTACCAGCTGCGCCTGCCGTACAGCAATGATCCGGAGTTGATCATGGACGTCCTGAAATACGGGCCGGATTGCGAGGTGGTGGGGCCGGCGGGGTTGAGAGAGAAAGTGGTGGGATTGTTGAAGGCGGCGGTGGGGAGGTATGGGGATGAGTGACGAACGGGATTTTGCAAACACCGATTTCCTGGCGCACATCAGGAACGATAACGGCTGCCTGATTGCGCATCGGCTGGAGGATCACCTGATCGATGTTTCTGAACTGGCTGCCGATTTTGCCGCCGAATTCGGCGCCGCGCCGTGGGCGGCGCTGGCCGGCATCTGGCACGACCTGGGCAAATACCGGGAGGGCTTCCAGCGTTACATCCGGCAGTGTGGCGATCCCGATGCGCACATCGAAGGCCGCATCGCTGGTCCCGAGAAAACGCACTCGGCTGCCGGCGCCTTGTGGGCGCAGGAATATCTGGCCGAGGTGGACAAACGTTCCGGCCCGGTGGTGGCGCGCGTGCTGGCCTATCTGGTCGCCGGTCACCATGCCGGACTGGACAACTGGTTCGGCGGTCTGCACGAACGCTTCAATCGCGAAGATACGGTACGAGAAGGGCGCGACGCGCTGGCCGTGGTGATTCCCGCAGCCATTCTCAAACCGTCCGCTGGTTTGCCCGACCTGAACGCAATCCGCACTGATCAGAAAGACAACATTCCTGGTCGTTTCGCGCTGTGGGTGCGCATGCTGTTTTCCTGCCTGGTCGATGCCGATTTTCTCGATACCGAGCGATTCATGTCACAAGGCAAGGCCGAGGCGCGCAACGGTTTCATGCCTATCGGCGAGCTGGAAAAACGCTTGGCCGAACGTTTGGCGCTGATGGCGCGGGAGGTCACCGAGCGTGGCGAGGCCGGGAGCCAGGTCAATCTGAAGCGCGCCGAAGTGCTGCGGGCCTGCCTCGCCAAGGCCGAATGCCCGCCCGGTGTGTTTAGTCTGACGGTACCGACTGGCGGCGGGAAAACCCTGTCCAGCCTGGCTTTCGCGTTGCGGCATGCCGTACTTCAAGAGAAAACTGATGATCGACCGGTAAAGCTAAGGCGCCGGATCATCTACGCCATTCCCTACACCAGCATCATCGAGCAGACAGCGGGCATCTTCCGCAGCATCTTCGGCGACGAAAACGTCATCGAGCATCACAGCAACGTCGAGGTGGACGACAAGCAGGAAACGGCCCGTTCCCGTCTGGCCTGCGAAAACTGGGATGCGCCGCTGATCGTCACGACCAACGTGCAATTGCTGGAAAGCCTGTTCGCCAGCCGCACCTCGCGCTGCCGCAAGCTGCACAACCTGGTCGGCAGCGTCATCGTGCTCGACGAGGCGCAATTGCTGCCGGTGCCCTATCTACAGCCAGTGGTCGACGTGTTGCGCCTGCTGGTCAAGGACTACGGCGTCACGCTGGTGCTATGCACCGCCACCCAGCCAACACTGGAAAGCCGCAACGGTTTCGATCAGGCCCGCCAACTGCGCGGCTTCGCGGCCGGCGAAATCAGTGAAATCGTCGATGACGTGGCCGGGCTGTATGGCGCGCTGGAACGGGTCAAAGTCCATCTGCCGACCGACCTGAAAACCCCCGGCAACTGGGAGCAACTGGCGCCGCAAATCGCCGGGCACGATGCCGTGCTCGCCGTCGTCGGCCGCCGCGCCGATGCCCGCGAACTCTATATGCGGGTCAAGGCCGAAGACCGTACCGGCCTGTGGCATTTGTCCGGCCTGATGTGCGCCCAGCACCGCAGCGACACCATTGCCGACATCAAGCAGGCCTTGCTGGCCAGGCGGCAGGCGCTGGCCGCCGGGCAAACCCCGGCGCCGATCCGGGTGATCAGCACTCAACTGGTCGAAGCCGGCGTCGATATCGATTTTCCCGTCGTCTATCGCGCCCTGGCTGGGCTGGATTCCATCGCCCAGGCGGCCGGTCGGTGCAACCGCGAGGGGCGGCTGGACAAGGGCGAAGTGCGTGTCTTCGTGCCGCCCAAACCGGCGCCGCCGGGGCTGCTGCGTATGGCGGAACGCGCGACGACAATTTTGTGGAGTGCGTTGCCGCCAGAAGCTGATCCGATGGGTGTTGAGCGCTTTTCCGAATATTTCCGCAACTTGTATCGGGATGCCGAACTGGACGAGAAAGGAATTTGCGGATTCCTTCGTAGCCAAGGCCCGGATTTCGCTGTCAGCTTTGGGCTGGCAGCAAAGGAATTTCGCCTGATCGATAAAGATGAGGGAGCCACGGTCTTTGTCCGCTACAAGCGTGACGAGAACGATGAGGAAATCGACATGTGGCTGAATACCTTGAAAAAGGAAGGCCCGCAGCGCTGGCTGCTGCGCAAGCTGCAACGCTACGGCGTCAGCATCTACCAGCGCGACCTGCAACGTCTGGAAGGGCAGGGCGACATCGAAGCGCTGGGCGGCGATTTTCCGGGGCTGTACGTGCAGTCGTTCGGCAACGATGTGCTTTACGACCGGGTGCTGGGCATCAATGTGGATGGTGCGCCGGGCGATCCGGGGAGTCTCGTTCAGTGAGACTTAAACAGGTGAA
>JAQTXC010000026.1:34407-37462 GCA_028689015.1 Dechloromonas sp. | reverse complement strand
CCGAGATTCCAGCCCTGCAGCGACGGACCTATGCCGCCTCAATCCTGCCGCGCTTGACCGCGATAATGCGCTTCGACCACCCCGGCGGCAGCCTCCCACAGCGCTGGGGCATCGCGTTCGATGGGCGGCTGACAGCGGGTGGTGATTTGTTCCGGCGTCAGCTGGAACTGGACCCCGCTGCCACCGCCGGTGGCGGCGTTGTGCTGCATGGGCCGGTGCTTCCAGTGGAGGGCGTGACGGGGCAAGCCGGCAAGGATGGACTTCCACCCCCAAGAGCTGCCGGGGGGGTGCGAGCGCGTATAGCGGGCGCTCAGTTGAACCGCGCCTGATTCTGGGCGAGGATTTGCCGGGCCAGTTCCCGGTAGGCTTCCAGGATCAGGCGAACCGCCCGCGCGATGTCCGCTTCGCTGCGGATTCCCTTGGAAATACAGTAGCTGGTCACCGCGACCAGATCGAAAGGATTGACCGCCCCTTCGCTGGCCAATACCGCGGCGACCGCCTGGCCAACCGCCGAGTCGGCTGAAAGCCGCTGAAACTCTTCGAAACTGGTTGCCTGGACCACCACCTCGAGCGCCCTGACATGCAAGGCGACATCTTTCGAGAGATGCAGGCTGACCATCCCCTGCCAACGGGGAAGAGGTGCCACCAGCCCGACCACGGGCAGGGGAAAACCGGGAATATGGGGGATCAGGCCGATCCGCCAGTCGTTGTAGGTATCGTTCACCAGAATGCAGGCCTAGATTTAAAAAGCGGTAAGTTACAAAAGGCTGCGATAAAGCGCCAACAGCCTTTCCGACATCGCTGCCAAGCCGAGATGCTCGACTGCCCCCCGCGCCGCTTGGCGCATGCCGGCGACAACCCCGGGGGCGGCCAGCGTATCGAGATGGGCGGCCAGGGCCGGCACATCGAGCGCGTCGCACACCTGGCCATTGATACCAGGCGTGATCAATTCGGCGGCGCCGCAATGGTCGCTGACAACACTCGGCAGGCCGCAGGCCAGGGCTTCCAGAACAGCATTGGACAACGGTTCGTAGAGCGTCGGCAGCACGAAGGCATCGGCCGCGCCGTAGGCCGGACGGACATCCTTGAGGCCGCCGGTGAACACCACGCGCCGGGCGATGCCGAGTTTTTCGGCCTGTTGGCGATAACGTTCAAGGTGCTTGTCGGCGCCAACCACCAGCAGGTGGATATCCCGGTTGTTGGCCTGGGCCACCGCCTGCAGCAGCGGGCCGACGCCCTTGCGCTCGAAGCCGGAGCCTACGTAGATGAACAGCGGCGCCGCGTCGGGAATGCCGTATTCGGCGCGCACCGCGCGGCGGTGCTCGGCGGCCAGTCGGGGGTGATAGCGGTCGAGGTCGATGCCGTTGTAGATCACGTGCAGCTTGTGCTCCGGCACGCCGTAAAAGCGGCGAATGTCGTCGCGCACCAGTTCGGAAATGCAGATTACCGCCTTGAGTCGCGGGTCGGCGAACATTTGTCGTTCGGCGGCCAGGGTGTAGCGGTGCCACGGCGAGAGCGCCGCACCGAGGCGGCCGAGCGGGCTTTGCTGGCGGCGGCGCTGTTCGAGCCAGGCTGCGTGCACGCCGTCACCGGCGCGAAAAATATCGCAGCCGGCAATGCGTTCGTGCGATTGCACCAGATCAAACTTTTCCCGCGCCAAGGTGCGCTGGACGCAGCGGGCAAAACTCCAGTCGCGACCGAGGCGCCCCAAATGTTGCGGTCGACACTCGATAACGGCATGTTTTTGCTCGCCGCCGGTCCATTTGCGCGTGATCAGCGTCAGGGCCAGCGCGCCTTGGCGCTGGGCGAGGGCCTCGAGCGTCGTGGCGACAAAGCGTTCGGCACCGCCAAAAGGGTTATAGCGCTGGCGCACCAGCGCAAGGCGGATAGTCATCGGCCAGTCTCTGCCAGCAGTTCCTGCACCGCGCGATAGACCTGCTCGACGCTCAACACGCTCAGGCATTCGCTGATCTTGCCACCGCCGCAACCGTCAATCCCACAGGGCCGGCAGGCATGCTGGCTAGTGATGACCCGACTCGGCACGCCCCACGGCCCCCATTGCTGATCGCCGGACGGCCCAAACAGGGCCACGGTCGGCGTGCCAACAGCCGCCGCGATGTGCATGGGCGCAGAATCGACGCCGATGAACAATTTTGCCGCCTGGGTCAGTGCGGCCAGTTCCTTCAGCGACAGCCGCCCGGAAAGACTGAAGGCCGGCTTGATCAGGCGCGCCTGGATGGCATCGAGCATGCGCTTTTCGTCGGCGCTCGGCGCGGCGGTCAGCACGACTTGCTGGCCATCGGCCTGCAGACGCTCGACCAGCGCCGCCATGCGGTCGACCGGCCAGCATTTGAAAAACCAGCGCGAAGCCGGGTGAATGTGGATAAATTCGCCCGCCTTCAGACCCAAGCCGGCGAGATGTTGCGCTACCGCCGCGTCGGCCGCTGCGCCCGACACCAGCGTCAATGGGCATTCGCCCGCCACCGGCTGGATACCGATGCGACGCAAGGCGTCAAGATTGCTTTCGGCGGTATGGCGCAAGGCGTGTCGCGGCATCGCCTGTACATGCGTGAAACTCTTCTTCCAGCCCTTGCCGCGCCCCGCCACAGCCGGCCCGACCGACCAGCGCGGCTGCAACAGGCGGACCAGCCAGGCCCCGCGCCAGTGCTCGGTTAAATGAACGACCAGATCGTAGCGACGTGCCTTGAGCGCATTAAACAAAGCCAGCTCGGCTTTGGCCTGCGCCAGCGGCCCAAGTTGCTTCCATTGACGGTCGACCGTGAACATCTGCGAAATTGCCGGGTGCAGGCTGAGCATCTCGGCGGTATCGGCATAGACCAGCGCGTCGATCTCGACTTGCGGCGCCTGCGCCTTTAAAACCGAAAAGACCGGCGAGGACAGCAGCACGTCGCCGTGGTGGCGCAGCTTGATGACCAGCGCCCGACGGACTTCAGCCAGCGGCACGGCATCGCGCAAGGGATTGAATTCATTCATGGCCGGCATTTTACCGGCGGAAATCCCAGACCGTGTGCGAGCCGTAGGCGAAATTGAGTTC
>JAQTXC010000026.1:0-34307 GCA_028689015.1 Dechloromonas sp. | reverse complement strand
GTCATAATCAACCTCATGACCAAAGGCCGCTTCCAGCGCACCGACCAGACGTTGGTCGTGTGATTGGCCATGGGCACCCAGCCAGTGTTCAACGACTTTTTGCAAACGATGGGCGCAGGCGAGCGGATCGCCCTCGTCGAGGCTGAAGGTCAATGCGCTTAACTGCGTCGACACCTCGGCATGCGCCCGCTTGTGCTCCCGAATATGGCGCAGGGCTTCCGGCGTCGACGGAAGCAGGCGCATCAGGTTCTCTTCGTAGCGGAAATGTTCGACCATGAAACCGAGCAACTCGCCAATCAATCCGGCTAGGCGGTCAATGCAGATTTCGCGATACGCCTCTGGGCAATGCGGGCAATCACCCACAGCGCGCTCGGCATCGGCACAAATATCATTGAGATCAGCCACCAAGAGCGAGAGTTGCTGGTGCTGGGCATCAATGCCCGGATGACCGGTTTGATCGATCAAAACATGCATGGCGAGTTCAGACATGAAAGTATCCATAACGTTACAGATCTGATGATCTCAGACTGTAATCACGACAACTTGTTCCCGCAGAACTATAACTTATTGCATAGACCTATGGGATGCCTGCCCCATTGGCCAACAAGCCCAAATAAAAGGCGACTTCCGCCACTTGCTGCGTCGCGCCCAGGCAATCACCGGTATAGCCGCCCAGCCAGCGCTGAAATTTTCGGGCCAACCAGAGCGTCGCCAGTCCAGCCAGCAGACAGGCCCACAGCCCCTGCGGCCATGGCAACGCCGGCAAGGCGGCCAGCGCACAGACCGTCGCCACCAACAAGGCGGCGGGCGATAGGCGGGTCGCCAGCGGTTTGGCCTTGGCCTGCGCATCCTCGCGGACATAATCCATGGTGGCCAGCAACAGCGTCGCGCAGTAACGGGACAGCGCATGGCCGGCGACCAAGGCCCATGGCACCAACGCCACCTCAAGGCTGGACAGCAGCAGAAATTTGCTGGTCAAGCCCAGCCACAGCGCGACAACGCCGTAACTACCGACCCGGGAATCCTTCATGATGTCGAGGATGCGCAGCTTGTCCCAGCCACCGCCCAAACCATCGGCCGCATCGGACAAGCCATCCTCGTGAAAAGCCCCGGTGACGTAAATCGTCGCCGCCATGCTCAGCAACACCGCCACCGGCTGCGGCCAGAAGATGTCAGCCAGACAGAAGACCAGCGCCGCAATCCCCCCGACCAGCCAGCCGACCGCCGAAAAATAGCGCGCCGACTGGTTCAGCGCCTCAGCCGAATGGCCCACCCAGGCCGGCACGGGCAAACGCGTGAAGAAGCGGACGGCGCCGAGAAAATACGCAGCCTCGCCACGCAGCCAAATCAATAGGGGGCGCATGCCGACTCAACCTGCAGACGACACCCGGGGCGCCACCACATCGTCCCGCTTGTCCGCCACACCGGCCGACTCAAAACTGGCCATCTCGTTGAGGAAATTGACCGCGGCCTGAACCAGCGGAAATGCCAGCGCCGCACCAGTGCCTTCGCCGAGACGCAGGCCGAGATCGAGCAGCGGCTCGGCCTGCAGGGCCTGTAACTGGACCCGGTGCCCCGCTTCGGCCGAACGATGACAAAAAACGCAGTAATCGCGTAGCGCCGGCTGCAGCCGAATCGCGGTCAACGCCGCCGCACCGACAATAAAGCCATCGACCAGCAAGACCAGGCGCCTTTCTGCCGCTGCCAGCATGGCACCAACCATCATGGCCATTTCGAATCCCCCGAACTCGGCCAACACCTGGCGCGGTGCATCATCGCCACCCGCCGCCCGGTAACGCGCCAGCGCCGTCGCCAGCAAAGCCTGCTTGCGCTTCAGGCCGGCATCGTCCAACCCGGTGCCGCGCCCCACACACTCAGCCAGCGGCAAACCTGTCAGGCAGTGGGTGAGCAGCGCCGCCGCCGCCGTGTTGCCGATGCCCATTTCACCGAAACCCAACACATTGCAGCCCGTCGCCGCCAATTGGGCCACGATGGCCGCGCCGCGCGCCATGGCCTCGGCGCATTGCGCGGCGCTCATCGCCGGCTGCTCAAGGTAATTGGCGGTCCCCGGCGCCATCTTGGCATCGAGTAAAAGCGGGGACAGACCACGGTTTTCAAAAAAATCGGGGGCTGTCCGTTTTACGTCGCGCGGCCCGAAATCGTGCGCCACGCCGGCGTCCACCACCGTCAAGGCCAGGCCGTTCTGGCGGGCAAAGACGTTAATCGCCGCCCCGCCGGCCAGAAAATTTTCGACCATCTGCCAAGTCACGTCCTGCGGATAAGCCGACACCCCGGCCTGGGCAGCACCATGATCGCCGGCAAAAACCAGCAGCTGCGGCTGACACAACTGCGGGTCAAGGCGCTGCTGGATCAGGCCGATCTGAATCGCCAGCTTCTCCAACGCACCGAGGGCGCCCAGCGGCTTGGTCTTGCGGTCGACCTTGTTCTGCAGCAAATTTTCCAACGCCCGATCGACAGGCGAAATTTCAAATGAATGCATCCGATTCTCCAAAAGCAAAAGGGCCTCGCGGCGGCGTTATCCAAACGCGACCGCGAAGCCCTGTCCATAGGCTTCCTGTGACTGAAATTCGATAGGTCTTCTGGCTTTCGGATCGTCCCCCGGCTGCGTCTTCCCGGCGGGTTTGTCTCCCCGCATAGTGACATATGGCAACCGGCGTCCCCGATTACAGCGGCGGGCCCGCTCCGGAATTGCGTGACCGCGCACCGGATTCCGTTTTATCGAAGCGGCGGATTATACCCTTGCCGGCCAACGCCCGATTCACCCACAATGCCGGGCATGAACGAACTGATCCTTGGCGGCGCCCGTTCGGGCAAGAGCCTGCTGGCCGAACAACGGGCCCACGAATCCGGGCGGCCAGTGATTTACCTGGCCACCGCCGAAAGCCGCGACGGCGAGATGGCCCGTCGCGTCGCCCATCATCGCCAACGCCGCCCGGCTGACTGGGGCTGCGTCGAAGAACCCCTGCACCTGGCCCGCCGCCTGCGCGAACTGGCCACCCCGGAGACCTGCCTGTTAGTGGATTGCCTCACCCTGTGGCTATCCAACCTGTTGTTTGCCGGCCGCGCCGCCCGCCAGGCAGAAGCCGGCGAAGCGATCGACTGTCCGCTGTTGACGGCACACCTCGACGACTTGCTCAGCACCTTGCCCACCCTGCCCGGCCAGCTCATCCTGGTATCGAACGAAGTGGGCTGGGGCATCGTCCCCATGCACCCGGTGTCGCGCCTCTTTGCCGACGAGCAGGGCCGACTCAACCAGCGGGTGGCCGCATTGTGCCAACGGGTCACCTTGGTCGCTGCCGGACTGCCACTGACACTGAAAATGGAGTAAAACTGCGCTTATTCGCGGTCGACCGTAAATCTCATGCAAAAACTGCTCGACGTCCTCGCCTCAGGCATTCACGACAGCAAGAACCAATTGTTTCTTGCCGAATCGCTGGTCGCCGCCTACGAAAATCAGCACCAGGCCGATCTGGGCGAAGTTCGCTTCGCCATCGAAAATGCCGCCAGCCGCCTCAGCCGCAGCCTGGCCGCCTATCGTCTGCTGCGCGATGGCGCCCAACTGGCCATCGTACCGGTCATCATCGCCGACCTGGTCGACGAAGTCGCCCTGGCCCAACGCGCCCACCTCAGCAAACAAGGGCTACGCCTTGCCCTGGATTGTCCGGTGGTCGACGCCTGGCCGCTCGACCGTGACTTGATCGCCGACCTTCTCAACAACGCCATCCAGAACGCCTGCCGCTACGCTCGTCAGCAAATCCGCCTCAGCGCCCGCCTGGACCACGAGATACTGATTTTGCGCGTCGATGACGACGGCCCCGGTTTTGCACAACTGCCGCCCGCTAGTGGCATCGGCCTGTTGCTGGCCGAACGCATCGCCTCCCTGCACCAACACCAGGGGCGTTGCGGGCAGCTACTACTGGGCAACGACAGCCCGCTCGGCGGCGCCTGGCTGGAACTGCGGCTGCCCACATGATCGACTACAGCAAACGACGCTTTCTGGTCATCGACGACCAGGCCCAGGCGCGCGATGCCCTGCGCGCCATCGCCCAGACCATCGGCGCCTTCTCGGTCGAGTTCGCCGCCAATTACCAGGATGCCATTTACCGTATCCGCAACAACACGCCGGACGTCATCCTCTGCGATTACCTACTCGGCGAAGGCCGCTCCGGCCAGCAATTGCTTGAAGAGTTGCGCCGCTTCAACCTGCTACCGGATGAAAGTGTCTTCATGATGGTGACCGGCGAACAGTCTTATGAACAGGTCGTTTCTGCCGTCGAACTCGTCCCGGACGATTACATCATCAAGCCTTTCTCGCCCGACAAACTACTGCTACGTCTTGACCGCATCGCCCAGCGCAAAGCCTTCTTCGGCAGTTATTACCGCGAAAAACGGCGGCAGAATTACGCCCAGGCGCTGGCCATTCTCGAAACGAAAAAGCAGAGTGAAGCCGGTCGACCCTATCGTTTTGAAATCCTCCGCCAACAGGCCGAAGTCCTGCTGGCCAGTGGCGAGACCACGCAGGCCGAACAGGCTTACCGACAAATTCTTGATCAACATGCCTTTCCCTGGGCCAAGGCCGGCATCGCCCGCAGCTTGCACGCCCAAAACCGGCAAAGCGAAGCCCGCGCCGCGATCGATGACGTGGTCCGCGACACGCCGCATTTTTTCGACGCGGCCGACCTCAAGGCCAAAATCTGCATGGCACAGGGCGAACACGCCACCGCCCAGGCCGTGCTCGACGAAGTCAGTCGCAAAACCCCGCGCAACTATCTGCGCAAACGCCTGCTGGCCGAAGCGGCCACCCTCAATGGCGACAGCGCGACGGCACGGACGATGATGGCCGATGTCATCAGCAACGACAGCATGCCGGGTGCCATTGCCCCGGCTGACCGCCTAGCCCTGGCCCGCAGCCATCTGCAGGCTGGCGACAAACTCTCCACCGAGCAACTTTTGCTTGGCCTGCGCGACAGCGAAGTTCAGAACTTCACGCTCGACGACCAGGCCAGCTACGCCGCCCTGCTCGCGCTCTGCGTACCGGAAAAGGGCCGCGCCCGTTTTAGCGGCCTGCGTCCAGCGCTACTCGACACGGCACTCAGCACGCCTGCCCGCATTGATGTCATCCGCGCCGCGCTCGGCCTCAATGACCCCAAGCTGGCCGACAAGCACGCCGCCCAATTGATGGCCGGCGACGAGGCGAAGAAGATTTTCGGCAACCTGCGCGCCTTGTACGCCCTACATGGCCGTGAAGTCGATTTCCGGGAACTGCAAAAACAGGCCGCCCTGCAGCGTATCCATCACGAGGAGACGCCCCCCGCGGCCTGAACGCCGCACGACGGCAGCCAGCGGGCCAGTTGCGCCCAGTCCAGCGCGCCCTCGACGGCATCCGCCAAGCGATCAAGATCCGCCTGGCGACGGGCGGCAAAATCGACGGCGATGCCGTCTTGCAAGCCCGCCCAGGCGAGTAACGCGGTCAACGCCGCCGGATGATCAAAAACGCCGTGGCAATAGGTGCCAAAAATTTGCCCGTCCGCCGATTGCGCGCCATCACGACGACCGTCGGCGAGCGTCACCGCCGGGCGCCGCAAGTCCTCGCCCTGCGTCACCCCGAGATGAATTTCGTAGCCTGTCATCGCCGGATCGCCCGGCAATCGCAGTTGCCCGGTGACATTACATAACTGCTTTTTATCCTCCAGCACGGTGTCGACCGCGAGCCAGCCGAGTCCTGCCGTCTGGCCCGGCACCCCTTCCAGACCCCGCGGGTCGCTGATGGCCTGACCGAGCATCTGGTAGCCGCCACACAAACCGATCACCTTGCCACCGTAGCGCAGATGCTTCTGGATCGCCTTGTCCCACCCTTGTCCACGCAACCAGTCGAGATCGGCGCGCACCGCCTTGGAGCCCGGCAGGACGATCAGGTCGGCCGGCGGCAGCGCCTCACCCGGACCAACCCAACGAAAGTCGACCTCCGGGTGCAGACGCAGCGGGTCGAGGTCGTTGTGGTTGGACAAGCGCGGATACGCGAGGGCGACGACGCGGATTTTTGCCGTTTGCTTGCCGTCGACCGTGGCGGTGGCAAGGGCATCCTCGGCATCCAGCATCAGGCCATGCAGATAGGGCAGCACGCCGAGCACCGGCTTGCCGGTCCGTTTTTCCAGCCAGTCCAGGCCGGACTGGAGCAGGCCGATATCGCCACGAAAGCGGTTGATGACAAAACCGACCACCCGCTGCTGCTCGCTGGCCGACAACAGGTCAAGCGTACCGACCAGATGAGCGAAGACGCCGCCGCGGTCGATGTCGGCAATGAGGATCACCGGACAATCAACCGCTTCGGCAAAGCCCATGTTGGCGATATCGCGGTCGCGCAGGTTGATTTCAGCCGGCGAACCGGCCCCTTCAACCAGCACGCAATCGTATTGCGCGGTCAACCGCGTCCAGGATTGCAAAACTGCCGCCATCGCCCGTGGTTTGTAGTCGTGGTAAGCCTTGGCGTCGAGGTCGGTGGCGACCTGGCCGTGGATGATCACCTGCGCCCGCCGGTCGGTGGTCGGCTTGAGCAGCACCGGGTTGAAGTCGGTATGCGGCGCCAGGCCACAGGCCAGCGCCTGCAGTGCCTGCGCCCGACCAATTTCACCGCCATCGATGGTAACCGCCGAATTGAGCGCCATGTTTTGCGGCTTGAAGGGTGCGACATGCACGCCGCGCCGCTGCAAAATACGGCCCAGCGCAGCGACCAGGGTCGATTTGCCGGCATCGGAGGTGGTACCTTGCACCATCAGGGCATGACAGGACATAAAAACGCGCCGAGAAGAAAGGGCGCCATTATGCACTTGCCTCGCCTTGCCCCGTCGCTTAGCATCGGCAGCCCCGGAGCGAGGTTCCCTGTGCCACATCAATTTTCCGAGGCGGCCCGTGCCGCCGTTTATCAGGCTATTTTCAGCCGGCGCGATGTACGCGGCCAATTCCTGCCTGACCCGGTGCCCAACGATCAACTGGCCCGCATCCTGATGGCCGCCCATCACGCGCCGTCAGTCGGCTTCATGCAGCCGTGGAATTTTCTCGTCGTCCGTACGTCGACCGTAAAACAGGCAGTGCACACTGTTTTCTGCCAGGCCAACGACGAAGCGGCGACGATGTTTCCGGACGAGCGCCGCCAGATCTATAGCCAGTTGAAATTGCAAGGCATCCTCGATGCGCCCATCAACTTGTGCATCACCTGCGACCGTTCGCGCAGCGGCCCGGTGGTGCTGGGCCGCACCCACATGCCGACCATGGATTTGTATTCCAGCGTCTGCGCCGTACAGAACCTGTGGCTAGCCGCCCGCGCCGAAGGGCTGGGTGTCGGCTGGGTCAGCATTTTCCACGAAAAGGCGCTGCAGGCAGCGCTCGGCATTCCGCAACACATCGTGCCGATTGCCTACCTGTGCATTGGCCAGGTCAGCCACTTCAATGACAAACCGGAACTGGAAAAAGCCGGCTGGCTACCTCGCCTGCCGGTCACCGACCTGCTTTATTACGAGCAATGGGGTGAGCGCGATTTGGCCGTCTCCGAACCGTTGACCGCAGAACTTAGCCGCCTGCAGGACGCCATCCAGCACGACGGCATCTACCCGGCATGAGCACCGCCTTCGATCTGGCCGCCCTGCTCGCCGGCCCGTTCGCCCTGCCGCTCGCTGCCGTCGGCGCCGTCCTGCTCGATCAGTGGCTGGGCGAAGCGCGCCGTTACCATCCGCTGGTCGGTTTCGGCCAGTTGGCCCACGCCATCGAGCGCCGGCTAAACCGGCAAACGATCCGCAGCGGCATCCTCGCCTGGGCGCTGGTCGTGCTGCCCTTCGTCGCCCTCGCCTGCGCCTTGCGGCCGCTGGCACCGTTCGCGGTCGACGTGCTGCTGCTGTATTTTTCGCTTGGCGCCCGCAGCCTGGCCGAGCACGCCGTAGCGGTGGCCACACCGCTGCAGGCCGGACAACTCGACCAGGCCCGGCAACGGGTCGGCTGGATGGTTTCCCGTGAAACATCCAGCCTGGACAGCAGCGGCGTCGCCAAGGCCGGCGTCGAATCGGTGCTGGAAAATGGTAACGATGCCATCTTCGGCGCCTTGTTCTGGTTTGCCGTATTCGGCGGGCCGGGTGCCCTGCTCTTCCGGTTAGCCAACACGCTGGATGCAATGTGGGGTTACCGCACACCACGTTTCCATCGTTTTGGTCGCCTGGCCGCCCGCTTCGACGATGCGCTCAACTGGCTACCCGCCCGTCTGACCGCCTTGACCTACGCCCTGCTCGGCCACACCCGCCAGGCTTTGCGCTGCTGGCGCAGTCAGGCGCCAAGCTGGGACAGTCCAAACGCCGGCCCGGTGATGGCGGCGGGGGCTGGCAGTCTTGGCGTTCTGCTCGGTGGCGCCGCCATCTACCAGGGTCAGCTTGAACAACGCCCGCCGCTCGGCGCCGGTGCGCCACCGCAGGCCGCCGATTTACGACGCGCCATCGTCCTGATCCAGCGCAGCCTCGCCCTGTGGCTGGCCGCCTTTTGCCTGATGGGAGCCTTGCATGCTTGACCACGGCGGTCGACTGCGCGCCGCCGCGGTCCATTACAACATCCCGCTTGCCGACTGGCTGGACTTATCGACGGGCATCAACCCGCAGGGCTGGCCGGTGCCGGCGCTGCCGGCCGAGGTCTGGCAGCGCCTGCCAGAAGCACACGACGGCCTGGAGGCGGCAGCCGCGGCTTACTACGGCAATGCCCATCTGCTGCCGGTAGCCGGCTCGCAAGCCGCCATCCAGACGCTGCCCAGCTTGCTGCCACGCGCCGCCGTCGCCTGCCTGGCGCCCCTGTACGCCGAACATCCGGCCGCCTGGCAACGCGCCGGCCACAAGGTCCGACAGTTGGCCAACGCCCCCTTAAGCCGCGCCCTGACGGCAGCCACGCCCTATGTGCTGCTCTGCAACCCGAACAATCCGAGCGGTCATCACCAGCCCTACGCAGCGGTCGTCGACGCAGCGGCCCAGCTCCGGCAACGCGGCGGCTGGCTGATCATCGACGAAGCCTTTATCGACGCCACACCCGATGACAGCCTGGCGCCGCTAGCCGGCACCGCCGAGGCTCCCAACCTGATCGTCCTGCGCTCGCTGGGCAAGTTTTTCGGCCTGGCCGGGGCGCGCGTCGGCTTCGTCTTTGCTGCCCCGGAATTGCTCGACCGCCTGGCCGATGCCCTGGGCCCCTGGCCGATTTCCGGCCCTGCCCGCGCTGTCGCCCGGCTGGCGCTATCCGATACCGGCTGGCAAAGCGCACAGCGCCAGGCCCTGCCTGGTGCAGCGGCCCGCCTGCACGCCCTGCTGGAAAATCTCGGCGAAACGCGGTCGACCGCACTTTTTGCCACGCTCAAGCTGCCGCAAGCCGCGGCACTGCACGATTTTCTCGCCCACCGGGCCGTCCTGACCCGCCACTTTGCCGAGTCCACCCTGCTCCGTTTTGGCCTGCCGGCTGATGAACAAGGGTGGACGCGTCTGACGGCCGCCCTGGCCGACTGGAGCACACCATGAAAATCCTGCCCTGGCTGGCGTTGACCGCAAGCCTGCTCTGCCCCCCAGCGGCCCTCGCCGAACTCAACCTGCGTGACGATGCCGGCCATACCGTCAAACTGGCCGGACCGGCCAAACGCATCATTGCCCTGGCGCCGCACATTGCAGAAAGCCTGTTCGCCATCGGTGCGGGCGAACGACTGGTTGGCACCGTCGATTACAGCGACTATCCACCCGAGGCAAAAAAAATCACCCGGGTTGGCGGTTATTCGCGCATCGATCTCGAAGCCGTCGTCGCCCTCAAGCCGGACTTGGTGATCGCCTGGGAAAGCGGTAACAGCATGGTGCAGGCTGACAAACTCAAAGCATTGGGCTTGACGGTTTACATCTCGCAACCCAACACCATGGCCAACATCGCCAACCAACTGGAGCGCCTCGGCGAGCTGGCCGGCACCGAAGCCAGCGCCCGCCGGGCCGCCCAGGCCTTCCGTCAGCGACTGGTCACTCTGCAACAGCGTTATAGCCAACGGCCGCCAGTACGCGTCTTTTATCAGATCTGGCAAACCCCGTTGATCACCGTGGGTGGCCCACAAATCATCAGCGATGCGATCAAGCTGTGCGGTGGCGACAATGTCTTCGGCCACCTGCCGCAGATGGCCCCGCGGGTCAGCACCGAAGCCGTGCTGGCCGCCAACCCGGAAACCATCATCGCCACTGGCATGGGCGACGCCCGCCCCGACTGGCTGCACGACTGGGACAAATGGCGGCAAATGACTGCCGTCGACCGCGACAACCTGTTTCACATCAATCCCGACATCATGCAACGTCACACGCCACGCATTCTCGACGGCGCGGCAAAACTTTGTGCATTTCTCGACATCGCACGAAGCCGTCGTCGCGAAAAATGATCATTTCCTGCCGTTTACCCTGTGATATCAAGGGTCAGAACAGCACACATCAGACCATGCCCACCCCCACGCCAACAGCGCTATCTGTGCATTGATCGTCACAAATATTGCACTTGCATAGCCCGTGCAATTATAGTGCAGCCATGACCGGCTTGCTGCGCGCCCTTCTCATCGTCTTTCTGTTACTGGCGCCCCCGGCCCGGGCGAGCAGTATCGCGCTGCTGATGGCCGACAACAGTGCCCCCTACCAGGAATTCAGCGAGGAATTGCAGCGCGTACTGCAAGGCAGCGACTGGCAGATCCGGCATTTCTTCTTGGGCAATGACAACAGTCCGCTCAGCGCCGACCTGATCATCACTGTCGGTAGCGAAGCCCTGCCGGCCGGCCTAGCCCGCCGCGTACCCGGCACCCCGCTGCTGGCCAGCCTCCTCCCCCGGGCCGGCTACACGCGGGCACTGGCCGACAACCGCCGCAACGACCGTGTCTCGGCCATCGTCCTCGACCAGCCAAGCAACCGCCTGACTGCGCTGATGCGTCACCTGCTGCCCGGCAAGGAACGCTTTGGCTTGCTGCACAGTAGCGAAACGCGCAGCGAACTCCCCGTCCTACGTCGCACTTTCAATCTGGCCGGCTATTCACTGGATAGCGAAGCAGTCGACAGCGACATCAGCCTGCTGCCGGCACTGGACGCCCTGTTGCCTCGCATCGATGTCCTGGTTGCCATCCCGGACAGCCAGTTATACCGACGCGAAACGATCAAGCCCCTACTGATCACCACCTACCGTTATCGCCGGCCGCTGATTGCCTTTTCGCCCGCCCTGGTCAAGGCCGGGGCCTTAGCCGCGCTGTACAGCAGTCCCGGCCAGATCGGCCGCCAGACCGGTGAATTGATCTTGAATCGCGGCAACAACCTGCCGCCCCCGCAATCGCCCACCTATTACTCGATTACCATCAACCAAAGTGTCGCTGACGCCTTCAATCTGGCCATGGGGGATGAATCCGCCATCTACCGTGCCCTCCTTGCCGACCGGACAGCCCAATGAGACATCTTGATCTACGTCACCGCCTGCTGGTGCTGACCCTGCTCCCCAGCGCGCTGATCGCCCTGATCCTGGTTCTGTACTTCACGATCAGCGGCGTCCGTTCGCTTGAAGAACAAATGCACATCAAGGGCCTGGCTACCGTCCGCCATCTGGCCCCGGTCAGCGAATACGCCATTATCGCCGGCCAGCAGGACGGTCTGCACGCCCTGGTCCAGGCCACGATCCAGGAGCCGGGCGTCAAGGCGGTGGTCATTGTCAATAGCAAGGGACGAACACTGGCGGTCAGCGGCCGGGTATCACTCGCTGCCGACAGTCTACGCAACCGCGTTGAGCATCCCCGCCTGGTTGGGGAAAGCGAGCGCTGGCTGGCTTTTGGCGCCCCCGTCCTGCGTACCCAGAACGAAACCGACCCGCTGTTCGACCTGGCGAGTTCCGGCCAGCCCGTTCCGGAAATAATCGGCATGATTTTCGTCGAGTTCGACAAAAGCGAACTCTCCAATCATAAACGTGAATTTTTGACCCGCGGCCTAATCGTGGTCGGCATCGGCCTGACCCTGATGGCACTGCTCGCCATTCGCATGGCCGACCATCTGGCCAAACCCCTGACTCGCCTGGCGCAGGCAGTGAACGCCATGTCATCGGGCCTGTTTTCAACGCGCGTACCCGTGGTCTCACATGCCGAATTACGCCAACTAGAGGCCGGTTTCAACGAAATGGCCGAGCACATCGAAGATATGCAGCACTCGATGCAAAGCCGCATCGAGGCAGCAACTGCCCAACTCGTCTTCCATGCCAGCCACGATGCTCTGACCGGCTTGCTGAACCGCCGCGAATTCGAATTGCGCCTTGAAAAAGTCCTCGACACCATCCAGGCTGGTGGCGAAGAAGCCTCCATGCTGTTCGTCGACCTTGACCGCTTCAAACCAGTCAATGACACCTGCGGCCATCTGGCCGGCGATGAGTTGCTGCGCCAGATCGGCCAATTTTTTGCCGGCCGTCTCCGGGAAACAGATACGCTGGCCCGTCTGGGCGGCGACGAATTCGGCATTCTGCTCGCCAACTGCAATCATGATCGCGCCCGTCAGGTCGCCCATGATCTCTGCCAATTGTCGAACGACTATCGCTTCATCTGGCAAGACAAGATTTTCAGCATTGGCGCCAGTATTGGCCTCACCCCCATCACGCGCCAGGTGCACAACGTCCAGGAGATCATCGGCGCCAGCGATGCCGCCTGCCAGCGTGCCAAGGAACAAGGCCGCAATCAGGTATGCGAGGCCGAGGCCAGCAGCCCACCCGAACGCCGGCAAAATCAGGGGAACTGGTCCAGCCGCTTGGCTGAGGCACTGCTTGATGGTCGCCTGATGCTCGAAGCCCTGCCCGTCCGCCGTCTCAACCGGGAGGTGCCGGATGGTGACATTGCCGAACTCAGCGCCCGCCTTAATGAACCAGGTCAACCACCCATTGCGATGAGCGCCCTGATCGATGCCGCCGAACGCTACGAACTGGCCAATCAGTTCGATCAGCACTTCGTCGACACCGGCATCCGGGCCATGGCCCGGGCGACCCGGGCTGGCCGAGCCATGAAATGCCTGGTTCCGCTCTCACGCAACGCACTGGAAAACAGCGCTACCAGCGATTACATCGGCCGCCGCCTGCGCGAAGAAGGGGTGGCCGGCAAGGGGCTGTGCCTGATGTTCCCTGAAGACGTCACCGTTCGCCAGTCCGGCCAGATCGTTGAATTCAGCCGCCACATGCAGCGCCTGGGCTGCCAGATCGCCCTCACCGAGTTTGGCAGCGGCCTGTCGTCCTTCCACCACCTGCGGGCGCTGAGCCCGGCCTACATCAAGCTCAGCCCCGGTTTGACGCGGGATATTGTCGATAACCGCACGTCGACCGCGTTATTGAAAGCCATCCTGGAAATCACTGCCGCCCAGAATGTTTATGCCATTGCCGACGGCATCGATGATCTCAGCCAGCGCGACAGTCTGGCCACGCTTGGTGTCAGCTACGCTCAAGGGCAAGTCATCGCCCCGCGCGAACCTTTTGATGCCTGGCTGGAAGGCGCCATCCTGCGCGGTGCCAATTAGTGGACCAACCGGGCGCCAATTGACTTTTGCCAGGCCGCTCGGTATCGTCCAGCGCTTGCCGAGTAACGATGGCAGCGCCGATTTGAGCTCTGATTGCGGGCGCTTTTAAAAATGCAGCTAAAACGGGAACCACCCAGTTCGCGTTTCAGCCAACTGGGTTTTTGTTTTCAGGAGCAGCATGGCCGGACAATCCGTCGGCGTCGTCGCAGCGCAACGCCTCCACTTCAGCGAACCGCTGCATTTGCGTAGCGGCGGCGTTTTGCCGTCCTATGACCTGATGGTCGAAACCTACGGCACGCTCAATGCGGCCAAGTCGAATGCCATCCTGATCTGCCATGCCCTATCCGGCCATCATCATGTCGCTGGCCACTATACGGACCAGCCCGGCAACATCGGTTGGTGGGACAACATCATCGGTCCCGGTCGACCGCTCGATACCGACAAATTTTTCGTCGTCGGCCTGAACAATCTAGGGGGTTGCCATGGCTCAACCGGCCCCTCATCAATCAATCCAGCAAGCGGCAAGCCCTGGGGCGCCGACTTTCCGATGCTCGCGGTCAGCGACTGGGTAACGGCCCAGGCCCGGCTGGCCGACTGCTTTGGCATCGACCAATGGGCCGCCGTCATGGGCGGCAGCCTGGGCGGCATGCAGGCCCTGCGCTGGAGTATCACCTTTCCGGAACGCGTTCGCCACGCCATCGTCATTGCCTCTGCGCCCAAACTGTCGGCGCAGAACATTGCCTTCAACGACGTTGCTCGCCAGGCCATCCTGACCGACCCTGATTTTCATGGCGGCCATTACTACGACTACGGCACTCGCCCGCTACGCGGCCTGCGCCTGGCCCGCATGCTTGGCCATATCACGTATCTATCCGACGACCAGATGGGCGAAAAATTCGGCCGGGAATTGCGCAACAACGCCTTCTCCTTCGATTTCGATGTCGAGTTTGAGGTCGAGTCCTACTTACGTTACCAGGGTGACAAGTTCGCCGGCTATTTCGACGCCAACACCTATCTGCTGATGACCAAGGCGCTCGACTATTTTGACCCAGCCCGCCTCGATGACGGCGACCTGGTCAAGGCTCTTGGCCGGACCGACCCGAGAACCGGCTTCCTGGTGGCTTCGTTCACCACCGACTGGCGCTTTTCGCCCGCCCGCTCACGCGAAATCGTCGCCGCCCTGCTGGCCAATGGTCGTAACGTCTCCTACGCCGAAATCGACCTCAATTTCGGTCACGACTCCTTCCTGATGGAAGACGCGCACTACCATGGCGTGGTCGCGGCCTATCTGCGGAACATCACGCTATGACGACTCTGCCCGACCGTCCCGACTTTGACCTCATTGCCAGTTGGGTGGAACCCGGGCAACGCGTGCTCGACCTCGGCTGCGGCGACGGCTCGCTGCTCAAGCGCCTGATCAATGAACGCAACGTCCAGGGCTGGGGCGTCGAAATTGACGATGCCAACATCCTGGCGGCGCTGCAGAACGGCATTAACGTCATCCAGAGCAATCTGGAAAATGGCCTGGCCGATTTTGCCGACCAGGCTTTCGACCATGTCGTGCTGTCGCGTACCCTGCAAACGGTCCGCCACACCGAGGGCATTCTCAACGAAATGCTGCGCGTCGGCCGCGCAGCCGTGGTTTCCTTTCCCAATTTCGCCTACTGGCGAAATCTGCGCGCCTTGCTCGACGGCCGCATGCCGGTCTCCGAAGATCTGCCCTACCAGTGGTACGACACGCCGAATGCCCGCTTCTTTACCCTGCTCGATTTTGAAGCCTTGTGCCGGCAAATGGGCCTGAGCATCCGCGAACGCCAGGTGCTCGACGAAGCCGGCCAGCCAGTCGAAGCGACCCGCGATGAGGACATTAATTTCCTCGGCAGCCTCGCTGTTTACCGCCTGACACGGACCCGTTGATGCCGGCCTGGCTGGCGCCACTGCGCAGCCGAAAGATGCTGATCTGCATCTTCACCGGCTTCTCATCGGGCCTGCCGCTCTATCTGTTGCTCAATCTGCTGCCCGCCTGGTTGCGCAGCGAAGGCGTCGACCTCAAGACCATTGGCTTTTTTGCCCTGATCCAGTTTCCCTACACCTGGAAATTTCTCTGGGCACCCTTGCTCGACCGCTTTAACGTGCCGGGTTTCGGACGGCGCCGCGGCTGGATGCTGCTGACGCAAGTGGGCCTGTTATTGACCATCGGCCTGCTCGGCGGCCTCGACCCGGCCCACAACATCTGGCCGGTACTGTGGTTGGCTGCCTTGCTCGCCCTGCTATCGGCCACGCAGGATGTTGCGGTCGACGCTTTCCGGCGCGAAATTTTGAGCGACGAAGAACTCGGGCTTGGCAATGCCGTGCACGTCAATGCCTACCGGATCGCTGGCCTGGTTCCTGGCTCGCTGTCCTTGATCCTGGCCGATCGCCTGCCTTGGGACCAGGTCTTCTGGTTCACTGGCGCCTTCATGCTGCCCGGCATGGTCATGGCCTGGCTAGTCAGAGAACCAGCCATCCGCGGCGTACCTAAAACCCTGCGCCAGGCCGTGACCGAACCCTTCAGCGAATTCATTGGCCGCCAGGGCTGGCGCGGCGCCGCACTGGTCCTCGCCTTTATCTTCCTCTACAAACTGGGTGACAGTCTGTCTACCGCACTGGCCACCCCGTTTTATCTCGACATGGGCTTCAGCAAGACTGACATCGGGCTGATCGCCAAACATGCCGGTCTCTGGCCGGCCGTCTTTGGCGCATTGCTCGGTGGCTTGTGGATGGTCAAGCTGGGTATCAACCGCGCCCTGTGGCTGTTTGGCGCAGTGCAACTGGTGACCATTTTCGGTTTTGTCTGGCTGGCCAGCCTAGGTCACTTTATTGATATCGGGGCCAGCGAACGTATTTCGCTCGCCATCGTCATCGCCGGTGAGGCCCTGGGGGTTGGCCTGGGCACGGCGGCTTTCGTCGCCTTCATTGCCAAAAGCACGCACCCGGCCTATACCGCAACACAAATGGCGTTATTCACCAGCCTGTCGGCCGTACCCCGTACTTTCATCAATGCCTCGGCCGGCTGGCTGGTGGAAACACTGGGCTGGGTCAATTTTTACTGGCTATGCGTCGCACTGGCTGTTCCCGGCATGCTGCTACTGTTCAAGGTCGCCCCCTGGCAGGCACCCTCAACGACTGCCGCTACTTCAGGCGATTGAGCCGCCGCCGATCCAGCCACCAGGCATAGGCCGGCAAAAAAAGCATTGAGCCCGGCAACAGCATCACAACCAGATAGGGCGACAAATGCGCCATCCGCCGCAGCTGAACATTCAGCTCCGCCCGTTCTTCCGGCGTCCAATGTTGCCCATTACGCGCTTTCATCAACAACGGCATGATGCCGCGGATAGCGACCATTTCGGCCAGAATGCGCTGCGCCTCCCGACGCTGAGAGGAGATCATCTGCTGCCACCATGCCGGGAGCGCCCGACTAGCGGCACCGGGTTCGTCACGCACGGTCAACCCGCCTCATAGAGCTTTTTCCGCAAAGCTTGCCAGCCCCGCCAGGCAAAAAATCCGCGCTGCGCCCAGCGCCAGGCGCGACGGGGCCGAGCCAGGACCACGGCCGTGACCGCTGCCCCCACAGCCGCCGGATGCTGTTTCAGCCAATCGACGCCCTCAACCAGTCGGTCACCGCTGTCAAGCAATTGCTCCAATCCGGCTGACTGAGCAATCAGGGCGCGCCGCTGGGTCGCAATGCGCACTTTGAGCGCACCGTGCCGCTCGGCCAGTTGCAGCAGGCGTTCGTTCACTCGCTGCCCCCATCCCGCCGGCGCAACTGCGCCATGTCCGCTTCGAGCTCAGCCAGGCTGGCTCGAAACAATTTGCTCGGCTGCGCCGCCTGCTTTTTGAGGGAAGCCAGCAGCAGCAAGGCCATCACGAAAAAAATTGCCGCAAACAGGCCGAAGACCAGCACCCGCTGTTCCCAGAAAGCGAAAGCAAGGCTGAAGACCCCCAGAATGACACCAATACCCAGCATGAAAGCCGCACCAATCGCCTTGGACCACAAGGCGATGATGCGGTACTTTTCTTCCTCGATTTCGGTGACCAGCAACTCGGCCCGCGTCCTGCCGATGTCCAGCAGGGTGGCCAACATGCCCTTCAGGCTGGCAAACAGGCCAGGTCGCCCACCGCCAGCGGGTGTCTCACTCATCCCGCTTAACGACGGCCGATCAGCACGCCCAGGGCCAGGCCCAGCGCTGCGGCGACACCCACGGCCTTCCACGGTTCGTCATGCACGAAATCGTCGGTCGCCCGGGCCGCCGCCTTGGTCTTGTCAATGACCGCCACTTCGAGATCAACCAGCCGTTCCTTGGCATCACGTAGGCGCAGGGCCAGACGTTCACGCAACTCACCCACTTTTTCGCCGGCAGTACCTGCCGTGGCACGCAGCAATTCTTCGGTATCGGAAATCACGACTTTCAGATCGGAAACCAGCTTGTCCTTGTTGGCAGTTGTCATTTGTTCGGACATTTTTAACCTCATCATGAAAAGAGTTGAGCAGGGAATACAGGTTAGCCCCTCCCCGCCGGTAAATCAATTCGCATCAAGCAAAAGTCTCTGTTGCGTAATCGACGATCAAGGGTGCATGGTCGGAAAAACGTTCAGCCTTGTACACCTCTGCCGCCAGCGCCGTGGCCGCAATGCCCGGTGTAGCCATCTGGTAGTCAATCCGCCACCCCACATTCTTGGCCCAAGCCTGGCCGCGATTGCTCCACCAGGTGTAGCAAGCATCGGTCGTCGCCGGGTGCACGCGGCGATAGACATCGACCCAGCCTTGCTCGGCAAACAAGCGCCCCAACCAGGCGCGCTCCTCGGGCAGAAAGCCGGAGTTTTTCTGGTTGGATTTCCAGTTTTTAAGATCGATTTCCTGATGGGCGATATTCCAGTCGCCACACAGAACAATCTCACGCCCCTCATCCCGCAAGCTCTGGAGATGCGGCAGGAAGCTATCGAGAAAGCGGAATTTGGCGGTCTGGCGCTCCGGTGACGATGAACCGGAGGGCAAATACAGCGAAATGACCGACAACTGGCCAAAATCCGCCCGTAAATAACGCCCCTCAGCGTCGAACTCGCCGCCATCAAAGCCGACGATGACCTGGTCAGGCACCTGACGGCTCCAAATGCCGACCCCGCTGTAGCCTTTTTTCTCGGCACAGTGGTAGACCGCGTGCATGCCGTCCGGCGCCAGCATCTCGGCATTGAGGTCCGGCAACTGCGCCTTGAGCTCCTGCAAACAGACGAAATCGGCCTGCTGGCCTGCAATCCAGGGCAAAACGTTTTTACTCCAGGCGGAGCGGATACCATTGAGGTTCAGGGAGATGATGCGTAACATTGTGCGATGTTCGGACGGTTTCCCGTGTCCGCAAGTGGAGAATTATGAATTTTCGTCAGGATTTCATCGAATTCGCGCTCGACTGCCAAGTGCTGCGCTTTGGCGAATTCAAAACCAAAGCCGGGCGGCTATCGCCCTACTTTTTCAATGCTGGCCTGTTCAACGACGGTGCCTCGCTCGGCCGGCTGGCCGAATTCTACGCCAAAGCCGCCACGGCAGGCGGCGCCGAGTTCGACATGCTGTTCGGCCCGGCCTACAAGGGAATTCCCCTGGTTGCCGCGATTGCCATCGCCCTGGCCCAAGAAGGCAGCAATTTTCCTTTCGCCTTCAACCGCAAGGAAGCCAAAGACCATGGCGAAGGCGGCACCATTGTCGGCGCGCCCCTGCAAGGTCGGGTATTGATCGTCGATGATGTCATTTCAGCGGGCACCTCGGTGCGGGAATCGGTCGACATGATCCGTGCGGCGGGCGCGACGCCCGCCGGTGTGCTGATTGCACTGGACCGCCAGGAACGCGGCCAGGGCGATTTGTCGGCAGTCCAGGAAGTCCAGCGCGATTACGGCATTCCGGTGATTGCCGTCGCCGGCTTGCGCGATTTGATGGCCTACCTGGAAAATCATGCCGAATTTGCCGTGCACCGCGACGCGGTGGCGCGTTATCGCCAGCAATACGGCATTGACGCCTAGTCGCCTGAGTCTCGTCCTGCTGGCTGTGCTGGCCTTGCCAGCACAGGGGGCCAACGAGTTTTATTGCTGCCAGTCGCCGCAAACGACCCGCCGGGTCTGCGGCGACACCTTACCCCCTGCCTGCCGCGCCCAAGCCTATCGGGTATACGACCGCGCCGGCAACCCGATCCGCGATGTCGCCCCGCCACCCAGCGCCGAGGAAAAACAAGCGTTGATCGAAGCGGCCCAGCAGCAAAAGCGCGACGAGGAGAACCAGCGCGAGCAACGTCGGCGCGACCAGGCCTTGCTCGACACCTACGCCCTGCCAGCCGACATTGACATGGCGCAGAAAAAAACTGAAAACGACATTCAGTTCGCCATCCAGGCGGCGCAGAGCCGGATCGAGGCCACGCTGCAACGTCGGCGCAAGCTCGATAACGAGGTCGAGTTTTACAAGAAGCGCAGTCTGCCGCCTGAACTGGAGCGCGACATGAAAGCGCTGAATCACGAAATCCAATTGCAGCAGGAACTGATTGCGGTCAAGGAAGGCGAGTTGCGCCAGATTCGCGACAAATATACCGTCGACCGCCAGCGTTATCAGGAACTGACCGGGCGCCGCCCGGCCGGTTCGCAACGACCGCGCTGATTATTCGGCCAGTTTCTTTTTCAGCAGATCGTTAACCTGCTGCGGATTGGCCTTGCCCTTGGCCGCCTTCATCACCTGACCGACCAGCGCATTGAAGGCTTTTTCCTTGCCCGCCTTGTATTCGGCGACATTAGTGGCATTCGCGGCAAGCACTTCGTCCACCAGCGATTCGATGGCGCCGCTGTCGGTAATCTGCTTAAGCCCCTGCTTTTCAATGACTTCGTCAGCCGTCGCGCCGTCGCCCTGCCACAGGGCTTCAAAGACCTTCTTGGCAATGTTGTTGGAAATGGTGCGGTCAGCAATGCGCTGAATCAAGCCGCCCAATTGAGCCGGCGACACCGGCGACTGGGCGATCTCCAGCCCTTCCTTGTTCAGTCGGGCAGCCAGATCGACCATCACCCAGTTGGCACAAGGCTTGGCACTGGCCTGGCCGGCGACAGCCACGGTCGACTCATAAAAAGCCGCCATTTCCTGGCTGGCAGTCAGTGTCGCCGCATCGTAGGCTGACAGGCCGAGGACATGGATAAAGCGCTCGCGCATTTGCTGCGGCAATTCCGGCAAGTCATCCTGAACGCGGGCGATCCAGTCAGCATCGATGATCAATGGCAACAAATCGGGATCAGGGAAGTAGCGGTAATCGTGGGCGTCTTCCTTGCTGCGCATCATCCGCGTTTCGCCGCTGTCCGGATCGAACAGTACGGTCGCTTGCTGAATCTTGCGCCCTTCCTCGATTTCGTTGATTTGCCACTGCACTTCAAAATCGATGGCTTCCTTGAGGAAACGGAAGGAATTGAGGTTCTTGATCTCGCGCCGGGTACCGAACTCGGCCTGGCCTTTGGGCCGCACCGAGACGTTGGCATCGCAGCGGAACGAGCCTTCCTGCATGTTGCCGTCGCAGATGCCGATCCACCGCACCAGGGCGTGCAGCGCCTTGGCATAGGCCACCGCCTCGTCCGACGAGCGCATGTCCGGCTCGGAGACGATCTCGAGCAGCGGGGTGCCGGCGCGATTGAGGTCAATGCCGGACTTGCCGTGAAAATCCTCGTGCAGCGATTTACCCGCATCCTCTTCCAGATGGGCCCGGGTCAGGCACACACGCTTCTCGTAGGCCTTGTCCCCCTGACCGATCTGCAGCAACAACGCACCACCGACGACAACCGGCAGGTCCATCTGGCTGATCTGGTAGCCCTTGGGTAGATCCGGGTAAAAATAATTCTTGCGCGCGAACACGGACTTCGTCGCCACTTCAGCGCCGATCGCCAGGCCGAAGCGGATCGCACAGTCGACGGCCTTCTTGTTCAGGACCGGCAAAACACCCGGCAAAGCGAGGTCGACCGCGCAAGCCTGGGTATTGGGCGCCGCGCCGAAGGCCGTCGAGGCGCCGGAAAAGATTTTCGAGACGGTCGCCAGTTGCGCGTGCGTCTCGATGCCGATGACAACTTCCCACTGGTTCATGGTTTCATCCGTTCAGTGACAACGTCCGGTCTTCGCATCGACGAGGACCGGCCACAAATAATCAAATGCCTCGCCCTCGCAGGACTGTCGGCAACTATTGAAAGCGATGGTAACTTCCCGCCCCTGTTCCCACAGGCGCACCGTGCAGTCGGCCTGCTGACGATGGCGCAACAGGCTTTGCGGCAAGCGCGCCACCTGCTCGAAATCGGCCAGCCGGAAACGGCACCAGCCCTGGCCCTTGATGCGAATGGCGGCATCAAACACTTTGATCTCTGCCGCCTCGACCTGCAGATCGAGTTGTGTTTCCGTGCCCACCGCATCGCGCTGCGAACAGCGCGAGCGAACGCTGAGCGGCCGGGTCGGCTGGGGCTGCAGGTGGCGTTTGGCCAGATACTTCAGGGTTGAACTCTTCATTGCCGGGGCCTCGCCCACGGTCGACGAGGTCTGCGGCGTCATGTCCACCGGCACCGGCGGTGGCCGCGTTGCCTGCGGCGAACAGGCCACGCCACCAATCAGCACGAGAGTCGCAGCCAGGCCACGCCACATGCCTCAGGCGAGATCGGCAGGCTGCCGCACGTGCCAGTCAGTGGCCTGCTGGTAGCGATGGGCCACATTGAGCAACTGCGCCTCGGCAAAATAATTACCAACCAACTGCAGACCAACTGGCAAGCCCTCGGCAAAACCGCAGGGAATCGACATCCCGGGCAAACCGGCCAGATTGACAGCAATGGTGTAAATATCGGACAGGTACATCTGTACCGGATCGGCCGCCTTTTCGCCCAGTTTGAACGCGGTCGACGGTGAAGTCGGGCCCAAAATCACGTCACAGGACTTAAAAGCGTCAACAAAATCGTTGGCGATCAGGCGGCGGATACGTTGCGCCTGCAGGTAGTACGCGTCGTAGTAGCCGTGCGACAGCACATAGGTGCCGATGAGAATGCGGCGCTTCACTTCCGCGCCAAACCCCTGCGCCCGGCTCTTGGCATAGAGCTCGTCCAGATTGGCATAGTCCGGCGCCCGGTAACCGTAGCGCACCCCGTCGAAACGCGACAGGTTGGAACTGGCCTCGGCCGGTGCAATGACGTAATAGGCCGGCACCGACAAATGCGAATTGGGCAGCGAGACATCCACGGTCGACGCACCCAGCCGACGGTATTCGGCAATAGCCTCCTGGACCGCCGCCATCACCGCCGGATCGCAGCCCTCGCCGAAAAATTCCTTCGGCAAGCCAATGCGCAAGCCCGCGAGTGGTTGCTCAAGATGCGCGGTGTAGTCCTCGACTGGACGGTCGAGCGAGGTCGAGTCACGCTCGTCAAATCCGACCATGGTATTGAGCAGCAGCGCACAGTCTTCGGCCGACGCAGCCATCGGCCCGGCCTGATCGAGCGACGAAGCAAAGGCAATCATGCCATAACGCGACACCACGCCATACGTCGGCTTCAAGCCAGTGAGGTTGCACAGGGCCGCCGGCTGGCGGATGGATCCTCCGGTATCCGTGCCCGTTGCCGCCGGCGCCAGACGGGCCGCCACCGCAGCCGCCGAGCCACCCGACGAACCACCGGGAACGCGACTGCGATCCCAGGGATTTCGCACCGGCCCAAAGAACGAAGTTTCGTTCGACGAGCCCATGGCGAATTCGTCCATATTGGTCTTGCCCAACGACACCAGGCCTGCCTGACGGTGCATCTTGTCGATCACCGTCGCATCGTAGGGCGAGACGAAATTGGCCAGCATCTTCGAGCCACAGGTCGTCCGCCAGCCTTCGGCGCAAAAAATATCCTTCTGGGCAATCGGAATCCCCGTCAGCGGCCCCGCCGTGCCGGCAGCAATGCGGGCATCGGCGGCAACCGCCATTTGCAGGCTTTTCTCGCGGTCGACCGTAACAAAAGCGTTGATTTCAGGATTCAGGCGGTCGATGCGATCAAGGAAGAGGGTGCTCAGCTCGACACTGGAAATCGCCTTGCTGGCCAGTGCCTGCGCCAGATGCTTGAGAGATTTCTGGATCATTCGATCACCTTCGGCACCAAATAAAGACCGGCCTCTGTTTCCGGTGCGACCGCCTGATACGCTGCGCGCCGATCGCCTTCGCTGACCGCATCGGGACGCAGCCGCTGGCAGACGTCCTGAGCATGCGCCATCGGCGCGACACCTTGCGTATCAACCGCCTGCATCTGTTCGATCAACTGAAAGATACCGTTGAGGTGACCCTGGGTGGACATTGCCTCGGCAGCGCTGACCTCGATGCGGGCCAGATGGGCGATCCGCTGTACCTGTTCTAACGTGAGTGACATGGGCTCAAAAAGACTTTTTTGCAGCGCACAAAAGCCTTAAAATCGAAAGCGTTGTAAGGTATCATAAAAGCTTTCTCTACCGCATCCCCAGCGCGGAGCACAGCAGATGTTCGGATTCCTCTCCAAGTATTTTTCCAACGACCTCGCCATCGATTTGGGCACAGCCAATACGCTGATTTACGTGCGTGGCCGCGCCATCGTCCTCGATGAGCCGTCGGTCGTTGCCATTCGCCTCGAAGGCGGCCCCAATGCCAAGAAAACCATCCAGGCCGTCGGCAGGGAGGCCAAGGAAATGCTTGGCAAGGCGCCGGGCAGCATCACCGTCATTCGACCGATGAAAGACGGCGTAATCGCCGACTTCACCGTCACCGAGCAAATGCTCAAGCAATTCATCAAGAAGGTGCACGACTCCAAACTGTTCAGCCCGAGCCCGCGCATCATCATCTGCGTGCCGTCCGGGTCAACCCAGGTCGAACGTCGCGCCATTCGCGAATCCGCCCTTGGCGCTGGCGCCAGTCAGGTTTACCTGATCGAGGAGCCGATGGCTGCCGCGATCGGTGCCGGCCTGCCGGTTTCCGAAGCAACCGGTTCGATGGTCGTCGATATCGGCGGCGGCACGACCGAAGTCGGTGTCATCTCGCTCGGCGGCATGGTCTATGCCGGTTCCGTGCGCGTTGGTGGCGACAAGCTCGACGAAGCGATCATCAACTACATCAGCCGCAACTACGGCATGATGATTGGCGAGAATACCGCCGAAAACATCAAAAAGACCATCGGCTCGGCCTTCCCCGGCGCCGAAGTCAAGGAGATGGAAGTTTCCGGCATTAACAAGGCAGAAGGCATCCCGCGCAAGTTCACCATTTCGTCCAACGAAATTCTCGAAGCGCTGACCGACCCGCTCAACCAGATCGTCTCCGCCGTCAAGTCGGCGCTGGAAAAAACCCCGCCCGAACTCGGCGCCGACATTGCCGAGCGCGGCATGGTGCTGACCGGCGGCGGCGCACTGCTGCGTGACCTCGACCGTCTGTTGATGGAAGAAACCGGTCTGCCGGTGGTGGTGGCCGAAGAACCCCTGACCTGCGTGGCCCGCGGTTGCGGTATGGCGCTGGAAAAAATGGACAAGCTGGGCAGCATTTTTGCCTCGGACTGAGCGTTGACCGCAGCAAGGCAGGATTGAGCGATGGCCGGCATCGACCACGCCCCCCCACCGTTCTTCAAGCGAGGGCCAGCACCGCTGGCCCTTCTGACTTTTTATCTCGCGATCTCGCTAGCGCTGTTCGTGGTGGATCTGCGCGTCCGTAGCCTCGACCTCTTTCGGCAAAGTATCGCGCTGGTTGTCGACCCGGTGCAACGTGTTGCCCAGACCCCGGGCAGCTTGGTAGATCACGCCGTGGCCTATCTCGAAGGCCTGCAAGCGATGCGCGAGGAAAACAGCCAACTCAAGCGCCAGCAACTGGACACCGCACCTAACCTGTTGCGACTGGAACATCTGGTGTCTGAAAACACCCGCTTGCGCCAGTTGCTAGCGGTCAAGGAGCGGGAAAAGGTCGATGGGCAGGTAGCCAGCATCCTGTACACGGCGCGCGACCCCTTTTCTCGGCGCATCGTCGTCGATAAAGGCCAGCAATCCGGCCTGCTTGCCGGGCAGCCAGCAATCGATGAAGCCGGCGTGGTCGGCCAGGTAACGCGAGTTTTCCCCTTCTCGGCTGAAGTCACCCTCATCACCGACAAGGATCAGGCCGTGCCGGTCCAGTTGGTGCGTACCGGCCAACGCTCGGTTGTATTCGGTCTTGGCAACGGCCAACTCGAATTGCGCTACATCCCGGCTAATGCCGACGTTCAGGAAGGCGACCTCCTGGTGACCTCCGGGCTGGATGGCATTTACCTGCCGGGCTTCCCGGTCGCCCGGGTTCTCAGCATACAGCGCGATAACGCCTACGCTTTTGCCCGCATTCTCTGCGCGCCGCTGGCCGGGGTCGAAAACTTTGGCGAAGTGATGGTCCTCAACCCCCGCCCGGCCCGGCCGGCGCCGCCGCCAGAACCCACGCCGGTCGCGGGCAAAGCCAAGAAACGGGGCCGCTAATGCAACCGACCTTCACCTCGTCACGCATTCTGCTGCCGGTTCGCCCTTGGTTCGTCGTTTTGAGCCTGTTGCTGGCCCTGGCGGCCAACTTCCTGCCCACCGCTCATTGGCCGGGCATGCCGGATTGGCTGGCCCTCGTCCTCTGCTTCTGGAGCATCCGCGAATCGCGCCGGGTCGGTATGGGCTGGGCCTTCGTTCTCGGCCTGGCCATGGATGTGGCCGACGGCGCCGTCCTCGGCCAGCATGGCTTTGCCTACATCCTGCTCGCCTATACCGCGACCTCGCTGTCCCGCCGCATCCTGTGGTTCCCGCTCGCCCAGCAGGCTTTGCAAGTTTTGCCGCTGTTGCTCGCCAGCCAGGTCATCCAGGCGCTGTTGCGAATGGCAACTGGCGGCGAATTCCCCGGCTGGGGTTATTTTGTCGGCCCCCTGATTGCCACCCTACTCTGGATTCCAGCCACTTTCCTGTTGCTGCTGCCGCAATATCAGCCGGTAGACCGGGACGAAAATCGTCCGCTCTAACGATCCGATGAGCGACTTTTACCACCACGAGCAGGATCTCGACCGCTTTCGCCACCGCATTTTTATTGCCGGCGGCGCGGTGCTGCTGGCTTTTGCCCTGTTGCTCAGCCGCTTCGTCTATCTGCAGGTGGTACAGCACGAGTATTTCAGCACCCGCGCCGAAAGCAACCGCATCTCGCTGGTGCCCGTTGTTCCCAACCGCGGCAACATCGTCGACCGCAACGGCATCGTACTGGCCCGCAATTACTCAGCCTTCACCCTCGAGATCACCCCGGCCAAAACTCGCGGACTCGAGGAGACTATTGATGACCTGGCTCAAGTTGTTGAAATTGAAGTCAAGGATCGGCGACGTTTCAAGCGCCTGCTCGAAGAATCAAAAAATTTCGAATCCATCCCCATCCGCACCCGCTTGAGCGACGAGGAAGTTGCCCGTTTCACCGCCCAGCGCTATCGCTTCCCTGGTGTTGAGGTCAAGGCCCGTCTGTTCCGCCAGTACCCGGCGGCTAGCCTGGCCTCACACGCCATCGGTTATATCAGCCGGATCAACCTCAAGGACAAGGCCTTCATTGAAGAGAGCGACCAGGCCGCCAATTACAAAGGCACCGAGCAAATCGGCAAGACCGGGGTCGAGGCACATTACGAGTTCGAACTGCACGGCAAGACCGGTTACGAGCAAGTTGAGGTGGATGCAGGCGGGCGCGCCGTTCGCATCCTGTCGCAAACCCCGCCCGTCCCCGGCAATAACCTGACATTGACCCTGGACAGCACGCTGCAGGGAGTGGCTGAACAGGCGTTCGGCAAACGGCGGGGCTCGCTGGCCGCCATCGACCCCAGCAATGGCGCGGTCCTCGCCCTGGTCTCATCGCCGGCTTTTGACCCCAATTTGTTCGTCGACGGTATCCGCTTTGACGACTGGGACGAACTGAACAACAACCCGGACAAACCGATGCTCAACCGGGCCATCTACAGTACCCACCCCCCCGGATCAACTTTCAAACCCCTGATGAGCCTGGCCGCCCTGTCACAGGGCAAGCGCACCCCGAACCAGGCCATCGCCGACCCCGGTTATTTCAATTTCGGCAACCGCCGTTTCATGGATGACAAGGTGGGCGGCCATGGTTCGGTCGATATGTACAAATCCGTCGTGGTCTCCTGCAACACCTATTACTACACGCTGGCCAACGACATGGGCATCGACAACATTGCCCGTTTCATGAGCCAACTGGGCCTCGGCCGACGCACCGAAATCGACATCCCCGGTGAGGCCACCGGCATCCTGCCCTCTCCGGAATGGAAAGCACAACGCTTCAAGAAGCGCGAGCACCAGAAATGGTATGCCGGCGAAACCATCTCGGTCGGCATCGGCCAGGGTTACAACGCCTATTCAACGCTACACATGGCACACGCCCTAGGTAATGTGGTCAACTACGGGCAGGTTTTCCGCCCCCACCTGGTCAAGAACATCAAGGATCCCAGTGGTCGTGAAATCCGCACCATCGAGCCGGAACCCGCCCGACAGATCGAACTCAAACGCGAGCACGTTGATTTCATCAAACGCGCCATGGCTGGCGTCGTCAAGGAAGGCACCGGCGCCCGCGCCTTTGCCGGAGCCGCCTACGAATCCGGCGGCAAGACCGGCACCGCCCAAGTCTTCAGCCTCAAGGGAGGCCGCTATGTCGAAGGGCAGGTCAAGGAACGTCTGCGCGACCACTCGTGGTACGTCGCCTTCGCCCCGGTCGACCAACCGCGCATTGTGCTCGCCGTCATGGTCGAGAACGGTGGTTTTGGTGCCCAGTCGGCAGCGCCGATTGCCCGTCAGGTGTTCGATTATTACCTGACTGGCAAACTGCCGGGCGGTCCGGCCCCGGAAAGCGATGCCCCCGATGACGCCGAGGAGGTCAGCGATGAATCACATTAAGCGCCTGTGTGTAGCCACCTTCAGTCACATCGACCTGCCGCTGCTACTGATCGTAAGCGCCTTGATGGGACTGGGCCTGCTGACCGTGTACTCGGCAACCTCCAGCGACGGCTTTGGCAAACTCGATAACCAATTGATCAACATGGCGGTTTCGATGGTTCTGATGCTGCTCGTTGCCCGCACCCCACCGCAAACCCTGATGCGCTACGCCGTGCCGCTCTACCTGATCGGCGTCGTGCTGCTGCTTGGAGTCACCTTGTTCGGCATCGTGGTCAACGGTTCGCGCCGCTGGCTGTCACTCGGTTTCGTTCGCATCCAACCGTCAGAGATCATGAAAATTGCCATGCCCCTGATGCTGGCCTGGTATTTTCACAAACACGAGGCCCTGCTCAAAGCGCGCCATTTTGCCACTGCCGCCCTGATCCTGGCCGTTCCCATTCTGCTCATTCTCAAGCAACCCGACCTCGGCACCTCCCTTTTGGTCGGCGCGGCCGGGTTTTTCGTCATTTTTTTCGCCGGTCTGCCCTGGAAAGTCATTTTTGGCCTGAGCGCTGCCGCCGGTGCTGCCCTGCCCTTCGCCTGGACCCTGCTGCACGACTATCAGCGACGTCGCGTCCTGACCCTGCTCGATCCCTCATCCGACCCCCTGGGTGCGGGCTACCACATCATCCAATCGACTATCGCCATCGGCTCCGGTGGCCTATTCGGCAAAGGCTGGCTGAACGGCAGCCAAACCCACCTCGAATTCATCCCGGAAAAGCACACCGACTTTATTTTTGCCGTTTTTTCCGAAGAATGGGGTCTGCTCGGCAACGGCATCCTGCTCTTGCTGTTCACCCTGCTAATCGCCCGGGGTTTGATGATTGCCGCCGCGGCTGGCACCTTGTTTGCCCGCCTGCTCGCTGGCTCAATCACCCTGGTCCTGTTCATTTATGCCTTCGTGAACATGGGAATGGTGTCCGGCATCCTGCCGGTGGTTGGCGTACCACTGCCCTTCATCAGCTACGGCGGCACCGCCCTGGTCATGCTGATGCTGGGAATCGGCATTCTGATGAGCATCCACACCCACCGCATGCTGGTACAAAAATGAAACTGTCGCGCTTACCCGGTCGCCCACTGCTTTGTCTCAGCCTGCTGAGCCTGCTCGCCGCCTGCGGTGGCACGCCACAGCGCCCCAGCGAAGAAACGCAGATCCAGCCCGCAGGCAGCGCTGCAGCACGCAGTACACCAGGCAAACTACGCGGCAAGAAGGGCGGCGGTTATTACAAGGACGACGGCCCGGCCGATGACATCCCCGACAATCTCGACGAGATTCCCGATGCCGTACCGCGCTGGGAGCCGCTGCACAAACCCGCCCTCAAGCCTTACGAAGTGCTGGGCAAGCGTTACGTCCCCAACGATCGACTCAAACCCCATCGCGAACGGGGCATCGCCAGTTGGTATGGCAAGAAATTCCACGGCCAGAAAACTTCGATCGGCGAACCCTACGACATGTTCGCGATGACGGCCGCCCACCCGACCCTGGCACTGCCGTCCTATGTTCGCGTCACCCACCAGCAAAGCGGCCGCTCGGTGATCGTCCGCGTCATCGACCGCGGTCCCTTTCACGCTGGGCGGGTCATTGACTTGTCTTACACCGCCGCTTACAAGCTGGGCCTGATCGACGGCGGTAGCGGCGAAGTCGACGTCGAGGCCATGTTACCGGGCGAAACCGGCAACACCCGTTACGCCGAGGTGCAAGTCCCGGCCAACCGCCCGAGCGCGGTAAGCACCCCAGCGGTAACGCGCAGCGAACGGCCACAAGCCGGGGTCTATCTGCAACTGGGTGCTTTCAGCAACGTCGACAATGCCGACAGCTTGAAAAATCATCTAGCCCGCGAACTCGACAGCCTCAACCAGCCCTTGCATGTCTTCAGCAACGAACCCTGGCACCGCCTGCAAATGGGGCCCTTTGCCAGTCGTAGCGAGGCAGAGGCCGCAGCCCACAAGATCAATGAACAACTGGGTTACCGGCCGACCATCGTCAGCCGCTAACCCTCAGGGCGTGAGGTCGATGCGCGCAACGACCACATTCCCCGCACCTTGGTAAGTCAACGAGGAAAAACTGGTCAAGCGAGCCATGGCGATGCCTCGCCCGTTGGGATCGAACGCGCGCGCGGGATCGAAATCAAGGTATTGCTGCCAGTCAAAGCCCTTGCCCTGGTCAGTGATGGTGAATACCACGGTCGTCGCATCCCGTTCAACACGAACGCTGGCCACCCGATCACAGAATTGCGGCAACCGGTAGCGCCGGCGAATTTCAGCCTCCCAATCGCCCTCCCAGCGCAGCAATGATTTTTCCTGGTAGGTAATCCCGAGATTGCCGTGCTCGATGGCATTGACCATCAGATCGGACAAGCCGGGCGCAGCGCGATCCGGTTCGGGCCCAAAGGCTGCCAGCACAGGGACCAGCGTAGCCACGTGCTCCAGGGTCGAAAACTGGTATTCGGCACAATGCAACAGGCGCTGTGCATCTTCGAGATGCGCCGCCCGGTGACGCAGTTCGGCACGGCTACGGCCGGCATCAACGGCCGCGCGGACAATGGAAATCAGCGCTTCCGGGGCGTAGGGTTTGGTCAGGTAGTAATAAGCCCCGGCCTCCAGACCCTCGCGCACCTGTTCAGGCGCCGACGCCGCCGTCTGCATGATGACCGGGATATCGGCAAAGCGTATTTCCTGCTTCATGCGGCGCAGGAATTCCATGCCGTCCAGTGCCGGCATCATCCGGTCAAGCACTACCAGATCGAAATGGGCATCCGCTTGTTGCAGTCGAGCCCAGGCAGCCAGCGGATCGGAAAACAGTTCCAGTTGCAGGTTTTCCTGCTCAAGATAATTCTCAATGATCAGCAAATTGAGTGATTCATCATCAACGATGAGCACACGTTGAATCGCCATGGCTGTTACCGGGAGAAACAAAGAGAGGTCGATCCTAGCATGAAAGGTAACTTTGACCAGGATCAATGACCCTCAAACTGCCAAGGCTATACTCGCCCGCTTTCCCCGCGGAAGCATGCGATGCGTCCCCTGCCCGATCTCGTCTGTCCGGCCGGCAGTCTGCCGGCGCTGAAAACCGCCATCGACCACGGCGCCGACGCGGTTTATCTCGGTTTCAAGAATGCGACCAATGCCCGCAATTTTGCTGGCCTGAATTTCGACCCGCGCAGCATGGCCGACGGCATCCGTTATGCACACGGCCGGGGTCGGCAAGTGCTGATGGCGATCAACACCTTCGCCCAGCCCGGCCGGGCCAAAGAATGGCAGCAATCCATCGATCACGCGGTCGACCTCGGCGTTGATGCGATTATCCTGGCTGATATTGGGCTACTCGATTACGCCCGCCAACGCCATCTACAACAGCGCCTGCATCTGTCGGTCCAGGGTTCGGCAACCAGCTACGAAGCAATCAATTTTTGCCAGCGCGAATTCGGCATCCAGCGCGCCGTGCTGCCACGCGTCCTGACCCTGGCCCAGGTCGAGCATGTCATCAAAAATACCAGCGTGGAAATCGAAGTCTTCGGCTTTGGCAGCCTATGTGTGATGAACGAGGGACGTTGCTGGCTGTCATCCTATGCCTGCGGCGAATCACCCAACACCGTCGGCGCCTGCTCGCCAGCCAAGTACGTCCAGTGGGACAAGCAACCAAACAGTATGGAAACACGCCTGAACGGCGTCCTGATTGACCGTTTCAACAACGACGAGGCCGCAGGTTACCCAACCCTGTGCAAAGGCCGCTTCGAGGTCCGAGGGGAAACCTATTACGCCTTGGAAGAGCCGACGAGCCTCAACGTGCTACCCATCCTGCCCGAAATTCAAAAAATCGGCGTGCGGGCGATCAAAATCGAAGGCCGCCAGCGCAGCCCGGCCTATGTCGCCCAAGTCACCCGCACCTTACGGGCGGCGCTTGACGCACTGAGCGAAGACCGGCCATTTACGGTCACACCGGCCTGGCAGGCTGATCTGGCCAAGTTATCCGAAGGCAGCCAGGCGACGCTCGGCGCCTACAGCCGCCCCTGGCGCTAGGTGTTGCCCATGAAACTAGCCCTCGGACCGCTGCTCTATTTCTGGACCAAAGCTGAAGTTCTGGACTTCTACGCTCAGATGTCCGAACTGCCAGCCCTCGACATCATTTACCTCGGCGAAGTCGTCTGCGCACGCCGTCAGCAGATGCGCAGCGCCGACTGGATCGGCCTGGCCCGCGATCTGGCCGACAGCGGCAAGGAAATCGTCCTCTCAGCCCAGGCCCTGCTTGAATCGGAAAGCGATCTGAAGAATCTGCGCCGACTGATCGATGCGCTGAGCGAGAACCCGGGGTGCAAGGTCGAGGCCAACGACCTCGGCGCGGTCAACCTGCTGCAGGGCCGAAAATTCGTTGCCGGCACTCACCTCAACATCTACAACGAGCAGACGCTGGCCACCTATGTTCGTTACGGAATGTGCCGCTGGCTGCCACCTTTGGAAGCCGACCGCCGGCTGATCGAAACCTTGCATGCCAGCCGTCCGCCCGGCGTTGAAACGGAAGTCTTCGCCTTCGGCAAGCTGCCGCTGGCTTTTTCGGCCCGCTGTTTCACCGCCCGTCATTACGACTTGAACAAGGATGACTGCCAGTTCAAATGCCTCGATCACCCGGACGGCCTGACCCTGAAAACCCGTGAAGGTCAGCACTTTCTGACCCTGAACGGCATCCAGACCATGTCAGCGCAAAACTATTGCCTGCTCGATGAAATGCCGACCTTGCGCACCCTAGGCATCGACATCGTCCGCCTGAGCCCACAAGCTCACGCCATGCCGGCGATCATTGCCGCCTTCGATGCTGCCCGGCAGGGCGCGGCGCTCACGGTCGACCGCACCTCCTGGGCAGAATCTGGTCTGGTTGATGGCTACTGGTTCGGGCAAGCCGGCATGACTCAACAGCATCCGGCCACCTCACCCCGCCGTGGAGATTGACTTATGACTACGCTGCTCATCCCAAAATTTCGCTTGCCCGGCATCGTCGCCCAACTCGGCCGCCACCTGCCGCAATGGCCGCATGCCCTGGCGCTGGTCAGTGCGCTGAATACCGCACTCCGCTTCAAATTACTGCCGGAAAGCGAGTTGACCGCGCTCGAAGGGCGGCACTTCCTGATTCGCGTTCTGGATACCGGTGGCGAAGCGCGATTCTGCTTCAGTCAAGGCCGTTTCCGCCCGCTGTTTAGCAACACGGGCGCAGCCGACCTGCAGTTTGCCGCCAATCTTTCGGCCTATCTGCAACTACTGACCCGCCAGGAAGACCCAGACACCCTGTTCTTCAACCGCGAACTGGACATCACCGGCGACACCGAACTCGGGTTAATGGTCAAGAACATGCTCGACGCGGTGGACTGGCCACGCCTGCCGAGCGGCCTGCTACCAGGCGCTCACTAAGCCAGCCACCCCAGGCACAGAATGGACATATCGTCATGCGCCGGTTCACCGGCCGTATGGCGCAGCAGGGCTGCACTGAGCACCGACAGCGGATCGCCCGATCCCCCGGCTGCAATGCAAACGACGCCTGGCAAGGACGCGGCGCCACTCAGAAGGCCTGCCAGTGATGGCGCGCCCCACCACCTCAGCCGCCAGCATATTGGTCAAATGCTCACGGTCGACCGCGGCAAAGCATAAAAAAGGGGGCTTGCGCCCCCTTTGCCGTCACGCCTCAATAAAATCAGGCGACTTTTTTCTGCGCATCCAGACGGAACTTGACGTAGCTACCTGGGGCATCTTCGATCACTTTCAACGAA
>JAQTXC010000073.1 GCA_028689015.1 Dechloromonas sp. | reverse complement strand
CTGGGCGGCTGCCCTTATGCCAAAGGTGCGTCCGGCAACGTGGCGACGGAGGACGTGGTTTACCTGCTGCAAGGACTGGGCATTGAAACCGGCATCGATCTGACTAAACTGGCAGCGATTGGCGACTGGATTTCCCGCGCCATCAACCGCCCGAACGGTGCCAAGGCCGGTCGGGCCCTCTGTGCCGGAAGCCCTGCTTGAGCCTCTTCTCCGTCCTTGCCGATCTGCTGAAACCAGCACCACAGCCCGACCCTGAGGTCAGCGCGGCGCTGGACCGCGTCATCGGCATGGTCGACCCCCTGGTCCGCGCCGTACCGCGGCTGGAAAAACAATTGATCCAGGCGGTCACTCATGCCCTTGGCTATTGTGAAGGCCTGGTGACTGCGCTGCCGGGGCCCATCGACATCAACCGCCAGGCCTTTGGCAAAGACCCGCTGGTCCATGCCCTGTTCGCCACACCGGGTGACATCCACGACATGCTGGGCCGCAGCCAGCCGGTGCGAGATTTTCTAGCCCGCCCCGAGTGCCTGCGCAGCGACTATTTTTACGCCATGCTGGCCGCCCGACGCCAGCAGAAGACACAGTACGGACTCGCCCAGCAAGGCAATGTCATTCGCGCCGAGGTGGCTCAGGAGGTCCTGTATTTTTCAGCGCAAACCCTGATCGAACCCTGTTGCGACCAGGAGGGCACCCGCCAACGTTTGCGGGCCAAGGCTTTGCAAAGCCTGCTGGTCGCCTTCAATGCCCATGTCGACAAATTACGCCGCAAGCGCGCTGACCTGCGCGCCGACGCCTCACTCGAACAGGCCCTGCTCGCCCATCATCAATCACCGGAAACCGAATCCGACGCCGTGCATAGCCGCCATCTGGCCGAACTCGACTTTCTGCTGCAGCAAAATGCCGATGCCTTGATGCCCGAACACCTGGCAAAAACCCTGGCTGATTTTCTGAACCGTCCGGAAACCGCGCTGAGCCTGACCCCGGTCACGCTCAGCGTGGACCGTATGGGCATCCTTTACAGCGCCGATCAACTCGCCAACCGCGATTTGCAAACGCTGAGTTTCCCGGAACTTTCCAGCCGTGACCGCCGTCTGCACATGGCCACCCTAGTCCGCATCGCCCGTGCCGAAGCCGAGCAGGCCGTCGCTGAAGTGCGTGATCGTCAACATCGTTTCATCCTGATCTGAATGGCCGCCTCGCCCTGCATCAACCTCTGCCAGATGGACCCCGCCAACGACCTGTGTCGTGGCTGTTTTCGCACGCTAGATGAAATCGCCCGCTGGTCGACATTGCCCGCTGCTGCCAAGACGGCCATCCTGGCGGAACTACCGGCGCGCCAGACAGCCGAGATGCACAGGCCACCGCAGGAATCAAACCCATGACTCACGATTTAGAGCAACACTACCCCTGCGTCGGCATTTGCATGGCCGACCCCGATTCCGGCTACTGCCTGGGTTGCGGCCGCCCCCCGCTCACCAGCCCCGACATTGTCCACGAACAGGTCACGCCCATTCCTGATCAACGTCCACCGGGCGACGACCCCGACACGCCATCGTGACGACGGTGCTACCTGCCACCCTGCAGGTTCTCGAGCGCGGCTGGCTATCGGCCAATAACATCCTGTTGTTTGATGGCGACGAAGCGACGTTGATCGATAGTGGCTATGTCAGCCACGCTCGGCAAACCGTTGACCTGGTTCGCCACACCCTGGCCGGCCGCCGGCTCAGCCGCCTGATCAACACCCATGCCCACGCCGACCACATCGGCGGCAATGCCGCACTGCAAGCCACCTTTGGCTGTCGGATCATGGTCCCAAGCGGCCTGCAGGCCACCATTGCCGAATGGGATGAAGCCGCCTTGCTGCTTTCACCGTTAGGCCAGCAAGCCGCCCGTTTTTGCCACGATGCCACGGTCGACGCCGGCCAAACGCTGGAAATGGGCGAACTAAGCTGGCAAGCCCTAGCCGTGCCTGGTCACGACATGGACGCCCTGGCCTACTACAACCCGGACAAGCGCCTGCTGATTTCGGGCGACGCCCTGTGGGAAAACGGCTTCGGCGTATTGTTTCCCGAATTGCTCGGTCAGGCCGATGGTCTGGCCGCTGCCCGGGCCACGCTCGACCACTTCGGCCAACTAGCCATCGACATCGTCATTCCCGGGCACGGCGCGCCCTTCGGCACGGTCGACCAAGCCTTGGCACACGCTTACCGACGCCTGAGCAGCTTCGAATCACAGATTGAAAAGCTGGCCTGGCATGCCATCAAGGTCATCGTCGTTTTTGGGCTCATGGAAAAAGGGCGTCTGCCGGAAAGCGAGTTTGCCGCTTTTGTCGGGCAATTGCCCTTCGCCGTCGATGTCAATCAACGCTATCTCGGCCTTGGTGAATCAAGCCTCATCACCCGACTACGCAGCGAATTATTACAAAGCGGCGCCCTGCACGACATCGACGGTCACCTACAGGCGCGGCCATAAGCCCCGCCACAAACAATCAGCGTAGCGCGACACATGCTCTGGTCGTACAATGAAATGCTAATAAATACACGCGGGGAATGACATGAGCTTTCGTAGTCGCTTACTGCTGGGGATGGCCCTGATCATGGCCGCCTTCATCACCGCCATCGCCGTCGCCTTCGGCGGCCTGCACACCAGCGCCAGCCGCTTCGGGAGTTTCCTCGATGGGGTCGGCGCGCTGCAGCAAAACTATCGTGAAATGTATGCCCAAGGCCTGCAAATGGGTCAGGCGCTGCGCAATATTGTGCTCGACCCTGAAAACCCCAAGGCTTACGCCAATCTCGACAAGGCGCGCCAGGATTTCGATAACGCCCGGCGCAACGCCAGCGAACTCGCCCAATCGGTAAACGGTTTCGGGGCAGCCCTGCAACGCATCGACACCCTGGCGGCCAGCCAGACGGCCGCCCAAAGCGATGTTCTGAACGCACTCAAGGCTGGCCAAAGCGATGTGGCGCGCACACTGATCAACAGCCGCGAAACTCCCGCCTGGCGCGCCGTTAAAAAAGCCCTGCTTGATGACAGCGAGCAACTGCAACAGTTGACGACCCAAGAGCGGCGCGCCGTTGACCAGCAAGTCGATCAATTGCAGACAATTATTCTGGCACTGGCCCTGATTGCCATTGCGGTCGGCATCGCCAGCGTAATCACCACACTGGCCTATGTTCGCCGCGAACTGGGTGGCGAGCCTGCCTACGCCCGCACAGTCGCCAGCGCCGTTGCCACCGGCGACCTCAGCCAGACCATCCAGATCGAACACACCGACCGCCACAGCCTGCTCGCCGCCTTGCAGCGCATGCAGCAGCAATTACGCGAATTGGTGGGTGCCTTGGCCCGCCAGGCCAGCGATGTCGAACAGGCGGCCAATCAGATGGACGATGCAACCCAGAGCGTCAAAATCGGCAGCCAGCATCAATTAAATTACTCGCACGAAATGGCTGGCAACGTGCGGCAGCTCGCCAACAGCCTGCAAGGCGTCATGAGCGCGGTGCAAGAGGCTGAGACCATCGTTGATGACTCCAGCCAGCTAGCAGGTGAAGGCGCCAACCTGGCGAGCAAGGCCGCTTCGGAAACAGAAGCGATGGCTGCATCGGTGCAAAGCACCGCCCGCCACATTCAGGAACTTGGCGCCCAGTCAGCCCGCATCAATTCCATTCTTAGTGTCATATCCGACATTGCCAGCCAGACCAATCTGCTCGCTCTCAACGCCGCCATTGAGGCAGCTCGGGCCGGCGAACAAGGCCGTGGCTTTGCCGTGGTGGCTGATGAGGTTCGAAAACTGGCTGAACGAACCAGCCAATCAACTGCCGAAATTTCGAGTATGGTGGAAAGTATCCAGGCCGGCACGCAACGCGCTGTTGCCGGCATGGAAGCGGGGCTTCTGCAGGTCAACCAGAGCGTAAACCTGTCCAAACAGTCGCGTGCTGCATTCGAGCAGATGAATACCCGTTCACAAGAAGTCGATGCGGTGGTGCAAAGCATCGCGCAAGCCATTCACGTTGAACGTGAAAGTGAAGAAGCAATTGAAGCCCATGTCCAACAGGTCTGCCAATTGATCGAGAAAAATGACCAAGCACTCAGCGAGGTCAGTGCCTCCGCCAAACGCCTGACCGGCATTGCCAGCGCATTAGCCCAAGCCGTCGGCCGCTTCCGTCTTTAAATCTCAACCGGCCGCCGGCATCGCCCGGCGGACCAGGTTGACCCAGTAACTCGCCCCCAGGGTCAGCAATTCGTCGTTGAAGTCGTAATGCGGGTTGTGCAGTGTGCAGCCGCCGGTACCCGGGCCGTTGCCCAGCCAGACATAGCAGCCCGGCTTCTCGCGCAGCATGTAGGCAAAATCCTCGGCACCCATCGACGGCAAAACGTCATTCAGCACGCGATCGGCGCCCAACACCTCGGCCGCCACCGCTTGGCAGAATTTTGCCTCGGCCGGACTGTTGACCGTGGGCGGATAGCGATGCTCGAAACGGACGCTAATCTGCGCGCCATTAGCCGCGGCAATGCCACTGCACAAGCGCTCGATGGTTCGCTCCACCGCTTCCTGCACCTCGGGCTTGAAGCTGCGAATCGTGCCGCGCATGACGACTTCTTCCGGGATGATGTTCCAGGCCTCGCCGGCGTGAAACTGCGTGACGCTGACCACAGCGGCATCGCAGGGATGCAAGGTACGGCTGACCACGGTCTGCAAGGCCTGGACCAACTGCGCGCCAGTCACGATGGCATCGATGCCCTGGTGCGGCATGGCAGCATGGCAACCGTGGCCACGCACCTTGATCTCGATGCCGCAGGTGCCGGCCATCACCGGCCCGGGCATGACCATCATCTCGCCGACCGGGATACCCGGCCAGTTGTGCAAGCCAAACACCGCATCGACCGGAAACAACTCAAACAAGCCGTCCTCGATCATCACGGCGGCACCACCCTCGGATTCCTCGGCCGGCTGAAAGATAAATACTGCCGTGCCATCGAAATCAGGATGCTCGGCCAGGTAGCGGGCGGCACCAAGCAGCATCGCTGTGTGACCATCATGACCACAGGCGTGCATCTTGCCCGGATGTTTCGAATGATGTGGAAATTCGTTCATTTCGGCCAGCGGCAGCGCGTCCATGTCGGCCCGCAAACCAATCATCCGCGATGCGTGCCCCGATTTCAGCACCCCCACCACCCCCGTTCCCGCCAGGCCACGATGCACCGATAGGCCGTAGCGCGTCAATTCAGCGGCGACGATATCGGCCGTCCGCTTTTCAGCGAATGCCAGTTCCGGATGGGCATGCAGATCACGCCGCAACGCGGTCAACTCGGTCAGGAAGGGTAATTTCAACAGAGGGATGGCCGTGGACATTGTCGTCTCCTTTAGCTATTCATTATGCCGCGGCTTGCTCCGCGTTCAGCCCTTCATTATGCTGCAGCGCATGGAACTTATTCTGATCAGCGGCCTATCCGGCTCGGGCAAGTCAGTTGCCCTCAAATTGCTGGAAGACGCCGGCTACTATTGTGTCGACAATCTGCCGGCCATCATGCTGACCGTGCTGGTCCGCCTGCTGCAGGACGAACAGGCCAGCAAGGTGGCGGTCGCTATCGATGCCCGTTCCGGACATGGCATGGACAAGTTGCCCGAGAAACTGGCCCGGCTGCAGGCCGATGGAATCGACTACACCTTGCTCTTCCTGCACGCCCAGCCGGACACCTTGCTCAAGCGCTATTCTGAGACCCGCCGCCGCCACCCGCTGGCCGGCCCGGGCATGTCGCTGGAAGAAGCCATCCGCAGCGAGATCGAAATCCTGCGCCCGATCGCCCAACTCGGCCATCGCATCGACAGCAGCAATCTCAAAGCCAATGCGCTGCGTGAATGGATACGCCAGTTCATCGAAGCCCAACCCGGCCAAGGACTCACCCTGATGTTTGAGTCCTTCGGCTTCAAGCACGGTTTACCCCTCGATGCCGACTTGGTCTTCGATGTGCGCTGCCTGCCCAATCCGCATTACGACCCTGAACTACGCCCGCAAACCGGCCGCGACCCAGCGGTGATCAGCTTCCTCGAGGCTGAGGCTGAAGTCGTGGCGATGCGAGACGATATTGCCGCCTTTGTCCGCCGCTGGCTCCCCGCCTACATTCGCGACAACCGTAACTACCTCACGGTCGCCATCGGTTGTACCGGCGGCCAGCACCGCTCGGTTTACATCGCCGAATGGCTGGCCCGCGAATTCACCGGTGCTGCTCATGTTCTCGTCCGCCACCGCACCCTGGCCGGACAATGAGCAACTGGCTGGCGCTGCTGCGGCCCGGCGACTGGCTGGTTCTACTCATCTCCGCCATCTTGGTCGGCCTGAGCATCCCGACCTTCTGGCAGGGCGGCCTGGCCGAGCGCGCCATCATTCGCCAGGAAGGCCAGGTCTTTGCTGACGTCGATTTGCAAACCCGGCGCCAGCTCAGCGTTCCCGGCCCACTGGGACGCACCGAAATTGCCATCGAACCAGGCCGGGCACGCATCGTCTCCGATCCCAGCCCACGGCAATATTGTGTTCGCCAAGGCTGGTTAGTGCGACCTGGCGAAATTGCCATCTGCGCCCCAAATCGCGTCAGTCTGCAAATCAGCGGACGGACCAAAGTCTATGACTCCATCAGTTACTGAATTGCAGGTGACCGCCGAAGACCGCCGCGTTGCCTGGCTGGCTACCGCCGCCGTCGGGCTGTCGCTGGTCGATGCGGCCATTCCGTCGCCGCTGCCCGGCGTCAAACCGGGGCTGGCCAACATTATTACCCTCATTGTTCTCACCCGTTACGGCTGGGCAACCGCAGTCTGGGTCAGCGCCCTGCGCGTTCTGGCAGGCAGCCTGCTGCTCGGCTATTTTCTCGGCCCAGGCTTCTTTCTGTCACTGACCGGCACCGCCCTGAGCCTAGGCACCCTCGGACTCGCCCAGCACCTGCCGACCCGCTGGTTTGGCCCAGTCAGTCTCTCCGTTCTCGCCGCTTTCGCCCACATTGGCGGGCAGTTGCTGCTGGCCCGGCTGTGGCTGATCCCTCATGACGGGGTGTTCTTGCTCACACCGTTATTCGCCACCGCCGCCTTGGTCTTCGGCACCCTCAACGGGCTGATCGCGGCTAAACTGCTGGCTGACACACCCGCCACGAATTCCCGACCATGAGCAAAACCGTCTGCCTCGCCCTGACCGGTGCTTCCGGCATGCCCTACGGCCTACGCCTGCTGGAATGCCTGCTCGCTGCCGGCTGTCGCGTGCAATTGCTGTACTCGCAAGCCGCGCAGATCGTCGCCCGCCAGGAAATGGATTTCGACCTGCCGTCGCGGCCAGCCGACGCCCGGACAGCCCTAATTTCGCGCTTTCCCGCGGTCGACCACGAAAAACTGCAGGTTTTCGGCCGCGAGGAATGGTTCGCCCCGGTCGCCTCTGGCTCCAACCCGCCGGATGCCATGATCGTCTGCCCCTGCTCGATGGGCACGCTGGCATCTATCGCCCAGGGCTTGTCCGACAACCTGATCGAACGCGCTGCCGACGTCGTCCTCAAGGAAGGCCGCAAGCTGGTGCTGGTTCCACGTGAAACGCCGTTTTCGGCCATCCACCTGGAAAACATGCTGCGCCTGGTGCGCGCCGGTGCCGTCATCCTGCCGCCCAGCCCAGGCTTCTACCAGCATCCGCAGAGCGTCCAGGACATCGTCGATTTCGTCGTTGCCCGCATCCTTGATCAAGTCGGCATCAAGCACAGCTTGACGGAACGCTGGGGCGAGGCGCACTGACATGGGCTGGTTCGATTTCATCCGCTCGCCCGACGGCGGCAGTGTCGATACTCTGCGCATCCCGCTGTTCCCACTCAACACCGTGCTCTTCCCCGGCGGCGTGCAGCCGCTGAAGATCTTCGAGCAACGCTATCTGGACATGGCAGCCGCCTGCCTGAAGGACGGCTCGCCTTTCGGCATCTGCCTGATCGACAGTGGCGCCGAAGTTGGCGAAGCGGCCGTACCGCATCTGGTTGGCACGCTGGCCAGCATCACCAACTGGGACATGGAACAACTGGGCATTCTGCAGATCGATGCCGTCGGCGGCCGACGCTTCCGCATCCTCGACCACGAAGTCGGTGCCAGCAAACTGCTGGAAGCGACCGTCGAACTGCTCGTCGAAACGGAAGCCCCGCTACCACAGCACCGTGAGCGCCTGCTGCCGCTGCTGCAACGGGTCATTGGCGACCTCGGCCCGGCGCGCATGCCGCCGCCACACCGTTACGACGACGCCAGCTGGGTCGGCTACCGCATCACTGAAGTCTTGCCGGTGCAGAATCTGGCCAAGCAGAAGCTGCTGGAACTCGACGACCCGCTGATCCGGCTGGAAATCCTGGAAAAATTCCTCGACCAGCGCAAGCTGCTGGACTGAACACGTCGTCGTCACGAACGCAATGCAGCGATCCAGCGGCTTCAAACTGTCGCGACCGGCCACCCCTGCCGATGGCCGACTCTACATACTGGCCGAACTCGGCGACCAATCCTTCCTGCTGCGCGAACCCAGTTCCGGCTC
>JAQTXC010000072.1 GCA_028689015.1 Dechloromonas sp. | reverse complement strand
AAGCATAAAAAAGGGGGCTTGCGCCCCCTTTGCCGTCACGCCTCAATAAAATCAGGCGACTTTTTTCTGCGCATCCAGACGGAACTTGACGTAGCTACCTGGGGCATCTTCGATCACTTTCAACGAACCATCGGCCGCCTGGCGAGCCGGCACCTGAGCGCTACCACCCGGCAGGCTGGTCACCCACTGATTCCAGTGCGTCCACCACGAGCCCGCGTTCTGCGTTGCCCCAGCCAGGAAATGGTCCGGACTTTCCGGCAGGTTGCCGTCGGTCGCGTCATTGGTCCAGTAACCATATTTATTGGCCACTGGCGGATTGACGATACCGGCAATGTGGCCAGAGCCGCCGAGAACGAACTTGGTGTTGCCAGACGGCAGGCGGGCACCCATGTAGGTGCTCTTCCACGGGGCAATGTGATCTTCGATGGTCGAGATGAAATAGCACGGCGTCTTGACCTTGCTGAGGTCGATCTTGACACCACCCAGGGTGATGCCACCCGGTTCCTTGAGCAGATTGCCAAGGTACATGTTGCGCAGGTAGAAACTGTGCATCGCGGCCGGCATGCGGGTCGAGTCGGAATTCCAGTACAGCAGGTCGAACGGGAACGGATCCTTGCCCATCAGGTAGTTATTGACCACGAAGGACCAGATCAGGTCGTTGGCACGCAGCATGTTGAAGGTGCCGGCCATTTCCGTCCCTTCCAGATAGCCCCGTTCCTGCATGCGCTTTTCCAGACCGGAAACAGCGGCTTCGTCGAGGAAGATGCCCAGTTCGCCCGGCTCGGAAAAATCGAGCATGGTGGTGAAGAAGGTGGCCGAATTGGCGCGCTTGTCCTTCTTGGCGGTCATGTAGGCCAGCGTGGTCATGGTCAAGGTGCCGCCAAGGCAGTAGCCCGCCAGGTTGACGCTGTCTTCACCGGTATGGGCGCAAACCTGGTTGATGGCCTCCAGCGAGCCTTCCAGCAGGTAGTTCTCGAAGGACTTCTGGGCCAGCTTCTCGTCCGGGTTGATCCACGACATGATGAAGGTGGTATGACCCTGATCGGTCGCCCACTTGACCATGGAATTTTTCTCGCGCAGGTCGAGAATATAGTACTTGTTGATCCATGGCGGAACAATCAGGAACGGCTTCTTGTTCTGCTTCTCGGTCGTCGGATTGTATTGGATCAACTGGAACAATTCGTTCTGGAAGATCACCTTGCCCGGCGTCGTCGCCACGTTCTTGCCCATTTCAAAGGCCGAGGTGTCCGTCATGCGGATGCGCAGCTGACCATCGCCCGACTCGACGTCGTGCAGCAGGTTGTTGAGGCCCTTGATCAGATTCTGGCCGTGCGACTTGACGGTCTCGCGGAACACTTCCGGATTAGTCATCGCAAAGTTGGACGGCGACAAGGCGTCGATGTACTGGCGGGTAAAGAAATTGACCTTTTGTTGCGTCGCTTCGTCCAGACCATCGGTATCGCTAACCGTGTCATGAATGTGTCGAGCGGCAATCAGGTAGGACTGTTTCATGAAATCGAACAGGAAATGCTGTTCCCATTCTTCATCACGGAACCGGTTGTCCCCCTTCTTCGGGGCGGCAACAGGCGCTGCGTTCGGCATGCCCATCATCTTCATCATGGAACCCTGCCACAGCGAGAAGTAGTCCCACATCATGTTCATCTGCGTCTGGGCCAACTTGTACGGATTGGCCATCAGACGGGCCGACAAGTCCATAAAGGCCTTGGCGACGCCCAGTTCATCGGCCGGCGCAGCCACGCCTTCCTTGGCCTTCTTTTCCATGAACTGGTTGATGATGCGCGAAGCGCGCTGGGCGACTTCGGCATAGGTTTTGACCATGTCGGCCGGATTGGGCAGATTAGCCCCTTGCTCTTCAGTTTGCTTCGACATCTACGAACTCCCTCGGTCAGTGCGCCGCGGCCCGCGGCCGCGAATAGCGGGTCACGCCGTCCGCGTCGACACGACGCAACAACCGACCCGCATGTTCCAGATAGTTCAGATGGGCAATCGCCTCGCCCATCGCGAACATGGTTTGGTGCGTATCAAGTGCCCGACCAAACAACACGTCAAGCAACTCGGCAGCGCTCTTTGGCGCTTGTTCACAACTTGTCTCCAGTGCCTGCAGGCGATCAACATGGTGCGCCTGCAGTTCGTCCACCCGCTCCGCCACGCCACGAAACGGCAGGCCATGCGATGGCAGAACCAGCGTCTGACCGGGAAAACGTTCGGCCATATCAGCCAGCGAATCGAGAAACCAGCGCAAGGCATCGGCTTTCGGGGTCGCGGCAAAGACGCTGATATTGGTCGAAATTCTCGGCAAAAGCATGTCGCCGGAAATTAACACGTCAAGTTCGAGACAGTAAAGCGCCATATGCTCAGGCGCATGGCCGTGGCCGATGATTATTTGCCAATGACGGCCGTCGACCGTCAGCACGTCATCCGCTTTCAAACGGTCGTAGTGGTCTGGCAGCGCTGGCACCGCCTTGCGATAACCCGAGCCGCGGGTTTCAAACTTGGCCAACAACTCGGCGCCCAAACCATGCTGACGAAATTGTTCGACCATGAAGCGGGCACCGTGACCAGCCACCTCATGCCAAACCACATGCGCCGTCAGGAACTCACCACTCGTCATCGCCAACGGTGCGGCCGTTTCATCCATCAACCAGCTCGCCAGACCCAGATGATCGGGGTGGAAATGCGTCACCACCAGACGATGCACCGGCCCGTTCAGTTGCGCCAGAATGCGTTGCCACAAGGCACGCACGCTCTCGTCAGCAAAGCCGGTATCAACGATCACCCAACCGGCACCATCGCGCAACAACCAGAGGTTGATGTGGTCAAGCTGAAACGGCAGGGGCATGCGCAGCCAGAAAATACCGGGCGCCACCTCGAACAATTCACCGCCGGCGGGCGGTTCGGCAAAAGGATAGTGCAAAGCCATGAGGAATCCTCAGCGTTGGGGTGCTCAACTTACCATACGGTAGCGGATTGAAAAAAGCCCGGGCTTCTGATTAACTTTGCCTTCATCACCGGAGAACACCTTGAGCCCAGCGGCAACCATTTTCGGCATTTCCGACCTTGCCCGCGAATTCGGCATCACGCCGCGCACGATTCGCTTCTGGGAAGACCAGGGCATCCTGGCACCACAACGCGAAGGCAGCAAACGGGTGTTCACCCGCCGCGACCGTGCCCGCCTGAAAATGGCCCTGCGCGGCAAACGCCTTGGTTTGAGCCTGGCCGAAATCAAGGACCTGATCGGCATGTACAACTCAACCGAAGACGAAACGCCACAATTGCTCGAGTGCCTGCGCATCATGGAAAAACGCCGGGCCGCCCTTGAACAGCAGCGCGAAGACATCGAGGCCATGCTGGCTGAAATCGGGCAGTTCGAGCGCCTTTGTTCCGAAGAACTCGCTCGCCGCGACTAAAACCCAGCATTGCAACGCCCATGAAAACCTCCCGTCCAAACCAAAACAAGTTGACGTTAACGTCAACGTGAATACAATCACTGCCATGCGCCCCCCTGCCAACCCCCTCTTTGCTGAATGCGTCCGCGCCAGCTTTGCCAAACAACAGGCGATGACCTTGATTCACGCCACGCTGCCCGTGGTCGAGCCAGGCATGACCGAGATTCACCTGCCGCACTGGGTGGGTATCGAGCAACAGCATGGCTTCATCCAGGGTGGCGTGGTCGGCATGATTGCCGATTCGGCCGCCGGCTACGCGGCGATGACCCTGGTTTCTGCTGCCGATTCGGTGTTGACCGTGGAATACAAAATGAACCTGCTCGCCCCAGCCGACGGTGAGCAACTGATTGCCCGTGGCCAGGTGGTACGTCCGGGCAAAACCCTGATCGTCACGCAAGCGGAAGTATTTGCCGTCAAAGACGGCCAGGAAAAACTCTGCGCCCTGATGCAGCAGACGATCATGGTCATGCGGCAAAAAGCTGAAAAATAGCAGCGCGTTGCCAGAGAGGCGAGCGCCGTTAGTAAACCCATGCGAGCGCCCAGGCAACCAGACAACGAATAACTCACTGGAGACAAACATGAACATTCCCAGCCTCGACTTTGCCCTCGGCGAAGACATCAACCTGCTGCGTGATGCGGTGAAGGCCTTTGCTGACGCCGAAATCGCACCACGCGCCGCCGAGATCGACCGCGCCAACGAATTTCCGGCCGATTTGTGGAAAAAATTTGGCGACATGGGCTTGCTCGGCATGACCGCCAGCGAGGAATACGGCGGCACCAACCTGGGCTACCTGGCGCATATCGTCGCCCTGGAAGAGATTTCCCGTGCCTCCGCCTCAGTCGGCCTCTCTTACGGCGCCCACTCGAATCTATGCGTCAACCAGATCCGCCGCAACGGCAACGACGCCCAGCGGCAGAAATACCTGCCCAAGCTGATTTCCGGCGAACACGTTGGCGCGCTGGCCATGTCCGAACCGGGCGCCGGTTCGGACGTGGTGTCGATGAAACTAAAGGCCGAGAAAAAGGGCGACCGCTACGTCCTCAACGGTTCGAAGATGTGGATCACTAATGGCGGCGACGCTGACACCCTGGTCGTCTATGCCAAAACCGACCTGAACGCTGGCGCCAAGGGCATGACCGCCTTCATCGTCGAGAAGGGGATGGCAGGCTTCTCACACGGCACCCATCTCGACAAACTGGGCATGCGTGGCTCCAACACCTTTCCACTCTTTTTCGACAATTGCGACGTGCCGGAAGAGAACGTCCTGGGCGGCATCGGTAACGGCACCAAGGTCCTGATGTCCGGCCTCGACTACGAACGCGCTGTGCTCTGTGGCGGCCCGCTCGGTATCATGGCCGCCTGCATGGATGTGGTCGTTCCCTTCATCCACGAACGCAAGCAATTCGGCCAAGCTATCGGCGAATTCCAGCTAATGCAGGGCAAGGTCGCCGACATGTATTCCACCTGGATGGCCAATCGTGCTTATGTCTATGCGCTGGGCCGTGCCTGCGACCAGACCGACCATGCCCGCACGCTGCGCAAAGACGCCGCCGGCGCCATCCTCTATGCCGCCGAAAAAGCCACCTGGATGGCTGGCGAGGCAATCCAGACACTGGGCGGCGTCGGCTACACCAACGAGTACCCGGTCGGCCGCCTATGGCGCGATGCCAAGCTCTATGAGATCGGGGCTGGCACCTCCGAAATCCGTAGAATGCTGATCGGCCGCGAACTTTTCTCGGAAACCGCATAACACGCTCCCGCCGGTACCCCCGGACGGGGGCACCGTACTAAGGAGTCACTCAGCATGCCCGTCACCCTACACACCCTCACCGCCCAAGACACGGCCGCCATTGAGCGCGTCCGCCAGTTCTTCCGCAATTACGCGGGCTGGCTGGGCGTCGACTTGTCTTTTCAGAACTTTGATCAGGAAATGGCCTCGCTACCCGGCGCCTACGCCGCGCCAAACGGTCGCCTGTTCTTTGCCGAAGTCGATGGGCACCCCGCCGGCTGCGTCGGGGTTCGGCCCTTGCCGGACAGCGACGGCGTTTGCGAAATGAAGCGCCTGTATGTCGAACCACAGTTCCGTGGCCAGACCGTCGGCCGTCAGTTGGCCCTGGCTGCCATCAAGGCCGCCAAAACCATTGGCTACCGCAAGCTGATGATCGACACCATGCCCAGCATGCGCATGGCGGTGAAGCTGTATCGCGAACTCGGCTTCATGGAGGCACCGTCGTATTACCAGACACCGATTGAAGGCACCATGTTCCTGGCACTGGATCTCGACAATTGGTCGGAAGAGGACATCCGCAGCGAGAACCTCTCCCATCTGTTCGACTTCAACCGCGCCTGGGCCCGACGCATGCAGGAAGTTGACCCAGACTATTTCAACAAGCTCTCCAAGCTGCAATCGCCGGAGTATTTATGGATCGGCTGCTCCGATTCGCGCGTCCCGGCCAATCAGATCGTTGGCCTGCTGCCGGGCGAAGTTTTCGTTCATCGGAATGTTGCCAACGTCGTCGTTCATACCGACCTCAACTGCCTGTCGGTCATCCAGTTCGCGGTCGATGCGCTCAAGGTCAAGCACATCATGGTCGTCGGCCACTATGGCTGCGGGGGGGTCGGCGCCGCACTGGAAAAGAAACGGGTCGGCCTGGTCGATATCTGGCTACGCCATGTGCAGGATGTGCATTGCAAGCACCAAGCACTGGTCGACAAACTACCGGTGGCACAGCGTCACGACCGCCTGTGCGAGCTCAACATCCTGGAACAGGTCGTTAATGTCTGCCAGACCAACGTGGTGCAGGATGCCTGGGCGCGCGGCCAGGAACTGACCGTCCATGGTTGGGTATATGGCCTGAAAGATGGCCTGGTCCACGACCTCGGCATCACGGTCAACTGCCCGGAAGACCTGAAAATTCGTTACGACGCCGCCCTCAAGGCCGTCGATGCCTGATGACCTATAACAACTGTCAAGGAGTACTACAGCATGCAAGACCCGATCGTCATCGTTTCCGCCGCCCGTACCGCCATGGGCTCGTTTCAAGGGGGCTTTGCCAGCCTGACCGCAGCCAATCTCGGTGCAGTCGCCATCCAGGCAGCCATTCAGCGCGCCGGCATCGACACCCAACTGGTTGAAGAAGTGCTGATGGGCTGCGTCCTGCAGGCCGGCCAAGGCCAGGCGCCGGCCCGCCAGGCCGCGCTGCAGGCCGGGCTGCCGCTAACTGCCGGCTGCGCCACCATCCACAAGGTCTGCGGTTCGGCGATGAAAGCCACCATGCTCGGTCACGACGGCATTCTGGCCGGTTCCTACGGCGCCGCCATCGTCGGCGGTATGGAGTCGATGACCAACGCCCCCTACCTGCTGCCTAAGGCCCGCGGTGGCTATCGCCTCGGTCACGGCCAGATGTTTGACCACATGTTCATGGATGGTCTGGAAGATGCCTACAGCAAGGAAACCCGCGGCCGCCTGATGGGAACCTTTGCCGAAGAGTGCGCGACCACTTACGGCTTCACCCGTGAAGCGCAGGATGCCTACGCCGTGCAATCGACCACCCGCGCCATCGAAGCCAGCAACAACGGCAGCTTCGCCTGGGAAATCGCCCCGGTCACCGTCGCCGGCCGCAAGGGCGATGTCGTCATCGACAAGGACGAAGGGCCTTTCGCGGTCAACCTCGACAAAATCCCGACTTTGAAACCCGCCTTCAAGAAAGACGGCACCGTCACCCCGGCCAACTCCTCGTCGATTTCCGACGGCGCCGCCGCCATGCTGCTGATGCGTGCCTCGCAAGCCGCCAAGCTCGGCCTCGCCCCGCTCGCCCGCATCGTTGGCCACACCACGCACGCCGGCGTCCCGGCCCTGTTCCCGTCGGCCCCGGTCGGCGCGATGGAGAAATTGTTCGCCAAAACCGGGTGGACCGCAGACAGCGTCGATCTCTACGAAATCAACGAAGCCTTCGCCGTCGTCACCATGGCCGCGCTGCACGATCTCAAGCTCGACCCGGCCAAGGTGAACGTGCATGGCGGCGCCTGCGCGCTCGGCCACCCGATCGGCGCGTCCGGTGCCCGTATCATTGTCACCCTGCTCGGCGCACTGAAGAAATACGGCCTGAAGCGCGGCGTCGCCTCGCTGTGCATCGGCGGCGGCGAAGCGACTGCCCTCGCACTGGAAATGTGCTAAGCATGGATCAAGGATCGGCGATCTCGCTGTTTGCCCCCATTGGCCTGCCCTGGCCGCAGAAAAATTCAGCCGATCCTCGATCCTGAGATGCCTTCGTTCACCTACCCCAAGCTGGTCGCCGCGATGTTTTTCTGGGGCGGAACCTGGATCGCCGGACGCGTCATTGCCCAGGAACTGACGGCCCCGTTAGCCGTTGCTTCCCTGCGCTTTGTACTGTCCGGTGCCATCGTTGCCGGCGTCCTGCTGTTGTCCGAAGGCCACCTGCCGTTACCGCAAAGCGGACGCGACTGGGGACTGGTCTGGGCGCTCGGGTTTTTCGGCATTTTCCTTTACGGCCTGTGTTTCTTTTTTGGCTTGCAACGCATTTCAGCCGGTCGCGGCGCGCTGGTCGTCGCCCTCAACCCGGCGGTCGTCGTCATCCTTGCCTGGCTGAGCGGCAAAGAGCGCATGACGACACGCAAGGCCTTGGGCAGCCTGATCGCCCTGGCCGGCTGCCTGACGGTCATCGGCAATGGCGACCCGCTGGCCTTACTAAAGGGCGGCATCGGTCTGGGCGAATGGCTGATTCTCGGCTGCGTGGCCAGTTGGGCTGCCTACACGTTCATTGGCGGGCAGGCGACACAACGCTTCTCGGCACTGGCCACCACGCTCTACGCCAGCCTGAGTGGCGCCCTGCTGCTGGGCCTGGCCGCGCTGTGGCAAGGGAATATAGACCCCGCCGCTTGGTCGTGGCGCGTCTGGGCCAGCATGGGCTTCCTGTCCTTGTTCGGCACCGCCATCGCCTACACCTGGTTCACCGCCGCCGTACATCAACTCGGCGCCGGTCACGCCTCGGTCTTCATCAACCTGGTCCCGGTATTCGCCGTCCTGCAAGCGACTGTCCTGCTCGACGAACACCTGGGCCTGGCCGTATTAGCCGGCGGCCTGCTGGTTATCAGCGGCGTCTGGCTGACCACATTACAAAAAACAACTTTGGAGAAAACAGCATGATTCTGACGCAAGAACAGGAAATGATCCGCGACACCATGCGCGCCTTTGCGCAAGAGCGCCTCGCCCCCTTTGCAGCCGAATGGGACCGCGAACATACCTTCCCGGC
>JAQTXC010000071.1 GCA_028689015.1 Dechloromonas sp. | reverse complement strand
TGCGGGTAGGGATAGAGCATGTTCAAGGCCATGCTCTGGCCATTTGGTTGCACGATGCGGACATGTTCGCGGCGCAGTTCGTTCGCATGCTTGACGCCGCAGGCGTGGGCGATCATGTCTACTTCCTTGTTCAGATTGGTCGTGTAATACGCCACCCGTTCGGCTTTGTCTTCCACCACCAGGCCGCGCTGCAACTTGGGGTTATGGGTGGTAATGCCGGTCGGGCAGGTGTTCTGGTGGCAACGCAGGGCCTGAATACAGCCTAGCGCAAACATGTAGCCTCGCGCCGAGTTGACCAGGTCAGCGCCGCAGGCCAGTGCCCAGGCCACTTTGGCGGGTGTCACCAGCTTGCCGGAAGCAATGACCTTGACCCGCTCGCGCAGACCCGCTTCGATCAAGGCATCGACGACCCGTGGCAAGGCTTCATTGATCGACAAGGCCATGTGGTCGGCCAGCGCCTGCGGTGCTGCGCCAGAGCCGCCTTCGCCGCCATCGATGGTCAAAAAATCCGGCGCGCTCCACAGGCCGCGCCGATGCACCGCCGCCGCCAGTTCATGCATGAATTGCCAGCCGCCAATGGCGGTCTTGATGCCCACGGGTTTGCCGGTTATTTCACGAACATGCACCACCATGTCGAGCAACTCTTCCATGTTGCTGGTTTCCGGATGACGGTTGGGCGATAGCGAATCCTGGCCCATCGGAATACCGCGGATGCGGGCGATGTCCTCGGTAATCTTGGCAGCCGGCAAGACCCCGCCCTTGCCCGGTTTGGCACCTTGCGATAGTTTGATCTCAAAGGCCCGCACTTGCTCGAACGAGGCAATTTCAAACAATTTATGGTCGCTCAGCTTGCCATGCGCATCACGCACCCCGTATTTGGCCGTGCCGATCTGGTAGATCACATCGCAGCCCCCTTCCAGGTGATAGGGGCTGATGCCGCCCTCGCCGGTATCGATGTAGCAACCGGCCTTGGCGGCACCCCGCGATAAAGCCTGGACAGCTGGCTTTGAAATAGCGCCGTAGCTCATGCCACTGATGTTGATCAAGGAACGGGCTGCAAAGGGTTTTTCACACCAGCCTTCGCCTATCATCACCGGAGGGGCCGGCGCGTACTCGCCATCGAGGACTGGAAAGGCCGCATTGACGAAAACCAGGGCGCCAGACTGCGTCAGATCGTAGGTCGAACCAAAGCCGAGGATGCCGCCCTCGTTCTTGGCCAGGCGATAGACCCAGGCGCGTGTCGCCCGGTTGAACGGCATCTCCTCGCGATCTCCGAGAAAGAAATACTGGCGGAAATATTCGCCAAGATTCTCGAAGAAAAACCGCAGGTGACCGATGATGGGGAAGTTGCGCAAGACGGTATGGCGTTTCTGCGTCACATCTCGCAAGTACCAAAAGACCAGCAGCAGCGCGAGCACCAAGGCAACCAGCACACCCAGACTGACGTGAAAAACCCCGAGAAGCTCGGACATCGTATCCCCCCAGACGGTACAATTTGCCCTTTAGCATGCCCACTGAACGCTGACATGTCCATCGAATTTGATTTGCCGCTCGCCCCTGAAATCAACCGCAATGTCGATGCCGCCCTGGCTGAAGATATTGGCCCTGGCGACCTGACGGCTGCTTTGGTGCCCGGCGAACGCCAGGTCAAGGCCACAGTCATTTCGCGCGAAGCAGGTGTCCTGGCCGGGACGGCCTGGTTTGACGAATGCGTGCGTCGCCTTGACCCGTCAGCCAGCGTGCACTGGTTGCTGGCCGATGGTGACCGAGTCGCGCCGGATCAGTTGCTGTGCGAAATTCTTGGCAATGGCCGCGCCCTGCTGTCGGCGGAACGCAGCGCCCTGAACTTCCTGCAACTCCTCTCCGCTGTCGCCAGCAAGGTACGGATTTACGCTGATGCCATTGCCGGCACCCGGGCGCAGGTGGTGGATACACGCAAGACCCTGCCTGGCCTGCGCGTCGCGCAGAAATACGCCGTGCGGGCGGGGGGCGGTGGAAATCATCGCCTGGCCTTGTGGGATGCCATCCTGATCAAGGAAAACCATATTCATGCCGCCGGCGGCATTGCCCAGGCTTTGGCTGCTGCACAAAAAGTAGCCGCTGCGGCGGTCGACCGCTGCAAGTTCATTCAGGTTGAAGTCGAGAATCTCGACGAGCTGGCGCAGGCTTTGGCGGCCGGCGCTACCATGATCCTGCTCGATAATTTCAGCCTCGACGGCCTGCGCCAGGCGGTGGCGGTCAATGCCGGCCGTGCTGTGCTCGAAGCGTCGGGCAATGTCAGCCTGGAGACTATCCGTAGCATTGCCGAAACCGGCGTCGACCGCATTTCGGTCGGCGGGCTGACCAAGGACGTCAAGGCGCTCGATCTGTCGATGCGCTTTGTCGGCTGAGATGCGTTATTGCGTCGATAGCGACAAGTCGTTCAGCGAAGTCGTTTTCGATTTTGAACCGGTCGCCCAGCGCCTCGGCTTCGTGGTCCTGAACCGCCATGACCTGGGCGAAACCCTGTGTGGCAAGGGGCTGGACATCGATGAAGATGGCCAGGTTTTCGAGATCATCAATTATCGCTTGGCCGAACGCCTGCTCAGCATCGATATGGCCTTGTCGATCACCTTGCCCTGGCGCATTGCGGTGACCACCGATTCGGGTGCAACGCGGATCAGCTTGCTGCGTCCGACCCAGCAACTGAAAGACTGGGTCAGCGCCCCCGCCCTGCCCCGCCTGGCCAGCGACATCGAGTGCCGCCTGATCGCCATCATCGACGAAGTGCGCTGACTCGCCGACAGTCAACCCAGCGGCCGGCGAGCCACTAGATCGATCAGCGCCGAATGCCCGACATGCGCCAAACCTTCTTCAATGCTTGCCTCGTGAGCCTTCAGGTGCTCGATCTGCCACCCAGCAAAGGTGCTGCGCAGCATTTCTTCGGTGTATAGGTTGTCGACCGCGGACGGCCCCCCCGTTTTGTAAACAAGCTGTTGCGGGGTATAGCCCTGGAGCAGGATCAGGCCACCGGGTTTGACCGCCGCCTGCATGGCTGCAAACAACAGCGCCCGCTCAAGGCCACCGACAAACTGGATGAAGATGCCGACGACAGCATCAAACTGCGCCACCGGCCAGTCCCAGCGCAAAATATCGGTCAGTACGAAGTCGACCGTGACATGCCGGCCGGCAGCCAGTTTGCGGGCTTTGGCCAGGGCAGGCGCCGAAATTTCGGTCGCGGTCACCGCGCACCCTTGCTCGGCCAGCCAGACAGCGTTGCGACCTTCGCCATCGGCCACGGACAGCACCTGCATGCCAGCCCCCAGACGGTCAGCTTGTTCAGCCAGAAAACGGTTGGGCGCTGTCCCGAACAGGTAGTCGTCACCGGCATCGCGATAGCGCGCGGACCAGAAGGCTTCGTGATTGATCGTCATGTACTTTCCATTACCCTGCGGGTGAATTAAGCCAGCGGGCGATTTTCCGGGATAATTCGTCGATGTCCACGCCCGCCCTGTTTTCTGCCATGCCCATCACCCGGTTTCCCCCCCCACCCGCTGCCGGGGAACGGTATCGTCTGGCGCGATCGGCGTGCGGTTTGCTGCTAATCGCTCTGGCGGGTTGTTCCGGTATTGACGAGAGCACGGATCAGACAGCGGCTAGCGGCAAGCGACCATGGTCTTCGCTGGACAAGCCGACGCTGCAGCAGCGAGTGACTGCCTTGCTGCCGCGACAACTCAAGAATCGCCAGGATTGGGCAGCCGACCTGATCACTGCTTACGATCATTTGCAGATCCGGGCCTCGCCGGAAAATTTTTGTGCGACGGTGGCTGTCATCGCCCAGGAGTCCGGTTTCCAGGTCGATCCACCGGTGGCGGGTTTGCCGAAAATCGTTCAGGGAGAACTGGAGCGCCGCGCCGAACGGCTGGGTCTGCCGAAAGCCGTCGTCTTGGCTGCCCTCCAACTCGAATCGCCCAATGGCCAGACTTATCAACAGCGGATCGATGCCTTGCGCACCGAAAAACACCTAAGTGCGCTGTATGAAGACATCGTCGCCTACGTGCCGCTTGGCGAACGCTGGCTGGCTGATTACAACCCGGTTCGCACCGCGGGCCCGATGCAGGTCAGCATTCGCTTTGCCGAACAACGGGTCAGCGAGAAAGGCTATCCCTACGCGGCAGAAGGCTCGATCCGTGCTGAAGTATTCAGTCGGCGGGGGGGCGTTTATTTTGGTAGCGCCATCCTTCTGGACTATCCCGCACCGTACACCGAGATGCGTTACCGTTTTGCCGACTTTAACGCCGGGCGCTACGCCAGCCGCAACGCGGCCTTCCAGAAAACCCTGGCCAGTCTGACCGGCCAACCGCTGGTCGCCGACGGGGATCTGTTGCGTTACGAAAATGGCCAGGCGGCGGGTGGGCGTAGTGCCGTGGAAACCGCCTTGCGTCAGCTCAGTGTTGACCTGCGGCTGTCGAGCCGGGAAATTCGTCGCGATCTGTTGGCGGAAAAAACGGCCGAGTTTGCCGAAACTGACCTTTATCAAAATTTGTACCGACTCGCCGAGGCGCGCGGGATCAAAGCCCGGCGCCAGACAATGCCGGAAATCACCCTGCAAAGCCCGAAAATCACCCGTCAACTGACCACGGAGTGGTTCGCTAATCGGGTCGATCAGCGGTACAAGGCATGCTTGAAACGGGCGGTTGAATAAAAAACCCCGTTCTCGCGCTTCGAGAAACGGGGTTCGGCATCCACTGAAGCCAGGGGGTCAGACGCGATCGACGAGGAATTGCTTGATGGCGTTGACGTCCGGGTCCATCACCACGACGTGCTGCTCAAGCTTTTCGATGCCGGCGAGTTCAGCCGGGCGCACCGGTTCGGTGTTCAGCGCTTCGCGGATGGTTTCTTCGAACTTGGCTGGCTGGGCGGTTTCCAGCACGACCATGGGCAGGCCAGGCTGGCGATTTTCCAGCGCCACCTTGAGGCCATCGGCGGTGTGGGTGTCGAGCATCACGCCATATTTTTCATTGGCCATGCGGATGGTCGCCAGACGGTCGGCATGCGTACTGCGACCGGAAGTGAACGCGAATTTCGGCATGTTTTGCCAGTGGACCGTGGACGACAGGTCAAAGGCCTCGCCGTTGTCGACCTTGGCCCACAGTTCGGCGACGATCGCCGGATCACGGCCGACCAGATCAAAGACGAAGCGCTCGAAGTTGGACGCCTTGGAAATATCCATCGACGGGCTGGAGGTGACGTTGGTTTCTGCCGAAGTACGTGGACGATAGACGCCGGTCTTGAAGAACTCGTCGAGCACGTCGTTTTCATTGGTGGCCAGCACCAGCTTGGCAATCGGCAGGCCCATCTGGCGGGCGATGTGGCCGGCGCAGATGTTGCCGAAGTTGCCGGACGGGACGCAGAAGGCGACCTGCTCGTCGTTGGACTGCGTGGCCAGGAAATAGCCCTGGAAGTAATAGACGATCTGAGCGGCAACGCGCGCCCAGTTGATCGAATTGACCGCGCCAATCTTGTACTTGGCCTTGAATTCGGCGTCGTTGGACACTGCCTTGACGATGTCCTGGGCGTCGTCAAACATGCCGCGCACGGCGATATTGAAGATGTTCGGGTCTTGCAGCGAGTACATCTGGGCGCGCTGGAAGGCGCTCATCTTGCCATCCGGCGAGAGCATGAAGACCTTGACGTTATGCTTGCCGCGCATGGCGTATTCGGCCGCCGAGCCGGTGTCGCCGGAAGTTGCACCGAGGATGTTGATGGCCTGGCCGCGCTGGTCGAGCACGTATTCGAACAGGTTGCCGAGAAGCTGCATCGCCATATCCTTGAAGGCGAGCGTCGGGCCATTCGACAGTTCCTGCGTGTACAGGCCGTCCTCCAGCTTGGTCAGCGGCGTGATCTGCGTCGCATCGCCACCGTTGCGCGTGAAGCGGTAAACGTCGGCAGTGTAGGTCTTGCTGACAATGGCCTTCAGGTCGGCGGCCGGGATGTCGGTGATGAACTTCGACAGGATTTCGTAGGCGAGATCGGCATAGGATAGTTGACGCCAGGCATCGAGATCGGCCCGGCTGACTTGCGGATAGGACTCAGGCAAATACAGGCCGCCATCCGGCGCCAGGCCACCAAGAAGAATGTCGCAGAAAGCCTGGGGAGCGGCGTGGCCGCGAGTCGAAAGGTAGCGCATGGCGTCGAAAACCTGGAAATCGGAAAAACGGCGATTTTACCGCGTCGACCGCGAGATGCGCAGGGCCTGCAGCAGGCTGATTGCAAAGCGCAGCAGGCCGGCGCCACAAAACAAGGCCCCCAGGGTCGTCGCGTCGACCAGAAAGGCCAGACCGCCCGTCAAAAAAAGTAGCGTCCGCCCTTGCCCACCGGCCACGAGCTGGGCGCGCATCAGGGCATGAGCCGGCAAACGACGGCCAGGCCAGCGCCAGACCGGCAATAACTGGCTGAGCGCGCCACTGACCAAGGGTAATAAGCCGGCGGCGATCCAGGCGGCCAGGGTTGGCCGGGCCGGCAAGAGTTGCGCCGCGTGCAGCGCACCGGCCAGCAGGCAGCCCGCCCAGCCTAACAAGGCACCGGCCAGCGATACGGCGGCACCGTCCCGGACGAGTGTCGAACAGGTGAAAGTACGCTGCCAATGTCGGGCAAGACTGAGCATCAGTCCGAACAAGGTGGCAGCAGCCAGCAGCGACAGCGGCCAATAGCCGGCGGCCCCCAATGCCAGCACGAAGACGGCCAATAATGCCGGCCAGAGAGCGCGGCGCAACCAGGGGGCAGCCGCTGGGTCGGGTCGGCCCAGGGCGGTGGGGAGCAGCACCGGCAAGGTGCCTAGTGCGGCCAGGCCGACCAGGCCCAGCGTATTGAAATGCAGATGGGCAAGCCGCCATTGCAGCCAGTACGCCGGCCACAGCCTCATACCGAGAATGGCCAGCAAACCCAGCATCAGCATTGCCAGGGCACCGCCATACCAGCGCCAGCCGGGGTGTGGCGCGCCCAGCGCAGCTCTGGCCCGACCGATGATCCAGCGCAGCAAAATACCCGCCAGAATCAGGTCGACCGCAGCCGCTCCGTACAGGACGTCATCAGGCAGCCAGCCTTGCAGGGCGAGGACCACGGTCAACCCGGTCATTTGGGCAAAAAGCGGCCAGCGCCGCAGGAAGGCTGCCGGCTCGCCGCTACGCGTCAGCACCGGGACGAAATGCAGCATGGCAGCAAAAATCAGCGGCAAGATGCCGATAGCGAACAATCCATGCGCCAGTGCTGCCGGCACCCCGACCCCGAACAGCGCCAGAAGGCCGGACAGGGCCAGCGCCAGCAGGGTCAGTGCCACGCTGCCCAGCATTGTCAACCCGCGATGGTGAAATCGATGACGATGGCCCCCGGGTCACGTTGCACATAGGCGATACGAACCTGTTCGCCATAACGCTGCTGCATCTGGGCAAGCAGCGGCAAGGGATCATGATCGTTGCAGAAACGCATGGTTTCACCCGGCATCAAGGATTCCAGCGCGCCAAAAATAGCGGCATGCCGAAAGCGCTTGGCGACACCGCGCGCATCGAAGGGATAGAGGGCTTCCGCCGTCCGGTGGTCACAAACGTGGATGGTCTTGCTCATGCTTTCTCCTTGAAGGGTGGCCTCATCGCGGGCCAGCAGCGCAATTCTGCCGGGGGCGCCCGGCCGGCGCTTTGATCTAAATTGCAATTGACAGGCCAATGGCCGCACTTCAGTATGCCGAATTGCCCATTCACCCTTCCGAGATCGGTTTATGTTCCAAGGTGTGTATACCAAAGGAATATCCAAAAGCAATCTGACAGCCATTTTGGCAGACTGGAAGACGCTTGCTCCCCAGGCCGCCATCCTGGCACTGGTGCCTGAAGCTGAAAAAGCGACTATTCAATCACTTCAAGCGCAAGCCCGAAGATTTGATCTCCCGTTAATGGGCGCGGTCTTCCCCGCATTGCTGACCGAACAGGGTTTTCAAATCTCGGGAATGATTCTGTTCAGAATCGACTCGCCCCATCCCTGGCGACTGGTCGATCAATTAGCGGATGACGCCCCGGGACTCGTGCATGTTACGGATTTCATTGATCAACACCTGAACGACGCCCCTGCCTGCGTAGAGCCACCGACGCTTTTTTTGATATTTGACGGCTTGCTGCCGAATATCAGCACCCTGTTGCATCGCCTTTACCTGCGTCTGGGGCAGCGGGTTCAATACGCCGGGGTGAATGCCGGCAGCGAAACATTCCAGCCCATGCCCTGCTTGTTTGATCAGGACCGTATTGTTCAGGCAGGCTGTATTGCCTTGCTGATTCCGGCGGCCAAGCAATTTGTCATCGAACACGGCTACCCGGTCACCGATGCCTTGTTCAGGGCCACATCGACGACCGGCAACCGGATTGAGAAAATCGATGGCAAACCCGCCCTGGCGGTCTACCAGGCACTTCTGAAATCCGAGTTTGGTATCGATATCACCCCCGATAATTTCTACCAATACGCCGTCCATTATCCCTTTGGCCTGGTGACCTTGCTTGAGGTTCTGGTTCGCATTCCTGTGGGCCTGACCACGGCGGGGGAGATTTATTGTGTCGGTGAGGTGCCGGCCAATTCGATATTGAAACTCTTGCACGCCCCTCAACTTGCCGACAGCCGGTGCGTCGAAGATATTGCCAAAAAACTACAGAATCAGGAAGCGCCCCTGGTGGCGTTTTACTGCGCCGGAAGACGCATGCATTTTGGTGGCGAGGCCGAGACCGAGCTTCGCGAACTGCTGACCTTGAGCCACGCCTCCGCGCTGCTGGGCGCGCTTTCACTGGGTGAAATCAGTACCGATACCGATTTGAAATTGCCGACTTTTCACAATGCGGCCTTGGTCTGCGTTCGTTAACCCCGGGAAAATTTTCTAAAAAAAGGAGCCCGAAGGCTCCCAAAAGAACGAGACAAAGGCGTGACCACCCTTCGCGGTCTCGCTCGGAGGACGGTTTAGTGAT
>JAQTXC010000025.1 GCA_028689015.1 Dechloromonas sp. | reverse complement strand
GGGTTGATGGCGTGCGGGTAGCCGTTGCGGCGGCACCATTGGATGTCGCCGATCCAGACGGTGACGCGGGCGAGTTCGGCGGCGAATTCGTTGATTTCGAGGCCGAGGATGTTGTGCGGGCCGGTTTCCATGTTCATCGGCGGTTGAAGGCCGAGTTCGATGCCGTCGACGTGGGCGCGTTTTTCGATGTCGCGCAGGGCTTTTAGGGCCAGGTAGAGGAAATTACCGCTGCCGCAGGCCGGGTCGAGGACGCGGAAGTGGTTGAGGCGCAGGAGGAAGGCTTGGTAGAGGGCGTTGGCTTTTTTCGGTTTGGCGAGGATTTCGGCGCGTGTTTTGTCCCACTCGGCGCGCAGGGGTTCGCTGACCAGCGGTTCGATCAGTTTGGCGATGGTGCCGGTGTCGGTGTAGTGGGCGCCGAGCGGGGCGCGGGCGGCGGGGTCGAGGCCGCGTTCGAACAGGGTGCCGAAAATGGTTGGGTCGATGGCGCGCCAGTCCATGTCAGCAGCGGCACGGTGCAGGGCGTGCAGGTCTGCTGCGGTCAACGGCGGAATTTCAATGTTTTTGAACAGGCCGCCGTTGAACCAGGCGATGTCGTGGTCGCCGTATTCGCCGTTGCGTTGCTGCATGGCGAGGAAGAGTTTTTCGATACGGCGGGCGGCTTTGTCGGTATCGCTACCGGCGTTTTTCAGCAGGTCGGTGAAGATGCCGGCCGGCAGTAGTTGTTCGTCTTCGGCGAACATGCAGAACAGGCATTGGACGAGGAAGTGGGCGATGGTGTTGCCGTCGTGGCCGCGACTGCGCATGGCGGCGGCAAGTTGGGCAAACTGGCCGGCGGCCTGGGCGGTGATGGCTGCGGTCGACCGCTCGGGACGGAGTTTTTCCGGATCGGTAAAGACCCAGGTGAGCCATTGCCGAATTTCCGGTTCGACCAGTTGCTCGATGCGGATTTGGCGCGGTTCGTCCGGGTAGCCGGTGAAGGCGGTGTGGATGATGATGTTTTCGCGGTCGCAGACGACGAGTAGCGGCGGGTTGTCGAGTTGCAGGGCGTAGTCGGTGAGTTGCTTGAGGGCGGCGTTGAGGTCGCGGCCGGGTTTCTTGTTTTCCCAGCCGAAGTGGCCGCGTTTCCAGACGTCGGCCCAGCCATCGCCGCCGCCAGTCTTTTTGGCGCCGCGTTCAAAACAGTAGCTTTCGGGGTCGCGGGGCTTGTCGACGCCAAGCAGCTCGCACAGGTCGTCAAAGTGGGCTTGGGCGCCGGCGCGTTCGGTCAGTTTGTTGTCTTTCCAGCGGGCGATGAAGTCGGTAGGGGTCATGGTGGTGCGGCAGGCGGGAGGAGGTGGCTAGTATAGGGATGCTGATGGAATGCTGAAATGGGCAGTGCCATAAACCTGCTAATATTCCCGCTTCTGTTGCAACGCAAAAAACCATAAAACCATGTCTTCCCCGACTGATCGAATGAGCCCGCAGGAGCGCCGTGTTGGCGCTTCGCTGGCTTCCATCTTTGCCCTGCGCATGCTGGGGCTGTTCCTGATTCTGCCGGTGTTTTCGTTGTACGCAACGACCCTGCCGGGTGGTGACAACCTGGCGCTGGTGGGCTTTGCGCTGGGGGCTTACGGTCTGACCCAGGCTTGCTTCCAGATTCCTTTCGGGATTGCCTCCGATCTGTGGGGGCGCAAGCAGGTGATCGTGATCGGCCTCCTGTTGTTCGCTGCCGGCAGTTTTCTGGCTGCCTGGGCGCCGAGCATTGAATGGATTATTGCTGGCCGGGTGTTGCAGGGCACGGGGGCAATCTCGGCGGCAGTGACGGCGCTGGCGGCTGATCTGACGCGTGAAGAGCACCGGACCAAGGTGATGGCGATGATTGGCTCATCGATCGGCCTGGTCTTTGCGCTGTCGCTGGTTGGTGCGCCGTTGCTCTATGGCTGGATCGGCATGCATGGCTTGTTCATCCTGACCGGCGGCCTGGCGCTGGCGGCCATCGTTTTGTTGCTCAAGGCCGTGCCGCCGGCCCCGGCGCCGCACGGCCATGTCAAGCTGCCCTTGCGCCATGTGCTGACCAATCCCGATCTGCTCAAGTTGAATCTCGGGATCGGGGTGTTGCATATCATCCAGATGGCGATGTTCGTGGTGCTGCCACATGCGCTGGTGGGGGTCGGGGCTTTGCCGGCGGTTGATCATTGGCAGGTGTATTTGCCGGCGGTGCTGGCATCTTTTGTCGTCATGGTGCCGGCCATTATCGCGGCCGAGAAAAAGGACAAGATGCGGCCGGTGTTCCGGGCGGCGATCGGATTGATCGTCATCGTCCAGTTGGGCTTGTGGCTGTTTGGTAGCAGCCTGTGGTTGCTGGCCTTCTGGCTGCTGTTGTTCTTCGTGGCTTTCAATATTCTCGAAGCCACCTTGCCGTCGCTGGTGTCGCGCACCGCGCCGCCGGCTGCCAAGGGCGCGGCGCTGGGGGTTTACAACACGACGCAGGCGATTGGCTTGTTCATCGGTGGTGCGGCCGGCGGGGCCATGGCGCAGCATTTGGGCGATAATGCGGTTTTTGCGGCCTGCACGGTGCTGGCCCTGTTGTGGCTGGCCGTGGCCAGCACGATGAATTTTCCGCAGCGGCGTGTGCCGGCTGCGACCAACTAATTGACGGAGAGGGTGGCATGGCATCGGTAAATAAGGCAATCATCGTCGGTAATCTGGGCAAGGACCCGGAAGTCCGTTACACCGCCAGCGGCGAAGCAATGTGCAATATCACGGTGGCGACCAGCGAAAGCTGGAAGGACAAGGCGACGGGCGAGAAGAAGGAACTGACCGAATGGCATCGCATCTCGTTTTTTGGCCGGCTGGCCGAGATTTGCGGTCAGTACCTGAAAAAAGGCTCGCAGGTGTATGTCGAAGGCAGCATCCGCACCCGCAAATGGACCGACAAGGATGGTCAGGAGCGTTACACCACCGAAATTCGTGGTGATGAAATGAAAATGCTGGGGTCGCGCCAGGGTATGGGTGCCCCGTCGTCTGGCGGTTACGATCAAAGCGAGCCGGCCGATTACGCGCCGGCCCCGGCCCGCAACAAGCCGAAGCCATCGTTTGACGATCTGGGTGACGATATTCCGTTCTAAAAGAGGCTGCCGGCCAGGGGTCGGCACCGCTTTTTTCAGGGTTGATGAATATGAGCAATGCACTGACTTTCAAAGTGCTGGAAGATATCGCCAAGGATTTGTCGGGCGATGAAATTACCTTTCCGACTTTTCTCGACATCACCTTTCAGGTGCGTACTGCCCTCAAGGATCCGAACCTGAATGTCGAGCAATTGGCTCGTCTGGTCGGGGCTGAGCCGCTGATGAGCGCCAAGATCATTCGCATGGCTAATTCGGTGGCGCTCAATCCCTCCGGGCGCGAGGTGGCGGACGTCAAGAACGCGATTGTCCGGGTGGGCATGGAGGCGGTGCGGACCGTGTCGTTTGCCGTCGCCATGGAGCAATTGCTCAAGTCACGGCAGATGCAGCCCTTCGAAAATCTGTCGCAACGCCTGTGGGAGCACACCGCCCATGTCGCCGCGCTGTGCCGGGTTTTGGCCCGCAAGCTGGCCAAAATCAATCCGGATGAGGCGATGTTCGCCGGTCTGGTGCACGATCTGGGGGTGTTCTACCTGTTGTCGCGGGCGGCGCATTTTCCGGAGTTGTTGAAAGATAAACCGGAGTTGCACGCCTTGCTGGTCGGCTGGCACGACAACATCGGCCATGCCCTGTTGTCGGCGCTGGGCTCGCCGCAACAGGTGCTGCAGGCGGTTCAGGAACACGAAACCGATCGCGATATCCCAAACGGCATCAAGACCTTGTCTGATGTGCTGTATGTCGCCAACAAGATCGCCAACCGCACGGCTTCGTGGCGTGATCTCGAACTGGATGACCCGGTCGATACCAGCATGCTCGAGTCAATCATCGATGCCGAGACCATGGCCGAGGTTATCGACGAGTCGGAAGACGAGGTGCTGTCCCTGAAAGCGGCACTCGGCGGTTGACGTGCTTGTCAGGGGGCTGCAAGCCCGCCCCCGATAGAATTCCAGAGCGGCTGAAGTCGCCGGGTCACAAGGGGAAAGCATGAGTCAGCATTCGCAGGATGACGCGCTGCAGGGGCGTCGTCTGGCGGTTCTGTCGCTGGCGGCGTTAGGCGTCGTCTATGGCGACATCGGGACCAGCCCGCTTTACGCCATGAAGGAAGTCTTTGCCGGTAATCATCCGATTCCGGTCACTGAGGCCAATGTCTTCGGCAGTCTGTCGCTCTTCTTCTGGGCGCTGATCATCATTGTTTCGATCAAGTACGTGATGTTCATCACCCGGGCTGACAACAAGGGTGAGGGCGGCATCATGGCCCTGATCGCCCTGGCTTTGCGCACGACGCGTGAACGGCCGTGGCAGTCGCGGGCGGTGATGCTGGCTGGTGTTCTCGGGGCCGCCATGTTTTACGGTGATGGCATGGTGACGCCAGCCATTTCCGTTCTGTCGGCCGTCGAGGGGCTGGAGGTGGCGGCGCCGGGTCTGCATGCCTGGGTGATTCCGCTGACCCTGGTGGTGCTGTTCGTATTATTTTTTGTTCAGCGGCACGGTACGGCGCTGGTCGGGGCCTGGTTCGGGCCGGTGATGCTGGTCTGGTTCTCCGTGCTGGCCTTGCTGGGGCTGGCCAATATTGCGGCGCACCCGGCCATTCTGGCCGCGGTCAACCCGCTGTATGGCCTGGAATTCCTGCTCGCCAACAAGGCGATGGCGCTGGTGGCGATGGGGAATGTCGTGCTGGCGGTCACCGGGGCGGAGGCGCTGTATGCCGATATGGGGCATTTCGGGCGCAAGCCCATTGCCCGTGCCTGGTTTGCCTTCGTGCTACCGGCGCTCATTCTCAATTATTTTGGCCAGGGTGCCCTGATTTATGCCGACCCGGCGGCAGCGCGCAACCCTTTCTATCTGTCGGCGCCGGACTGGGCCTTGTATCCGCTGATTGGCTTGGCCACGCTGTCGACCGTGATCGCTTCGCAGGCGGTCATTTCCGGCGCCTTTTCAGTGACCCGGCAGGCGATGCAACTCGGTTTCATGCCGCGCATGGAGGTTCAGCACACCTCTGAGCAGGAGCAGGGACAGATCTATCTGCCGGCAGTTAATTGGGGCTTGATGCTGGCGGTGATGATTCTGGTTCTCGGCTTCAAATCGTCGAATAACCTGGCGGCGGCCTACGGCATTGCGGTGACCGGCGACATGGTCATCACCTCGTTGCTGGCCACGGTGGTCGTCGCCAAGGTCTGGCGCTGGGGCTGGTGGCGGGCCGGCTTGCTGTTTTCAGCCTTTCTGTCGGTCGAACTTGTTTTTCTGGCCGCCAATATCCTCAAGATTCCCGATGGCGGCTGGTTCCCCTTGGTCGCCGGCATGGGCATCTTTGTCCTGATGACGACCTGGAAGCGGGGGCGGCAGTTGCTGGCTGACCGCCTGCAGGGCGAGCGGCTTGAGTTGCTGCCTTTCATTGATGCCCTGGGCTCGTCACCGCCGGTGCGCGTGCCAGGGACGGCGGTTTTCCTCAATGCCGATCCCTCCGGCGTGCCGCACGCCATGCTGCATAACCTGATGCACAACAAGGTGCTGCATGAGCGGGTTGTCTTGTTGTCGGTGCAGTTTTTTGACGTGCCCTACGTGCCGGAGATTGATCAGGTCGAGGTTGAAGCGTTGCGCGAAAGCTTCTGGCGGGTCACGGTCCGCTACGGCTTCAAGGATGAGCCGAACGTGCCGGCCGCCTTGGCGACCTGCACCATTGCGGGCCAGGCCTTTGATCCGCTGGAGACGTCCTATTTTATTGGTCGCGAAACGCTGATTCCGTCGATGGGGTCGGACATGGCTTACTGGCGCGGCAAGTTGTTTGTTGCCATGTTCCGTAACGCCGGTTCGGCGACGGCGTTTTTCCGTATTCCGAGTAACCGGGTGATCGAACTCGGTTCGCAGGTCGTGCTCTAAGTTACAAGCAGCGGATTTTTTCAAGCAAGGCAGTGGTCGAGGTCTGGTGCAGGAAGGGGATGGAGTGCACGCTCCCGCCCCAGCCGTGCACCTCGCGGCAGCCGACGATTTTGTCGACAGGCCAGTCGCCCCCCTTGACCAGCACCTCCGGCCGGCAGTCGAGGATGCGTTGCAGCGGTGTGTCTTCGTCGAACCAGGTGACCAGCGCGACACATCCCAGCGCGGCCATAACCGCCAGGCGGTTGGCGAGTGGATTGACAGGGCGGTCGTCGCCCTTGCCCAGGCGACGCACCGAATCGTCGCTATTGAGTGCCACCACCAGGCTGTGGCCGAGGGCCGCCGCCTGCGCCAGGTAGGTGACATGGCCGCGATGCAGGATGTCGAAGCAGCCATTGGTGAACACCAGTGGTCGCGGCACGCTGGCGGCGCGGACGGTCAACTGGTCAGGCGGGCAAATTTTGCTTTCGAAATCAGGCAGGGCGTAGGTCATGGTGCGGTCGACGGCAGGAAAACGGCAATTTTAGGGCTTGCCGGAGGGTTCTTCTTGGCTTTTTGCACGGAATCGAGGCGATTCAATGCCGGTGGTCGGCGCAACCCCCGCCCTCGACTGATCTCCGCCAGGCGGGCTGTGGTCGGCCACGGTCATCCGGCGCTTAGTCCGGGCTGGCGACGGTCGGCGCTTGCCGCCATGCGCTGAGTGCCGCCAAGGCGTCGTCCAGCGTCAGTAGTACGCGTTGACGTTCGCCTTCGCTGGCCTTGCGGGCGCCGGCACCGCCCACCCATAGCGTGCAGTCGGCGGGTAGCAACTCGCCCAGTTGTTGTAGCAGGCCCGGCAGCTGGCGGGCCGGAAAGGCCACCGAAAACGACAGGGCGACGATGTCGGCGCGGTGTGCTGCGGCGGCACGGGCGATTTCGACGAGCGGCATTTGTGTGCCGAGCGGAATGCACTCGGCACCTTCCAGGCAGAGCAGGGCTTCGACCATCAGCAGGCCGAGAACGTGTTGCTCGTCCGGTACGCTGGTCAGCAGGACGCGTGGTGAGCGACTGACGGTCGGCAGGGCGGCAATGGCTTGGCGCAGCACCCGCTTGGTCAGCTCGGTAAATAGGTGTTCCTCAAAGACTGCAAAACGCCCCTCTTCCCAGGCTTGGCCGACGCGCTGCGTCAGTGGCGCAATCGTGTACTGGACAAATGATTGCAGCCCCTGTCGGGCCAGACGTTGTTGCAAGGCCTGGCTGTAGGCTTGGCCATCGTGCTGCTTGACCAGGGCGAGCAGGGCTTCCAGTTCGTCATCGCTTGGCCCAGGCAAGGGGGCGTCACTGTTCGAGGCCCGTCGCGGGCTCAGTTCGGCCAGCGCATCGAGTGGGCAAGCCATCAGTTTTCCCGGTCGATGCCCTTGATCCATCAGGCGTTTGATCAGCCGTAGGCGCTCGACCTGGTCGCCGGGGTAGAGCCGTTCGCCGTGTGCATCGCGGTCCGGGGTGGGGAAGCCGTAACGGCGCTCCCACATGCGGAGCACGTCTTTTGACAGTCCGGTGTCGCGCTCGACGGCGGCAATGTTAAAACAGGGTGTGCTCATTATTTGTCCTGAACAAAGTGTCGACAAATTGTTGACATGGCGTTGTTTGATCACTATCTTACGAACAACGAATATCTTTGTCCAGGACAAATTAAAGGAGATGCCAATGATGTCCAGTCTGAGAACCGCCTTGCTGTTGCCCGGCTTGCTGGCCTTGAGTGTCTTGCCGGCCGAAGCGGCGACGACCTGTCCGCCCTTGCTCAATCACCAGTTTGTCTCGCTGCAGGATGGCAAGCCGTTGTCGCTTTGCCAGTATGCCGGCAAGGTCGTCTTGGTGGTCAATACCGCCAGTTACTGCGGGTTTACCAGCCAGTACGACGGCTTGGAGCGGCTCTATGAGCGTCTGCGCGACCAGGGCTTGGTGGTGGTCGGCTTTCCCTCGAATGATTTTGGTGAGCAGGAGCCGGGCAGCGACCCGCAAATTGCTGAATTTTGTCGCCTGACCTACGGCGTTCGTTTTCCCATGGTGAGCAAGAGCGTGGTCAAAGGGGCGCAAGCGAATCCCTTCTACCGTCAGTTGGCCGAACGGACCGGTAGTGTGCCGCGCTGGAATTTCCACAAATACCTGATCAGTCGTGACGGCCAGCAGGTGCTGGCCTACAGCAGTCTGACCACACCCGACGATCGTGATCTGCTGCAGCAGATCGAGCATTTTCTCAATCAGCGTTAAGCGCCCGTTCCGCCGCCCTTCTTCTGGAGAACCGCATGAATGCACCTGAAAAGTTTTTTCTTCCTGATGTCCAGTCGACCGCGGACACGCGCCGGCTGGCGATTCAGTCTGTTGGCGTCAAGGGGTTGCGTTATCCGCTGCTGTTGCAGGCGGCCAATGGCGAACAGCAAAACACGGTGGCGACGCTGGCGCTGACCGTCGGGCTGCCGCCCGAGGTCAAGGGCACGCATATGTCACGCTTTGTCGAATTGCTTGAAGCCCGGCGTGAGGCGCTGACCCAGGATGGGCTGCTCGCCATGTTGTCGGAAATGCTGCTGCGCCTGGATGCTCGTAGCGGCCGGATCGAGTTGAGCTTCCCTTACTTCATCCGCAAGACTGCGCCCGTGTCCGGGGTTGATAGCCTGCTCGATTACGACGTGACGCTCAGTGCCGAACAAGCGCTGGACGGTGTTCCTGTGCTGACTTTGCAGGTGACGACAGCGGTGACCAGCCTCTGCCCCTGTTCCAAGAAAATTTCCGATTACGGGGCACACAACCAGCGCTCGCACATCACGCTGCAGGCGGTGCTGCACCAGACGATGGCGATTGAGGAACTGGTCCGCTTGGCCGAGGAAGAGGCGTCGTGCGAAGTGTTTGGCCTGCTCAAGCGACCGGACGAGAAGTGGGTGACCGAGCGCGCTTACGACAACCCGAAATTTGTCGAGGATTTGGTGCGCGATATTGCCTTGCGCCTGATGGCCGAGCCGCGGATCAAGGCCTGGCAGGTCGTCTCGGAGAATTTCGAATCCATCCACAACCACTCGGCCTACGCCGAGCTGAGCGGTCGGAACGACTGAGAGGCCGCCATGGAACGCCATCCTCCCCGGCAACGGATTGCCGTCGTTGGTGCCGGTATTTCCGGTCTGGCCAGCGCCTGGTTGCTCAGTCGCCAGCACGATGTGACCCTGTTTGAAGCTGCCGATTATCTCGGTGGCCACACCCACACGGTCGACGTTACCGTGGATGGCAAAACCCATCCGGTGGATACCGGTTTCCTGGTCTTCAACGATCGCACCTATCCCAACCTGATCGCGCTCTTTGCCTTGCTCGGGGTCGAGTCGGTGCCGACCGAGATGAGTTTTGCGGTCAGCCTGGCCGATGGTGAGATGGAATGGGCTGGGAGCAGCCTGGCCACCGTTTTCGGGCAAAAGCGCAATCTGCTGCGGCCGGCGTTCTGGGGCATGTTGTCCGATATCCTGCGCTTCAACCGGGAAAGCAGTGCCTGGCTGCAGGCCCATCCAGGTGACGAGCGCAGCCTGCAATCCTTCCTGGTTGCCGGTGGTTACGGTGCGGCTTTTGCTGACTGGTATCTGTTGCCGATGGCAGCCGCGATCTGGTCCTGCCCGACCGGCCAGATGCGTGACATGCCGCTGGTGACTTTCATCCGCTTTTGTCAGAACCATGGCTTGTTGCAAATTTTCAACCGGCCGACCTGGCGGACAGTGAAGGGCGGCGGGCGCAGTTATGTAACAAAATTGGCCGCCCAGCTCGACGACATCCGCCTGAATTGCCCGGTCTATACGGTCAGCCGGGCGCATCCCGGGGCGCCGGGGCTGCGCCTGACCCACGAAGGCGGGAGCGAATATTTTGATCAGGTGGTGATGGCTTGCCACAGTGATCAGGCCCTGGCCATTCTCGGCCAGACCGCCAGTCCGGCACAGCGCGAAGTGTTGTCGGCGATTCGCTACCAGCCGAATCGTGCCGTGCTGCATACCGATCCGACCTTGTTACCGCGTCGCCCGGCGCTGTGGTCAGCGTGGAATTATTTTGCTGGCAGCTCGCCGCGGGGCGAGCAGGCGGTCGGTGTGTCCTACCTGATCAATAAGTTACAGCCCCTGCCGTTTGAAAAGCCGGTGGTGGTGACCTTGAATCCGCGGGTCGAGCCCGACCCGGCCCGGGTCATTGCCGAATTCGACTATGCCCATCCGGTGTTCGATGGCCCGGCGATTGCCGCCCAGCAACGCTTGCACGCTGAGGGGGGCGGCATTCAGGGGGCGGGCGGTCTCTGGTTGGCGGGCGCCTGGGGGCGTTACGGCTTTCATGAGGACGGGCTGCTGTCGGCGCTGCGGGTAGCTAACCAACTGGGTGTCCAGGCGCCGTGGCAGGGCGGCGAGGCCGTGGCGGCGCTGGCCGCGGTGGGGGGCTGACAGCCATGGGGCAAGGGCCGCATCTCTTTCTCGGGCAGGTCATGCACCGCCGCTTGCGACCAGTCGGCAACGCATTCGTCTATCCGGTGTTTTTCGTCCAGCTGCCGCTGCGCCACCTGGCGGCGGGAAATTGCGGCATTTTTGGCGTCGACCGTAAAAATCTGCTCAGTTTCCGTAGTGCCGACCATGGGCCGCGCGATGGCTCGCCGCTGCTGCCATGGATCGAACAATTGCTGCGCGACCAGGGCTTGCCGGCCGATGGCGAGATCCTGTTGCAAACCTTTCCGCGCGTCCTCGGCTATGTCTTCAATCCGGTCAGTTTTTGGTTTTGTCACGATCGGGCGGGGGCTTTGGTTGCTGTGCTGGCCGAGGTGAACAACACCTTTGGCGGTTCGCACAGTTATCTGTTGCACGACCAGGGCCGGCCCTTGCCGGAGGGCGCCGAGCAGCAGGCGGCCAAGGCCTTCCATGTTTCGCCCTTCTGCACGGTTGAAGGCGGCTATCGCTTTCGTTTTCGCCAGACGGCCCGGGCCCAGGTGGCGCATATCGACTACGACGATGCTGATGGTCCGTTGTTGCTGACGGCGATTTCCGGCAAAAAACTGGCGTGGACCGCGCGCAATTTGTGGCGCGTTTTTTGGCGCATGCCCTTTCTAACCCTGGGCGTCATGGCTCGCATCCACTGGCAGGCCCTCAAATTGTGGCTCAAAGGCGTGCCCTTTTTCGGCGCTCGCGCGCCGCTCGCCCGTCCTCATTTCCAGGAGCATGGACAATGATCGATTCAATGATCCTGCGCGGCAGCGAACGGCTGGCCCGCGACACCCGCATCGTTTTTGACCTGCTGGCCCAACTGCGCCACGGCCTGCTCGAAATCCGTTTGCCGGACGGTCGCTGTGCATTGTTCGGCGAAGGGGCGCAGCGGCTGAGCTTGCAGGTGCATGACGAAGTTTTTTTCAGCCGCGTGCTGGCGCGCGGCGACATCGGCCTGGCCGAGTCCTATCTCGACGGTTGCTGGGATGCGCCCGACCTGACCGGCCTGCTTCAGTTGTTGGCAGCCAATCGCGATGTGCTGCGTCGCGCCGTGTATGGCTCGTGGCGGCAATTGCTGGCGGCACGGCTGCGCCACTGGCTGAACCGCAACAATCGGGCCGGCAGCAAGCGCAACATCATGGCGCATTACGACCTGGGGAACGATTTTTACCGGCTGTGGCTGGATGAAACGATGAGTTATTCCAGCGCCCTCTATCGACCGGGCGATGACGACACGCTGGCGACGGCGCAGCAGGCCAAGTACCGACGCATCCTGCAGCGCCTGCATGCCCGGCCTGGCCAGCGGGTGCTGGAAATTGGTTGCGGTTGGGGCGGGTTTGCCGAAATGGCGGTCGACGCCGGGTTGACCGTGACCGGCGTGACTTTGTCGCCGGCGCAACTGAATTGGGCGCAGCGCCGGGTGCCGCAGGCCGACCTGCGCCTGCAGGATTACCGCGATCTGGACGAGCGCTTCGATCACGTGGTGTCGATCGAGATGTTTGAAGCGGTGGGCGAGCGCTGGTGGCCCAGTTATTTTGCGGCGCTCGGCAAGGCGCTGGCGACGGACGGTACGGCGGTGGTGCAGAGCATCACCATCGCCGACGACTTGTTTGCCGATTATCGCAAGGGTACGGACTTCATCCAGCAATACATTTTTCCCGGCGGCATGCTGCCTTCGCGCCAGGCCTTTCGCCAGGCGGCGGCCCGTCAGGGGCTGGTGGTGCGTCAGGAATACGCCTTCGGACTGGATTACGCCCGCACGCTGGCTGAGTGGCGGGCTGCTTTCGAGGCCAACTGGTCGCGCATTGCCCCGCTAGGTTTCGATGACACATTCCGGCGCCTGTGGCGTCTTTATCTTTGCTATTGCGAGGCTGGCTTCCGGGCCGGAAATATTGATGTCGTCCAGTTTGAACTCACGCATCGTTAAGCTAGTGGCCCCGGGGGCGCCGGCCGAGGGGGCGCTGGACAGGCCACGCCGGCAGTGTTTGCAGGCCTTGCTGGTCTTGCCCTGGCTGGCCGGTGCCGGCCAGGCGATGGCGGCTGCGCCGCTGGCGGGCTTGCAGCGCTGGGGCGAGGGGCGTTATCGGCGCTACGGCTTCCATCTCTACGATGCCGTCCTGTGGGCGAGCGAGCAGCCGGCTCAGCCCCCCTGGGCGCTTGAACTCACGTACGGTCGACGAATTGCCGGGGCCCGGATTGTTGCCGCCAGCCTGGACGAAATGGCCGCTCTTGGCGCCGACCCGGCCGCTTTGCCGGCGTGGGGGAAGCGTCTGGCTGAGCTGTTGCCTGATGTTAACCAAGGCGATCGGTTGCTCGGGGTCTACCGCGACGGGGCGGCCGATTTCTATTTCAACGCTTACCCGCGCGGGCGGCTGGCCGATGCCGAGTTTGCCCGCTATTTTTTTGGCATCTGGCTCGATCCGCGCACCAGCGCACCCGAACTACGGGCGGCGCTGCTGCGCCGCCCGCCGAGCTGAGCGGACCGTATGGCCCGCGTGCCGGTCTTCTCCTACGGGGTGCTGGGTTTGCCGCTGGCTTTTGCCGCGCTCCCCCTCTACGTGCACGTGCCACCGCTGTACGCCGAGGTCGCCGGCCTGTCGCTGGTCAGCCTGGGTGCCATCCTGCTCGCCGCCCGGCTGTTCGATGCCGCCATCGATCCCTGGCTGGGCTGGCTGGCCGACCGTTGGCCACGTCGCCCCTTGCTGGCGGCGGCCTTGCTGCCTTTTGCTGCGGGCTTCGTCGCCCTGCTCAATCCGCCGACTGAAAACGGGGCCGTCTGGTTGCTGGGGGCCTTAGTGTTGACGTATATCGGTTTTTCGGCGGCCACCGTGGCGTATCAGGCCTGGGGCGCTGATCTGGGTCGCGATGCCGTGGACCGCACCCGGCTGACCGCAGCGCGTGAAGGCTTTGCTTTGCTCGGGGTCTTGCTGGCGGCGGCCTTGCCCGCCGTGCTGGCGGCTTCGCCCACGGCGGGCATCCGTCGTCTGAGCTGGCTGCTGCCCCCCTTGTTGCTGCTCGCTGCCTTGGTCAGTCTGGGCCGGGTCGGGCCTGGTAGCCCGCCATCGCGTCCGGCCGCGCCGTTGGGGGCGAGCTTGCGGCGGGTGGTGGCCGATGTGGCTTTTCGTCGTTTGTTGCTGATTTTCGTCGCCAACGGGATCGCCTCGGCGCTGCCCGCCACGCTGTTTCTTTTTTTCGTCGCCGATGTGCTGCAAGTGCCTGCGGCCAGTGGGGCGCTGTTGGCGCTTTATTTCCTCGCGGGGGCGGCATCGCTGCCGTTGTGGCTGTCTTTGGCAAGGCGTCATGGGCGACCGTTCGCCTGGTTACTGTCAATGATGCTCGCCATGCTCAGTTTTGCCGGGGCCGGGCTGCTGGGGGCCGGCGACCTGTGGCTCTTCGCCCTCATCTGCCTGACATCCGGCTTGGCCCTGGGGGCCGATCTCAGTTTGCCAGCGGCGCTGGCTGCCGATATGGGCGATCGCCTGGGGCAGGCCGGTGGCTGCTTCGGGGTATGGAATTTCGTCGCCAAACTCAATCTGGCGCTGGCTGCCGGCCTGGCCCTGCCGTTGCTGGGTGTACTGGGTTACGTACCGGGCAGTGGCCAGGGTTTGCCGGCGCTGAGCCTGGCTTACGCCGTTTTGCCCTTGCTGGGCAAAGCACTCGCGGTCGCGCTGCTGTGGCGCTGGCGGCATCTTCTGGAGTCCTCGTCATGAAAAAATGTCTGCTTGCCGCCTTGTTCAGTTTGGGCTTGGCTGGCTGTGCCGCCCCCGGGATTGAACACTACCGGGCCGAACAGCCGGTGCTCGATCTGAAGACTTACCTCAACGGCACGCTGGATGGCTGGGGGATGTTCCAGGGGCGGTCGGGTGAGGTAAAGAGGCGTTTCCATGTCGTGATCGAAGCGCGTTGGCAGGGTGATGTGGGTGTCCTTGACGAGCAGTTCAGCTGGTCGGATGGCAGCACCTCGCGCCGGGTGTGGACGCTGCAGCGGCAAGCCGACGGCAGTTATCGCGGTACGGCGGACGATGTGATTGGCGAGGCGCTGGGCGAGTTGTCGGGCAATGCGCTGCGCTGGCGTTACGTGCTGGCCTTGCCGGTGGACGGCAAGGTCTATCACGTCGACTTTGATGACTGGATGTTCCTGATCGACGACAAGGTGATGCTCAACCGTTCCTACTTGTCGAAATGGGGAATCGGGCTGGGCGAGGTGACGCTCAGTTTCGTCAAGCGCTGAGGTGGCTTGATGGCCTTGAATCCGAAAATAACCGACTGGTCGGGCCGGCGGGTGTGGCTGGTTGGCGCTTCCAGCGGCATTGGCGCGGCGCTGGCCCATGCGCTGGCCGGGCGCGGCGCCCAACTGGCCCTGAGTGCTCGCCGCTTGGCCAGTCTGCAGGCCCTGGCTGTGCCGGATGCGCTGGTCGTGCCGGCCGACGTGACTGATCTGGCCAGTCTGCAGGCCGCCCGGGCCCGCCTGCTCGCCACTTGGGGTGGCATCGATGTGGTGCTTTACCTGGCCGGCGATTACCGGCCGATGGGTGCTGCCGATTTCGACCTGGAGGCGGCCGAGGCGATGTTTGCGGTCAACTTCACCGGGGCGGCTAAATTGGCGGCTTGCGTACTTGGCGACCTGCCTTGCGGCGGCGGGCTGGCCATGGTTGCCAGTGTCGCCGGCTATCGTGGTTTGCCCAAGGCGCTGGCCTATGGGCCGGGCAAGGCGGCGCTGATTCATTTTGCCGAATGTCTGCAGCTTGATCTGGCGCCGCGCGGTATCGGGGTCTGGCTGATCAATCCCGGCTTTGTGCGCACCCGGCTGACCGAGCAAAACGATTTTGCCATGCCGGCCCTGTTGACCGCGGAAGCCGCCGCGCGAGCCACGGTCGACGGCCTGGCCAGCGGAAAATTCGAAATCCACTACCCGAAGCGCTTCACCCGCGTGCTGAAACTGCTGGCCCTGCTGCCGGATGGTCTGTATTTCCCCTTGATTCGTCGTTTGACTGGAGTTTGAGATGAACACGCCTGCCCTGATCGATTTCTACCAGACGCTGACGCCGGAACAAGTGCCGCGTTTTGCCGAGTTCTACAGTGCCGATGCCTATTTCAAGGACCCGTTTAACGAGGTTTATGGCGTGGCGGCCATCGAACGCATTTTCAGCCACATGTTCACGCAGGTGGCCGAGCCGCGCTTTGTCATCACCGAACAGGTCAGCGACGCCGGCGGCTGCATGCTGGTCTGGGCCTTTCACTATCGGGTCAGGCTGTGGGGCAGGGGGCAGGCGCAGGTGATGCGGGGAGTTTCGCACCTCCGCTTTGCCGCCGACGGCAAGGTCAATTACCACCGCGATTACTGGGACACCGGCGAAGAGTTGTACATGAAGCTGCCGCTGATGGGCAGCGTCCTGCGCGGCTTGCGGCGGGTGCTGGCGGCCTGAATTGTGCCGCGGATGATTTCGGATTGTCGGGGGAGGGGGGCGCTAAACTATGCTGGATTCAGATAATGTATTTACTATAAGTAAAAAATCACCGAGGCATTGACTGGCGCATCCCATGGTTGAAACTGGCATTTCAGAAAATCTGTCGAATCAGGCGCAGCGCGAGCTCGAGACCATTTTCTCGCAGGCATCGCTCGGCTTCTGCCTGACTCGGAACCGCCACATCATGCGCTGCAATCCGGCGATGGAAAGCATGTTCGGGTTCTCGCCAGGGGGGCTGGCCGGCTTTCCCAGTGTCACCTTGTTTCACTCGCCGGCGGATTACGAGTCCTTTGCCGAGACGGTCCGGCCCGTACTGGCGGCCGGGCGGCCGATCAGCCAGGTATGGACATTTCGCCATGCCAGCGGACGGGATCTGATTTGCAGGGTCAGTGCCAATGCGGTCAATCCCTCGCCGACGGATGAAGGCACGGTCTGGTTCTTCGAGGACATCACCCAGGAAGAGCAGCAGACGGCAGCGCTGGCCCAGACCGTGCTGGAATTCGAAGCCATCATGGCCAATGCGCCGGTGGCCATCCTGTTTACCCGGGACCGCCAGGTGACCCGCTGCAACGCCCAGGGCTGCGCGATGTTCGGGTATTCGGAGTGCGAGATGATCGGTCTGTCCGGGCGGGCCTTGTTTCCCTCAGCGGCGGATTACGATGCCTTGGGGCGTATCGCCGGGCCTTTGCTGCTGACTGGCCAATCGGTGATGCATGAAATGACGATGGCGCGTCAGGATGGTTCGACCTTCTGGGCGCAACTGATTGCCTACGTTCTTGATCCGGAGCAGCCCGCCAAGGGAACGATCTGGCTGGTTTCGGACCGCAGCGATGCGCGGGCGCAGGAGGAGGCGATTCGACATGCCTTGTTCGAGAACCAGGCGATTCTCGACAGTGCGCTGGTCGGTATTGTGTTTCTCAAGAACCGGGTGGTCCAGCGCTGTAATCCGCATGCCGAGAAAATATTTGCTTATCCGCCGGGGAGCATGACGGGCTCCTCGACGCGCGACTGGTATCTGTCGCAGGCAGAGTTCGAGCAGGTGGCGCGTGATGTTTATCCGCACATCGCCAGTGGTGGCACGCATTCACGGGAGCAGCGCCTGCGCCGGCGTAACGGTGAGGTTTTCTGGTGTCGCATCGTGGGACGGGTATTCGACAAGTCGGACCCCCTCCACGGGGGCTCGATCTGGGTGATCGAAGATACCTCGGAGCGGCATGCCGCACAGGAGGCGCTGATCGGTGCGGCGGCGCTGATGCAGGCCGTCTTCAACAGTGCCAACGTGTCGATCATCGCCACCAACCCGGATGGCCTGATCACCCTGATGAACACGACGGCAGAGCGTTGGCTGGGTTATTCCGCCGATGCGCTGATCATGCAGCAGACGCCTGCACTGTTTCATGAGCCGGAGGAAGTGGCGCTCTATTCGGCACAGATTTCGGAAATGCTGGGCGAGATCATCGAGCCTGGCTTCGACACCTTTGTGGCGCGTGCTCGACTGCTTGGTAACGATGAGCAGGAATGGACCTACATCGCGCACGATGGCCGCCGCTTCCCGGTTCATCTGAGTGTTTCGGCGCTGCGCGACATCGATGGCGAGATTACCGGCTACATCGGTGTCGGCGTGGATATCACGGACCGGCGGCGGGCGGACGAAGCCGTGCAGCGGGCGCAGGAGAAACTGGAAGAGCATGTCGCCCTGCGCACCGCCGAACTGGCCGAGGCCAACCAGCGGCTACAACAGGAAATCATCGAACGCCAGCAGGCGCAGGAAGCGATCCACCGGATGGCGCATTACGATGCGTTGACCGGTCTGCCTAACCGCAACCTGCTGCAGGACCGGATGGCCCAGGCGCTCGCCCAGGCAAGTCGCAAGGGCGAAAAAGTGGGCATCCTGTTTGTCGACCTGGATCATTTCAAGACCATCAACGATTCGCTCGGCCATCAGGTCGGTGATCTGCTGCTGGCACAGGTGGCCCAGCGGATGTCTTATGTCCTGCGGGCCACCGACACGCTGGCCCGGCTCGGCGGCGATGAATTCCTGTTGCTGGTGCCATCGATCGAGGCGCATGCCGACCTGGTCCGCATTGCCGAAAAACTGATCGAGGTGTTGGTCCAGCCGATCCCGGTTCAGTCGCATGCCTTGCACATCACGCCGAGCATCGGCATCTGCTGTTTCCCCGAGCATGGGGAGGACGGGGCGACACTGATGCGCAACGCCGACACGGCGATGTATCACGCCAAGTCGCAGGGGCGGAACGGCTACCAGTTCTTTGCCAGTCGCATGAACGAGGAGGTGGACGATCGTTTCCGGCTGGAGTCGGCGCTGCGTTACGCCCTGAGCCGGGATGAACTGAGCATCCACTACCAGCCACTGATCGATGCCGGTACGCAACGCATCCACGGCGTCGAAGCGCTGTTGCGCTGGCAATCCAGCACCCTCGGCCCGGTTTCACCCGGCCGCTTCATCCCGGTGGCCGAAGACAGTGGCAGCATTCTGCCGATCGGTGCCTGGGTGCTGGAGCAGGCCTGCCGGCAACTGAAAACCTGGCACGCGCAGGGGTATCCGGATTTGGTGCTGGCGGTCAACCTGTCGCCCCGGCAATTTCGTCAGGGTGACCTGGTGCCCATGGTCGCCCGCATTCTGGCCGAAACCGGAGTGCCGCCGGCCTCGCTGGAGCTGGAAATCACCGAATCCTCACTGATGCACAATGTGGCCGACGTGATTGCCAAGCTCAGGCAACTGGTCGACCTGGGGGTGCGGCTGGCGATCGATGATTTCGGAACGGGCTATTCCAGCCTCGCCTACCTGAAGAATTTTCCGGTGCACAAACTGAAGATCGACCAATCCTTTGTCCGGGATCTTGCCACCGGCGAGCGCAGCGTAGGTATCGTCCGCACCATCATTTCGCTGGCGCAGACGCTGCAGCTCGAAATCCTCGCCGAGGGCGTCGAAACGGAACGGCAACAGCACCAGTTGGTCGATCTCGGCTGCCAGTATTTGCAGGGCTACCTGTTCGCCTGGCCGATGCCGGCAGACGAGATGACAACACGCCTGCTGGATCGGGGTTGAACGTCATCTGCCCGTAACACGCGGCGACTAAGGTGTCGCGGCTATGGCTCACGAAAAAACGATACTCGCCCGCTGGCTGGCGCTCTCCATCCTCTCGCTGGGTTTGGTCGCTTGCTCGCCGCGCCAGCTGATCGTCGGCAACCTGGCCGATGCGCTGGCCGGACAAGGTCAGATGGCGGAAAACGATCCGGAGCTGGCGCGTGATGCCGCGCCCTTCTACCTCAAGCTGTCCGAGTCGGTGCTTCTACAGCAGCCCGGCCACGCTGCGCTCAGCGAAGCGGTGGCCGCCGGATTCACACAGTATGCCTATGCCTTTGTCGCCTTCGAGGCGGACCGGATCGAGTCGCGCGATGCGGTTGCCGCCAGCCGCCTGCGCCAGCGTGCGGCGCAGTTGTATGCCCGTGCCCAGCTGCATGCGGTCAACGCCCTGGACAATCGATATCCCGGCTTCTCGGACGCATTGCGCAGTACCGATCCGGCCCGCTGGCCGGTACTGAAGGCGGCGGATGTGGGCCTGGCCTACTGGGCAGCTGCTGCCTGGGGCGGCTGGATTTCCTTGAGCAAGGATGCGCCGGACATCGTGGCCGACCTGCCGCTGGCCGTTCGCCTCGCCGAGCTGGCGTACCGGGCTGACCGGCAGTGGGGCGAGGGCGCCCTGCTCGGCTTGCGGGCGACGTTCGAGGCTGCGCGTCCGGGTGGTCATCGTCAACAGGCCTTGCACTGGTTCGACGAAGCGATTGCCCTGTCCGGCGGCCAGTCGCCGGGGCCCTTGCTGGCCAAGGCGGAAGGCCACGCCCTGCCGACCGGGGATCGCGCCGGGTTCGAGTCCCTGCTGCGCCAGGCGCTGGCTGGGGTGACACCGGCAGGTGATCCGCAGGCCCTGCAGGATGAAGTGATGCGCCGGCGTGCTGCCTGGTTGCTTGAACAATCGCCCGATCTATTCTGAATCCGGAGAACGTGATGACCCAACGCCTTGCCGCGCTCGTGCTCGGCCTGTTCCTCGCCTGCAACGTGCTGGCCGCCGACAAATCACTGCGTATCGGGACGCTGGCGCCGAAAAATTCGCTCTACCACCGTCAGTTGATGACGCTGGGGGAAGCCTGGCGGACGGCCAATGGGGGCGGCAAATACCTGGTCTACCCTGACGGCAGCCAGGGTGGTGAAACGGACATGGTGCGCCGCATGCGCATCGGCCAGCTGCAGGGCGGCCTGCTGTCGGTGGTCGGCCTGCGCGAAATCGAACCATCGATTGCCGCGCTGCAGGCCATGCCGATGATGTTCAAGAGCTGGGATGAAGTCGATTACGTCCGCGAGAAGATGCGGCCGGCGATGGAGAAAAAATTCCTCGATCAGGGTTTTGTCGTCCTTGCCTGGGGCGATGCCGGCTGGGTACGTTTCTTCTCGAAGCGGCCGGCGCATCACCCGGACGACTACAAGACGATGAAGTTCTTTGCCTGGGGCGGCGAGGCCGAGCAGCAGGAAATCATGAAGCGCCTCGGCTACACGCCGGTGCCGCTGGAAACCGCCGACATCCTGCCGGCGATCCAGACCGGAATGATCGATGCGGTGCCGTCCACGCCCTATTTTGCGCTGGCCACGCAGATCTACAACACGGCGCCGAACATGCTTGACCTCAATTGGGCGCCGATTGTCGGGGCGCTGGTCATGACCCGCAAGGCCTGGGACGAGATGACGCCGGCCGCTCAGCAGCAGGTGCGCGAGGCCGGCGTCAAAGCGGGTGGCGAAATCCGGCAGCAGGCACGCAAGGAAGTCGATGAGGCGGTCGACGCCATGAAAAAGCGCGGTCTTGTGGTCAACACCCCGGATGCGGGCCAGATGAAGGCGTGGAATGCGCTGGCCGACAGGCTTTACCCGCAGATTCGCGGCACGCTGGTGCCGGCGGCGACCTTTGACGAGGTGGTCGCTTATCTCAAGGCGTATCGCAGCGGCAAGAAGTAAGGCCATGCCCGTTTTCCTGCGTCGCCTGGGGGCGTTCGATGCCGTGCTGGCAGGGTGCGCCCTGGCGGTGATGCTGTTGTTGCCGCTGGTCGAGATGCTCCTGCGGCCATTGTTTGGCGTTGGCATTGCCAATGCACCGGTCTTCGTCCAGCACGCGGGCTTGCTGCTGGCCATGTTCGGTGCGCTGGTCGCCGAGCGCGGCGGGCACCTGACTTCGCTCGGCGCCGGCCTGGGCGATTCATCTGACCGCCGCCTGCGCCGCCTGGCCCAATGGCTGGCGCACGGCAGCTCGGCCTTGATCTGCGGCATGCTGGCCGAGGCCAGCCGGACTTTCGTGGCAGCAGAACTGGATGCGCCGCGCGACATTGCCTACGGCATTGCCGGCGCCTGGTTCGTGGCGGCGATGCCGCTGGGTTTTGCCTTGCTCGGGCTGCGTTTTGGCTGGCGCATTTTGGCTGTCGAAGCGCCGTCGACCGTCATCGTGCGTTGGGCGGGTGCCGCACTGGCGCTGGCCTTGCCGTTGTGTGGCGGCTTGCTGGCCAGCTATTTCGATGGGGCCACCTTGCCATTGTGGCCTTTTGCCGTGTGGCTGCTGCTGATCTTGCTGTGCGGCGCGCCGGTGTTTGCCGTGCTGGGCGGGCTGGCGCTGGCCCTGTTCTGGAGCGAAGGCCAGCCCTTGGCGGCGGTGCCGCTCAGTCACTACCAGATTACGGTCAATCCGTCGCTGCCGGCCTTGCCCTTGTTTACGCTGGCCGGGCTGATCTTTGCCCGGACCGGCGCGGCGACCCGGCTGGGTAGCCTGTTCACCGCCCTGTTCGGCGGCGGGGCGCGCGGCACGGCGATTGCTGGGGCGGTGCTCTGTTCCTTTTTTACCGCGCTGACTGGGGGCAGTGGTGTCACCATCCTGGCGCTCGGGGGTCTGTTGTTGCCGCTGCTGACCCAGGCCGGATTTCCCGAGCGGCGCGGCATCGGCCTGGTGACCAGTGCCAGCGCCCTGGGCGTGCTGCTGGCCCCCTCGGTGCCGCTGATCATGTACGCCATCATTGCCCGCGTGCCGATCAACACCATGTTCCTGGCCGGTGTCTTGCCGGCCCTGGTGATGATCTTCTTCCTGCTCGTGGTCGGCGGTTTTCTGCGCCGCGATGGGCTGACGGTCGACCGGGCGGCAAAGCCGGATTTCCGTCTGGCCGGGCAGGCCGCCTGGGCCGCCAAATGGGAAATCCTGGCGCCGGTGGTGGCCATCGGTTCGCTCGCCGGCGGGTTGGCGACACCGACGGAAAGCGCCGCCCTGACCGCGGCCTACGCCGTGCTGACGCAGACGGTTTTTCATCGTGAATTCGGTCTGCGCGGGATGCGTGGCGTGCTGGTCGGCTGCGCCGAAGTGATCGGCGGCATCATGCTCATTCTTGGCATGGCGCTGGGCCTGACCAATTATCTGGTTGATGCCGGCATTCCCGATGCGGCCATCGACTGGGTGCAATCGGTGCTGCCCAACAAATGGGTCTTCCTGATCGCGCTTAATGTCTTCCTGCTGATCGCCGGGGCGCTGATGGAAATCTACGCTGCCATCGTTGTCCTGGTTCCCCTGCTGCTACCGGTAGCCTTGGCCTATGGCATCGACCCGGTGCATTTCGGGATCATTTTCCTGGCCAACATCGAAATGGGCTTCCTCTGCCCGCCGGCCGGCATGAACCTCTATTTCTCGTCGGCCATGTTCGACAAGCCGATCAGCCTGGTCGCCCGTGCCGTCCTGCCGGCCGTTATGGCCATCTTTCTGGGGTCGCTGACCATTTCATTGTGGCCGGGCCTGGCCACCTGGCTGCCGAAAATGGCCGGGTTCTAACGGTCGACCGTATGATTCGCTGAAAAAAGGGTTTCCAGCTTGCCCCATAGCCAGCTACCCGAGTCACTCCGTCCGTCGAGCACGTAATCCAGTTCGTTGGCGTTCTTCAGTGTCAGCTCCAGTTTGCGCCGGGTGCTCAGGCTGGAGGCAAACAGCAGGTGGTCACCGGCCTGCAGGGCGCAATCCATCTCCGGCAGCAGGATGAGCTTGTCGTTGCGGTCGATCAGCAACGGGATGGCTGCGAGGAGATGTTCACGCTCGGCGGCGTCGCGCAGAATATTGCCGAGGGTGAAGTGACGGCCGTACATCAGGCCTTCGCGGGCGGCCGGGGCTTCGCTCAGGTTGAGCCGGATGTCCCAGAGATGCGGGGTCAGCCCGTGACATAGGGTCTGCAGTCGTTCGACCAGGGCATGGCTCCAGGTTTCGTTGCAGTGTTTGATTTCTTCGAGAAAGTGGGCGAGCAGCGGCGTGGTCAGAATGGCAATCGCTTCCTGGGCCACGATGCGGCTGGGAATCATCGAAAAATCGGCGCCGTAGGCCTGGAACAGGGCGTTATTGGCCGCCTGGTTTTGTCGGGTGACCACGAACAGGTCCGGTTTGAGTTCGGTGGCGGTGACGGCGATCGACAGGTTGTTTACGTCGTTGTCGCTGCCGGCGATGATGCCGACGGCGTGGCCGATACCGGCTTGCTGCAAGGTGTGGGCTTCGGTGCCATCACCGACGATGCGTTGGTCAGCGCCATCGGCGGTCGGATCGATGATGGTGAAGGTGATGCCCTGGCCCTCGAGGCGGCTGGCGATGGCCTGGCCAAAGCGACCATAGCCACACAGAATCCAGTGACCGCGCGGCGGGCGATGGGATTCCGGGATCGGGGTTTCCGGCAGGCTGGTCAGGAGTTCGATCAGTCGGAAGCGTTCCGGGGCGACGACAGCCAGTGAGAGGTGTTCGGCGAAGCGGTCGAAGGCGTTGATGATGTGGTCGGTGCCAAAGGAGGCCATGTTGGCGATGATGGCTGGGCTGCGGGCCCGGGCGATGACCGGAATTTTGGGATTGAGCAGGTGGACCGCGATGGCAATCGCCAAGTTGGCCTGTTCGTCATTGGTGACGGCCAGTACGCCGCGACATTTGTGGTGGGTGAGGCCGGCCAGTTGCAGGTTCTCGGGTTGGCTGGCGTCGGCCGCCAGGGCGGGGGTGTCGCTCTTGAAATCCTGCAGATCGAGTTCTTCGACCCGCAGTTCTTCTTTCTCGATGACCACAAAGACCGTGCCGGTGCGGTCGAAGTTGCGGCAGATCAGGTTGCCGGTTTCGCCGCAGCCGCAGACCAGATAGAAGGGTTCCTTGAGGTGGCGGATGCGGCGCGCGAAACGGTTGGCTTTCAGCGTGTTCTGGAAACCCTTGTCTTGCAGCAGGCCGATCAGCGTTACCACCGAGTACGACCAGCCGACCACGCTCAGGTAAATCGAGAGGGTCACCCACAGCCGTTGGGCATCGGAAAAGGCGGTGGGGATTTCGCCGAAACCGATGGTGGTGGCGGTGTAGCTGACGAAATAGAAGGCGTGGAAGAAACTGAGCGGTGGCGCCGGTTGACCGTTGGCGTCGATGCCAGGGACCAGGGTCAGGCCGATGACGGTAATCGCGTAGATGACGATCAGCGCGATGATCGGCGCCCGCATGCGCCGCAGGACGAGGAAGAAGGCGCTATTGACCACCGGCGGCTTCGCCTCAGCGGCGCAACATGACGGTTTCGATGATCAGGATGATGACCGAGACGATGTTGGCGAACAGCGCCCCGCCGGACAGCGAGACGACCGCCGAGGTGATGTGCGGTGTCATGCCGGTACCGGTGACGTGAATGGCGACCCCCCAAGTCACGGCGGCGGCGATCAGTTGCAGGTCGGCGACCAGGCTGGTCGCCAGGTGGATGGCGCCAATCTGCGTCCGGTCGCCGAACTTGAGGGCGGTGGCGATCAGGCTGACGATCAGCGCGGCGGCCAGTTCATACACGTTGTGCAGTTCCGGCCGTTCGATGTCGCCAATAAAAAAACCGAAGTTGAGGGTGGCCGCGAGCACGATGAAGAAGCCAAAGACGACTTTTTCGAGATTCATTTTTTTCTCCTGGTCGCGGTCGACCGTAAAAATCAGCGGGATTCGACCGGCGCAGCGCGGTGGGCGCCTGCCACCTGGGTGTCGATGCGGCGGGTTTCGCTTTCCGGTACCACTTCGAACAGATTGACCACCTTGCGCACGCCCGCCGTGGTGCGGGCGACCTGGATGGCGATCTTGGCTTCGCGTTCATTGACGATGCCCATCAGGTAAGTGATGCCGCGCTCGGTCACCACCTTGATGTGATTGGCCGAAATCTGCTTGGTGTCGACCAGGCGGGCCTTGACCTTGGAGTCGATGAAAGAATCGTTGCTGCGATTGGCCAGTGACGAAATCGGGCCAATGGCCAGTTCGTTGTAGACCTCCTTAACGCTATCGACCATGCGGGCCTGGGCTTCGATGGTGGCGCGGTCTTCTTCACTCGGCACCTCGCCGGTGATCAGCAGGCGGCGGTTGTAGGCGGTGAAATTGACATGAACCAGATTTTTCAGGCGATCAGGAATGCGCGCCGAGGCCTTCCATTCCGTGCTTTCATCGTCGGTTTGTGTGCCGGTTGACCGGCGGTCATGCAGGCTCATCACCCCGGCCGCAGCGCCGGTGGCGACAACAGCTGGCACACAGCCCTGCAGGGCGGGCAGGGCGAGGGCAGCGGCGAGGGTGGTTAACAGCAAGTGACGTTTCATTCTTCAACTCCCAGAAGCAGGGCGTCGATCCCATCGCACAAGCAATGAATGATCAACAGATGGGTTTCCTGGATACGCGCCGTGCGCTCGGCCGGAACGCAAAGATGGATGTCCTGGTCGCCGAGCAGGTGGGCGATTTCGCCGCCGCCCTTGCCGGTCAGGGCGATGACGGTCATGTCGTGTTCGTGTGCCGCCTTGATGGCTTCGATGACGTTGCCGGAATTGCCGGAGGTCGAAATCGCCAGTAGCAGGTCACCGGCATGGCCCAGGGCGCGTACCTGGCGTGAAAAAATCTGGCTGAACGCGTAGTCGTTGGCGACGGCGGTCAGGATGGAACTGTCGGTGGTCAGGGCGATGGCCGCCAGTTCCTGGCGTTCGGCTTCGAAGCGACCGACCAGTTCAGCGGCGAAATGCTGAGCATCGCCGGCCGAACCGCCGTTACCGCAGGCCATGATCTTGCCGCCGCTGAGCAGGCATTGCGTCATGGTCTCGATGGCGGCAGCAATGGGGGCCGCCATCTGCTCAACCGCGTCGAGTTTAGTGTGGGCGCTGTCTTCGAAATGTTGGGCGACGCGGGCGATCAGATCCATGTTGGCAAAAACGAGTGAATAAACGCGCATTCTACATCAGCCCTCGCGCCGGCTCTGGTAACGCAATGTGCGACAGGCTGGGCATCAGTCGTCGGCGCGAAAGGCATCGCGCAGCCAGGTGAAGGCTTTGCCATCGATCAGCAGGCAGTCGAAGCGGCAGGCGCAATCGCCACGGCGGGCCAGGTAGTGGCGGGCGGCGAGGATCAGGCGCCGCCGTTTGCCAGCGGTGATGCTGGCGCCGGCCCCGCCGTAGTCACTGCGGCTGCGCTGGCGGACTTCGACGAAGACCAGGGTGGTGCCGTGGCGCATGATCAGGTCGATTTCTCCGCCGCGAATACGGAAATTGCGGTCGACCAACTGTAGACCGCAATTTTCCAGATAGGCTGCGGCCCGCGCCTCGGCTTCGCGGCCACGCGCCACGGTGGTATTGTTGGTTTTTGCCTGCATGGTCAATAAATGACAAATGAATTAATTGCGGCATTGTACGTCGTGCCGACTCCGTTAGGAAATCTGGCCGATCTGACCCGGCGGGCCGAAGCGGTGCTGCAGGCGGTGCCCTGGGTGGCCGCCGAGGATACCCGGCACAGTGCGCCCCTGCTGAAACACTTGGGGTCGGCAGCGCGGACCTTGCCGGCCCACCAGCACAACGAACACGAGGCGGCGGCGCGCATTGTCGATAAATTGCAGGCGGGCGAGGCGGTAGCGCTGATTTCGGATGCCGGCACGCCGGGTATTTCCGACCCCGGGGCGCGCATCGTCGCGGCCGTGCGGGCGGCGGGCTGCCGGGTTGTGCCTTTGCCCGGCCCTTGTGCGGCGACCACCGCTCTGTCCGCTTCCGGGCTGACTGACGAGCATTTTCTGTTCTATGGTTTTCTGCCGGCCAAAGGCGGCCAGCGGCGACAGGCGCTGGAAGGCTTGCGCGCGCAGGCGGCGGCCCTGGTTTTTTACGAAGCACCGCACCGGGTACTGGAAACAGTGGCTGATATGGCGAGTGTTTTTGGTGAACGGACGCTGGTTATTGCCCGGGAGCTGAGCAAACTGTTTGAGACCATCCATGCCCTGCCGCTGAGCGAAGCGCTGGCCTGGCTGCAGGCGGACAGCAATCGGCAGCGTGGCGAGTTTGTCTTGATGTTGTCCGGTGCGCCGGCGGGCAGCGACGACGGCGAGGGTGAACGGGTGCTGAAACTCTTGCTGGCCGAGGGGTTGCCGGTCAAGCAGGCGGCCAAGCTGGCGGCCGCAATTAGCGGGGTGGGCAAAAATGCCTTGTATGAACGGGCCTTGCGTTACCGGGAAGCGTCGGCTTCTGAGTTGTCTTAGCGCTGGATTACGGATCGATAATTATCTATAATTTGACATTTATGGCATTTATTGTCGCCCGCTGACAAAGCATAGGAGAAGGGCATGCTGCATCCGTTAGAGCAAATTGCTGCGCGCACCATGGTCATGGTTGAGCCCGAGTGCCGCTTGGACGCACTGCTCGTCTTGTTACGCAACGCTGCGGCCGAGCTGGTGGTGGTGGTCGATCACGGGCGGCCCGTGGGTCTCCTGACCGGGCGGGACATGTTGCGCCTGTTGCGGCGCGGCGCCAGTCTCGATCTCACCCTGCGGGTTTTGATGAGCATGCCGGTGAGCGTCATTCCGGCTGATCTGCCGCTGGATGCCGTCCTGATTCAATGGTCGCTGAGCCCTCTGCGTTATCTGGTGGTGGTTGATGATGAGGGCAAGGCGCTGGGCTATCTGGGTGGGCGCCAGGTCATGACCGCTGCCTGGGCTGGCCCGGAGAGTGGCGACCCCTCGGCCTCGCTGATGGATTTCGATGTCCTCAAATTGCCGCAGCACATGCCGCTGCGTGAGGCTATCGAGCGCATGGTGCAGGCGCGTCGGGGGTGTGTAGTGGCTGTCGATGACGCGGGATGTGCCGTCGGCATGTTGTGCGATGAGCAGGCCGGCAGCCTGTTGGGACGCGGCCTGGCCGATGTTTCACTGACCCTGGGCGCCGTGATGACGACGGTGGATGTCTTCGTCGATGCGAATTTGCCGGGCGACATCTTGCTATCCCGCTTGCAGGCCTCTCCGCTGGGTTATCTGCTGGCCGTGACCGACGACCGGCAACGGGTCGGCATCCTGGCGTTGACGCGACTGCTGGAAAGCCGGCGGCGGGCCGTCTGCGTCGATGTGGCGCAATCCCTGTTGCGCCAGGCGGGCCAGGCCAGAGGGCTCGGCACGCCGGTTGAGCCCGGTGGTTTGTTACAGGCGGTCATTGATACCGTCCCGATGCGTATTTTCTGGAAAGACAAGAGTCTGCGCTACCTCGGCTGCAACCCTGTGTTTGCCCGGGATGCGGGACAAAATAGGCCGGCTGATCTGATCGGGCGTAGTGACTTTGAGCTGGGCTGGGCCGAGCAGGCCGCGTTGTACCGGGCCGATGATCAGCGAGTCATTGATTCGGGTATCGCCAAAATCGCTTTCGAAGAGCCGCAGACCACCCCGGAGGGTGAAACGATCTGGCTCAGCACGTCCAAGGTGCCGTTATGTGACCAGTCGGGTCAGGTCATTGGGGTGCTTGGCATGTATGAAGACATCACGCAACGTAAGGCGCTGGAAGAGCAATTCCGTGACGAGGCCTTGCGTAACCGGGAGTTGTTGAATATTTCATCGGATGGCATCCATGTGCTCGATGCCGATGGCCGCTTGGTCATGGCCAATGCCGCGTTTGCCCGCAACCTTGGCTACGGTGCCGAGGAGTTGAAAACCCTGACGCTGACCGACTGGGATGTGGGCGACTATCCCGAAGGCTTGATGGCCCGGTATCGGGAGAATTTTGAAAGGCAGACCTATCCCTTGGTAACGACTCGGCATCGGCGCAAGGATGGCAGCGTGCTTGATGTTGAAATTGCCATTGCGCCGGTGGTCCTGCATGGGGAGCGTTTCCTTTTCGCTGCGGCCCGGGATGTCACCGAGTTGCAGGCTATTTATCGGGCGCAAGCTGAGAGCGAGGCCATGTTGCGCGAAGCGCAGTCGGTCGCCCATATCGGCAGCTGGCGTCTGGAGGCGTCCAGTGGCCGCCTGACGTGGTCGGATGAAACCTGCCGAATTTTTGGGGTGCCGCTTGGCCAATCGCTGGATTACCCGCGTTTTCTGGCCTGTGTTCACCCCGATGATCGCTGGGCGGTTGACGCCGCCTGGCAGGCAGCGATTGCCGGCGAGCCCTACGATATCGAGCATCGGATCGTGGTCGACGGTGAGGTGCGCTGGGTTCATGAAAGGGCGCACTTGCGCCACGATACGGACGGTGCGCTGGTGTCCGGGGTGGGGACCGTACAGGATATTACCGAGCAAAAACAGAGTGCTCTCGAACTGGCAACGCACCGCAGTCAACTGGAACGACTGGTCAGCGAGCGAACCGCCGAGCTGCAGGAAACGCATCAGCAACTGCTTGATACGCAAATGGCCATGCAGCATGTCGGGATTGGCATTCACTGGGTCGAATTCGACAGTGGGCGTCTGTTGTACGTCAATGATGTGGCCGCCAGCATGCTGGGTTATACCGTTGATGAAATGCTGGCCTTGCGGGTTCCTGATCTGGATGTTTCGCTCGGCGTCGACGGCTACGAGCAAGTAAAAAGCGATATCCGGCGCGCCGGGCATCTGCAATTTGTCGGTGCCCAGCGCAAGAAAGATGGCAGTGATTTGCCGGTCGAAGTGCTGGTTTATTTTGACCAGAGTGGTGACGAACATGCCGATCGTTTCATCGTGTTCGTCACGGATATCTCGCGCCGCAAGGAACAGGAAGTGGCCTTGCAGGAGGCTAAGCAGGCTGCTGAAGCCGCCACGCAGGCCAAGAGTGCTTTCCTGGCCAACATGTCGCACGAAATCCGTACGCCTTTGAATGCCATCAACGGCATGGCGCATCTGCTGCGACGTTCCGGGCTGACGCCGGGGCAAACGGATCGCTTGGCCAAACTGGAAGTGGCTGGGCAACACTTGCTGGAGATCATCAATGCCATTCTTGATCTATCGAAAATCGAGGCCGGCAAGTTTGTACTTGAAGAAAATGAATTGAATTTTGAAGCGCTGGCCGGCAATGTGGCGTCGATTTTGTCGGATCGTGTGCAGCAGAAAAAACTACAGATGTTGCTCGACATTCAGCATGTGCCCCATGGCTTGGTTGGGGATCGCACGCGCTTGCAGCAGGCCTTGCTCAACTACGCTGGCAATGCGGTCAAGTTTACCGAGGCGGGGCGGATTACCCTGCGCATTCGGCCGCTGAGCGAGGCGGATGACTTCGCCTTGCTGCGCTTCGAGGTTGAGGATACGGGGATTGGCATCGCACCCGACGTGGTTCACCGGCTTTTCCATGCTTTTGAACAGGCCGATACGTCGACCACGCGGTCTTATGGAGGAACCGGTCTGGGGTTGGCTATCACCCGCCGGATTGCTGAATTGATGGGCGGAGAGGCCGGGGTGAGCAGCACGCCTGGCCGTGGTAGCACCTTCTGGTTTACCGCCCGCTTGAAGCGTCAGCCCAAAGAAGGCTGGAAACTGCCGCAGGAGACGATTGATGCGGAAGAGGTTCTGGCCCGCGATTATCGGGGGCGGCGCATCCTGCTGGCCGATGATGAGCCGATCAACCGGGAAATTGCCAGCATGATGCTGGCGGACGTCGGTTTGCAGATTGATGGTGTGTCGGATGGAATGGCCGCCGTTGAATGGGCGCTGCGCGAAGACTACGATTTGATTCTGATGGACATGCAGATGCCGCATCTGGACGGTCTGGATGCCACCCGGCAGATCCGTGCTGCACAGCACGGGCGGCGCTCGCCGATCATCGCCATGACGGCCAATGCCTTCGCTGAGGACCGGGCGCGTTGCCTTGAGGCCGGGATGGATGACTTCATCGCCAAACCCATCGATCCGGCCGATTTTTTCGCGGCCATCCTGCGCTGGTTGTCTTGCGAACGCGGGCCGGCCGGCAAGGCGGCGGTGGGGACTGCTACAATCGAGCACTGATTTCAAGACCGTGGATGATCCCATGCAGATTTCCCTGACCCGCCCCGACGACTGGCACCTCCATTTACGCGATGGTGAAGCGTTGGCGTCTGTTTTGCCGCATACCGCTCGCCAGTTTGGCCGGGCTATCGTCATGCCCAATCTCAAGCCGCCGGTGACCACGGTCGACCAGGCGGCCGCCTACCGTCAGCGCATTCTCGCCGCCTTGCCGGCCGGGCTGGATTTTGAGCCCTTGATGACGCTGTATCTGACCGACAACACACCGGCCAGCGAAATAGCCTTGGCCGTGGCCTCAGGTTTCGTCAAGGCGGTGAAGTTGTATCCGGCTGGGGCGACGACCAATTCCGACGCCGGGCTGACGGCGATTGAAAAGGCTTATGACACGCTGGCTGAAATGGAGCGGCTGGGTCTGCCCTTGCTGGTCCATGGTGAAGTGACCGATCCCGCGGTCGACCTGTTCGATCGGGAAAAAATGTTCATCGATACCGTGCTGGCCCCGTTGATTCAGCGTTTTCCGCAGTTGAAGGTGGTGATGGAGCACATCACCACTCAGGATGCGGCGGAATTTGTCGCTTCTGCCCCGTTGACCGTGGCAGCGACCATTACCGCCCATCACCTGCTTTATAACCGCAACGCCATTTTTCTGGGCGGTGTGCGGCCGCATTGGTATTGCCTGCCGGTGCTCAAGCGCGAAACCCATCGCGCCGCCTTGGTTGCTGCGGCCGTATCCGGCAACCCGAAATTCTTCCTTGGGACGGATTCGGCGCCGCACGCCAAGGGGGCTAAAGAAGCGGCCTGCGGTTGTGCTGGTTGCTACACCGCCTATGCCGCCATTGAGTTGTATGCCGAGGCCTTCGAACAGGCCGGGGCCTTGGATAAATTGGAGGCCTTTGCCAGTTTCCATGGTCCGGACTGGTACGGCCTGCCGCGAAACTCGACCCGGATTACGCTAGAAAAAACTCCCTGGACGGTGCCGGACAGCTATCCCTATTTGTCGACGGATGCGATTGTGCCGCTGCGTGCCGGCGAATCGTTGGCCTGGACAATGCGCTGAGGAAAGCTGCCATGCGTTTGCGTACCGCCCTGCTGGCTTTGCTGGCTGCCCCTTTGCTGGGGGCTTGTGTCAATGACGGCGCTTTCTACGAAATCGACAATACCCGCGAGCACGTGCTGTCATTGATTCGCGAGCAGCCGTATTTCTGGGACAAGAAGGTCAATCTTTACCTGGTGGTGTCGCGCATGCCGGCGTGCATGCGCCGGCACAGCATGGGTGCCGGGACGGCAAATACGCGGGTTGAAATTTATCAGGTGCCCTCCGGCGCCTACATCATCAAAGCCGGCAAGCGACTGTTTGCCACGGAAACCCAGACTTGCGTGGCTTGGGCGCCGATCGATGGCGAACCGCCAACCGGCATGGGGGAGTTGAAGGGGGTTTTCCGGGTCAAGGCGGGTGAACTGGTCTTCGTCTCCGAAACACCGGATGAGGCGGCTACGGCCGACGAGTGATGTTCGAACTGTCGGGGGCTTCGCCGCTCTGCTGGCCGGTGCAGCGCTGGTTGCCCCCCGGTGCTGCGATGCCTGATGCTGCGGCCCTGAGCGCGCTGGCTGCTGGCCAGGGGTGCGAGGTGGCACCCGGCTTGCCGCTCCGCTTTGTACCGCCGCAGGCCGATGGTCTGGATTACGAACAGCGTATCTGGACCCGTGGTGAGGTCGAGACCCGGCCGGATAACTGGCACGATTTGTACAATGCCTTGGTCTGGCTCAGTTTTCCGGCGAGTAAGCGGGCTTTGTCGGCCGGGCATGCGGCGGCTCGCTTGCCAGAAGGCGGTGCGCGCGGCGCGGCGCGCGATGCGCTTTGTCATTTCGACGAGTGCGGTGTGCTTGTGCTGTCTGATCGGCCAGAATTGTTGGCGCTATTGCAGGGTTTTTCCTGGCGGGCGCTTTTTGTCGAGGCGCGGGCCGAGGTGCGGGCCCACATGCGCTTCGTGATTTTTGGTCATGCGCTTTATGACGCGCTGCGTGCGCCGTTTCGTGGCTTGACGGGAAAAGCATTGCTTTATCCCGTGGATAGCGAGGTGCTGGCAGGGTCGGCAGAAGCGTTGACTGCTGCGGTCGACGCCCTTCTGGCGGCAGATTTGGCCGCTGGCAAGTTGCGTCGGGCGCGTGATTTGCAGCCCTTGCCCTTGCTGGGGGTTCCCGGGGTGACGCCGGACAGTGAAGCGCCGGCGTATTACGACGACGTCTGGCAGTTTCGCCCGGGAAGGCGGCGGGTTTAGTAGCGCCGACGTTGCGGGGCTGGGCCGCTGCCGCGATTTTCAATATGACGGAAGGTGATGCGACCCTTGGTCAGGTCGTAAGGCGACAGTTCGAGCGTGACCTTGTCGCCCAGCAGGATGCGGATGTGGTTCTTTTTCATCTTGCCGGCGGTGTAGGCGATCATCTGGTGACCGTTTTCCAGCTGAACGCGGAAACGACCATCGGGGAGGACGTCTTCGACGACGCCTTGCATTTCGAGTAGTTCTTCTTTGGCCAAGTGATTGACTCCTTTTAAGGTTTTAAAACAGTGGCAGCCGCGTGGTCGACCGAGGCATCGGTCGACAGGGCCTCGGGGCGGTGACGCGGGATTTCCCACGGCTGGCCCACTTCGGTCAGGGCGGTGATCGAGATCACCGGCGGGGGGGAGTTGACGCTGCCAAAAATGGTGGCATACGACACGTCAGCGGCATCGCGCCCGGTCCCGATGCGCACGAAGCCCATCGGAATGGCGGTGCCGGACGGGTCGAAAATGTACCAACGGTGGTCAAGGAAAACCTCGACGTAAGCATGAAAGTCGGTTGGTCCCAAGGCCGGGTCGGCGCCGTAGTCGATGCCGGTGGTGAAGCGGGCCGGGATGCTCAAGGCCCGGCAGATGGCAATCATCAGGTGGGCAAAATCACGGCAGACGCCGACGCGGTCGGTCAGCGTGTCGATGGCCGAGGTGGTCGAACTGCTGGTTGCCGAGCGGAAGGCGACGTGCTGGTTGACCCATTTGCAAATGGCCTCAACCCGGCGATAGCCCTTGGGCAAGTTGCCGAATTCCTTCATCGCCAGCAGCGCCAGTCGGTCAGATTGGCAATAGCGGCTGGGGTAGATGTAGGTCAGTGCTGACAGGGGCAGCCGGGCGACCGGCGTTTCCGGGATTTTGTCCGGGTCGCCGATGTGCTGATCGATGTCCAGCGTGGCCTGGTAGGAAAGCTGCAGCGGCTCACGTTCAACGCTCAAACGCAAAAAACGGGCGCAAGTCTGCGGCTCGATCTGGATGGTCGTCAATAGCGGCTGGCTGAGTTGCAGGCTTTCGCTGACGATGCGCTGACGGGCGGTGTGGGCGGCGTGGATGTTGAAAACAAAATCGGCGCCGGGAAAGTTCAGTGTGTAGTTGAGGTCGATCGCAAATTGAATGCGAACCATGCAAGTCCTGAAGGATGATTGTGCCGGATTGCGCGGAGTGCAGAACGCGGCGGACGGTGGCGGAACGCTATGCGACGGGCAATGGTCAACTGGGCTGCCGGGCGGCGGTAAAGCGCTGGCAGAACGTCACATACGCGGAGCAGAACGCGGAACGCGAAGCCGGTGAGCTTCGGCGGAGGCCGGATTATACGCGTTGTGGTTGATGTTGACAATAAAAATCCAGAAAATTCAGGCGCTTGCCGTCGTTCTGGCAAGCGCCTGTGGCTTAGGCCGCGGCGTCGATCGTGCGGCTGGCCTGCGCCAGTCGGTTGATGGCACTGATCAAGGCCTTGATCGAAGCGGTGACGATGTTGGCATCGATGCCGGCGCCGTAGCAATCGCCGCAGCCGCTGGCCGCCATTTCGATGAAGGCACAGGCGCGGGCGTTGCCATCTTCGCCCATGGGGACCATCGACCGTTCTTCGTAACTGCGGACCTGGGCGATGATGCCGGCGCTTTGCAAGGCGTGCATTGCGGCATTGATCGGGCCGTTGCCTTCACCGCTGAGCAAATGCGGCGTGCCGTTGAGGTCGACCGCAAGGCGGATGCCCTGTTGCTGCTCGTGTTCGAAGAGATGATGCTCGCGGTAGCGAATGCTCGCGGTCGACTCGAGGTAGGTGGCTGAAAAGAGGTTCCAGATGTCACTGGCGCTGACTTCACCGCCGTGCGTGTCGGTATGTTTCTGGACGACCCCGGAAAACTCCACCTGCAAACGGCGCGGCATGACGATGCCGTGCTCGGTTTCCATGAGATAGGCGATGCCGCCCTTGCCGGACTGGCTGTTAACGCGGATCACCGAGTCGTAGGATCGGCCGACGTCGGCCGGATCGATGGGGAGGTAAGGCACCGCCCACTGCTCATCCGCCTTTTGCGCGGCAAACCCCTTCTTGATGGCGTCCTGGTGGGAGCCGGAGAAGGCCGTGAACACGAGATCCCCAACGTAGGGGTGGCGTGGGTGGATCGGGAGCTGGGTACAGTGTTCGAACGTGCGGGCGACGGCGTTGATGTCGGAGAAGTCGAGCTGCGGATCGACGCCCTGGGTGTGCATGTTGAGCGCGAGCGTGACCAGATCGACGTTGCCGGTGCGTTCGCCGTTGCCGAACAGGCAGCCTTCGACGCGGTCGGCGCCGGCCATGAGGCCGAGTTCGGCGGCGGCGACGGCGGTGCCGCGGTCGTTGTGCGGATGGAGGCTGATGATGACGCTGTCGCGGCGCGCGAGATTGCGGTGCATCCACTCGATCTGGTCGGCGTAGATGTTGGGTGTGGCGATCTCAACGGTGGTCGGGAGATTGAGGATGACCTTGCGCTCGGGCGTCGCACCCCAGGCGGCGGTGACGGCGTCGCACACTTCCTTGGCGAAGTCGAGTTCAGTGGCGGTGAACAGTTCCGGGCTGTATTCGAGGGTGATCCGGGTGCCGTCGGTGCGTTCGATGTCCTCAGCGAGCGTTTTGATCAATTTGACGGCGTCGACCGCCATGGTCACCACTTCGGCCTTGCTCATGCCGAAGACGAAGTCGCGGAAACTCGGGCAGGTCGCGTTGTAGACATGGACGATGGCCTGTTTGGCACCCTTGAGCGACTCGAAGGTGCGACGGATGAGGTGCTCGCGCGCCTGGGTGAGGACTTCGATGGTGACATCGTCGGGGATGTGCTGTTCCTCGATGAGCCGGCGGACGAAACCGAACTCGGTTTCGGAGGCCGAGGGGAAGGCGACTTCGATTTCCTTGAAGCCGGTCTGGCAGAGCATCTTGAACATCTGCATCTTCTTGTCGGCATTCATCGGCTCGAACAAGGCCTGGTTGCCGTCGCGCAGATCGGTGCTCATCCAGATTGGCGCCTTGTCGATGACACGGCTCGGCCATTGGCGGTCGACGAGCTGGATGGGCGGGAAGGCGGTGTACTTGGCGGTTGTTTGCTGCGACATGGGACGGCTCCGGAAAATTTTCAAGATGGCGAAATAGTAAGCAAAAGGCGCCGGCAGGTGCTTGCGTTGTGTGGCATGATTTGCCTATCAATTGGCAGTAAATTTTCCAAAAGCCAGATTATGAGCAATCAAGTTACGGTCGACCGCTATGATCGGCAAATTCTCGCCGTCCTGCAGCAGGATGGGCGGATCAGCAACCAGGACCTGGCCGACCGCATCGGCCTGTCGCCGTCACCCTGCCTGCGCCGGGTGCGTACGCTGGAAGAGGCCGGGTTGATCGCCGGCTACCGCGCGCTGCTCGATGCGAAGAAGCTGGGCCTGACGCTGATGGCGCTGATCGGCATCTCGATGGACCAGCATACGCCGGAGCGATTCGCCAATCTCGAAACGGCGATCGGCGAGATTCCCGAAGTGCTTGAATGCCTGCTGATCACCGGCCAGCAATCGGATTACCAACTGAAAGTGGTGGTCAGGGACATGGATGCCTACCAGGACCTGCTGCTCAACAAGATCACGCGTATCCAGGGCGTGACCGGCGTGCACACCAGTTTTGTGCTGCGCAAGGTGGTCGACCGCACGGCGCTGCCGCTCTAAGGGCTACGCCGTGCGCTGACTTTATCAGGCGCGCTGCTTGGCTGACGCTTGGCGAAGCGTGTTTGCTGCTCGCAAGGCCGTTCGGGCGGCGAGTTGCCAGGCAGGAATGGGCTGCCAGTGATGCTGCAAGTGGTCGATGAAAACTGATTCTGCTGGGTGCTGCTGGCCATCGGCGGCAATCAGGTCTTCACATAAGGCGAGAAGATGGGCTTGCTGCACCGGGTCAGTGATTTCGGCCAGGATTTGCTGCTGGGTCGATGGGGTCATGCGCACGGTCATGTTCCATTCGTGATTGGCTGAAATCATCAGGTCATGGCACAGCTCATTAATGATCTGATCGACTTGGCGCGCTGTCAGACCCAGGTCAAGCAGGGCCGGGTGGCGCTGCAGTGCCTGTATTTCACTGAGGTCGGCATGGCCATCAATCAGCATGGCGATGGCCAAAATACGCGCGCTGGCATTGGGGCTATTGGCAGGGTAGCTGCGCATTTCAAGTCTCCTCGGTGGTTGTCTGGTCGTGATTCGGGCGTTGGCGGGGATGGTTTCGCCGGCGCTGCAAGGAGCGCAGCAAGGCTTGGCTGGCACGTTGCAGGGCGGCATCGAGCGCATTGGCGTAGGTTTGCCCCTGGGTTTTGATGACGACGCTGCCGGGGCCGGCTTGCTTGAGGGTCAGTTGGCATTCCTTGTCGACCCCGCCGCGCGGCCCGTTGATGTCGGTGAGACGAATGCGCGCCTGGCTGATCTGGTGTTGCAGGCGACGCAGGGCAAAGCGGACGCGTTGTTCGATGGACTGGCGCGATGTGCCCTGATCGTCAAAATGGGCGGCCTGAATTTGAATCTGCATGCTGGTTCGTCCTTTCGTCGTGAAGAGTCTTTACCTTACGGGGCTTTTGTTTTTCGTTAAATACGGAACAATCTAATTTATGTTTCGATAAAAATGGATTTTTTCGCTGCGAGAGTTTTTTTGGGCGTGAAAAGAGATTGTTCGGGGTGACCGGCCAGGAGTGTTAGGCTGGGGTCTTTCTCGCTCAGGATCAGCCATGAGCAGCCCCGATAATGAACTTTGGCAGCAGTCCTGGCGCGATGGCCAGATGGCGTTTCATCAGGCGGAGGTTAATCCGCTGCTGGCCCATTATTGGGCCAGCCTCGGTCTGCCGCCAGGCGGGACGGTCTTTGTGCCCCTGTGCGGGCGCAGCCTGGATCTGCTCTGGCTGGCCGCGCAGGGGCATCGGGTCATCGGTTGCGAATTGAGTCTGCTGGCCGTTCGCGATTTTTTTCGCCAGCAGCAACTGACGCCGCGGCGGACGAACTTGGGGGGGCTGACCCTGTGGGAACATGGGGCCATCCGCATTTACTGCGGCGATTTCTTCGCCCTGACACCGGCGCATCTCGGCACGATCGCTGCGGTTTACGACCGCGCTGCGCTCACCGCCCTGCCAGAAAGCGCACGCGCCGGCTATGTCGAACACCTGCGCCGGCTGACGCCGGAAAACTGTCCGGTTTTCCTGTTGACCGCAGAAGACCCGGAAGAGGGCGAAAGCGATGATCGTTTCCCGGAAATTTCCAGCGAGATCAATCAGTTGTACAGCACCCGCTTTGCCATCGACCTGGCGCATGCGGAGCGTCGCCTGGAAACCCGGCGTGAGGCCGATGGCCACGAGCCACAGTGCATCGAAGTGCGTCTTTATCGCCTGCTGCCGTATTGAGCGCCCGCTGACGCGTATAATCTGCCCCGGAAAGTCGGCCAGGCAATCGCTGGGCACGCAAGTGTCGGGAGGAAAGTCCGGGCTCCATTGGGCAGGATGCCAGCTAACGGCTGGGTGCTATAAGTCGCAAGACGAAGGCAACGGAAAGTGCAACAGAGAATAGACCGCCGATGGCCTCTGGCCGTTGACGCCGCTTGCGGCGGCAACGGCCTTTAGTAGGGTAGCGATATCCTGCGGGATCAGGTAAGGGTGAAACGGTGGCCCGGTGAACGCCGGGCGGTAGCAGCGCAAGCTGTTGCGAGGTAAGAGCTCACCGCGTCCACGGTAACGGCGGACGGCACGGTAAACCCCATCCGGAGCAAGACCAAATAGGGACGCATCAGGCGTGGCCCGCGCTGCGTCCGGGTAGGTTGCTTGAGCCTGTCGGTGACGGCAGGCCTAGAGGAATGATTGCCGAACCTCGCAAGAGGGGAACAGAACCCGGCTTATCGGCCGGCTTTCCACCATTTTTTGTGCGTTGCCACGGTCGACCGTGGCAAGCGCGGGATTTTTGACGGGGCTCATCGCGCCATGCATGCAATTCTCGAATGGTCGGAAAACGGCCAGACTCGCCGCGCGCGCTGGCGCTCTGAGGCCGGGCTAGCGGTGCCGCCAACGCTGGACGTGGTCGACGACAGCCTCTCTGCCGACGCCGCTTTTGCGGTACTGACGGACGGTCAGGCCCTTCTCTGGCGCGGCGACTGGATGAACGCCCGGCAACTGCTGCAGGCGCTGACCCGTCGCATCGACCGTCAGGTCGCGTTCAAAGCCGATCCGGGCGACATGCCGGCGGCAAGCTTTGCCCGTCACCGCAGCACTCAAGGGCATCGTGCTGCCTTGTTGGCCCGACTGCTGGTGCCGCTCGGCCCCGACTACAAGCTGCCATTGCGTCGCGCCCAGGATGTTCGGCTGGCCTGCCGCGAGGCCTGGGGGAAACCGGATGGCGGCAACAGCGTGGTCGCCCTGCGCGAGCTGCTGGCGGTGATCAGCGCCCACGAATGGCGCAAGAAGGGCGTGCCGGTGGCGGCGGTGGGGGGACGCATTCATCCACACTACGGGGTTTTTTCGCCGCTGCGTGGCGAATACATCGATCTCGTCGCGCAAGCGCCACTGCCGCTGGCGTGCGATTCTGCCTTTGATATTGGCACCGGCTCCGGCGTCCTCGCCGCAGTGCTCGCCCGTCGCGGTCTGGCCATCGTCGCCACCGACCTGGCGCCGCGGGCGCTGGCCTGCGCGACGGAAAACATCGAAAAACTCGGGTTGACCGCACAAGTGCAGCTCGTCAACGCGAACCTCTTCCCCGACGGCCGCGCCCCGCTCGTCGTCTGCAACCCGCCCTGGCTGCCGGCGCAGCCGAGTTCGCCGATCGAATATGCGGTCTACGACCCCGATTCGCGCATGTTGCGCGGTTTCCTCGACGGGCTGGCGGCGCATTTGACGCCGGGCGGCGAGGGCTGGTTGATCCTCTCTGACCTCGCCGAACATCTGGGTTTACGCAGTCGTGCCGAGCTGGTGGACTGGATCGAAAAAGCCGGCTTGCGCGTGGTCGACCGCATCGATACCCGGCCGACGCACGCCAAGGCTCAGGATCGCAGCGACCCGCTGCACGCGGCGCGGGCGGCTGAGGTAACGTCGCTGTGGCGGCTTGGCATGGCGTGATTTGGCATGGCCGCTGGCCCTGCCTTCCCGTTG
>JAQTXC010000024.1 GCA_028689015.1 Dechloromonas sp. | reverse complement strand
TATTGCGCCTTATTCGTCACATCACCAGAACGAGAGGTCATTGCCAGAAGTATCCGCAGCGCAGCCACGCATCCAAACGAAACCAGCAAAACCACAGGCCAAGACCATTCGGGGACCAAGTAAGACATCGTAGCCGCCAGAATCAAAAAAATCAGTACAAAAAACATACGCAGCCTCCTGTTGCAGGCATGGGTCCCCATACCTAGGTGTGTGTCGTCGGCTTAGTCGGCCCCGAGCCCTTTTTCTTCATGGGTTTCACCATCCCGAATGTGATAAATCCGTTTGAATGTGGGGATGATTTTCTCATCGTGGGTGACCACAATAATGGCCGTATTGAACTGTCGTGCCATCTGGTTGAGGATGCGCACAACGCTCAAGGCGCGTTCGCTGTCCAACGGCGCAGTCGGCTCATCGGCCAGGATGACGGGCGGCTGATTCGCCAAGGCTCGGGCAATGGCCACACGCTGTTGCTCTCCGCCCGACAGTTGCGATGGCTGAGCTTTGGCTCGGTGCCCGACATCCAGCGCCTCAAGCAGTTCGAGTGCACGCTTTCGCGATTCACCATTTGGCCTTCCCGCCAGCATGGGCAGCAAAGCGACATTGTCGGTGACATCCAGAAATGGGATCAAATAGGGCGCCTGAAACACGAACCCTATCCGGTCGCGGCGCAAAGCCCTAAGGTCAGGGATTTTCCAGCCATTGTTGTAGATGACCTCATCGCCAACCGTCATCTTGCCCGCCGTCGGCTCTATAACCGCGCCCAGGCATTTGAGCAAGGTGCTCTTTCCGGAACCCGATGGCCCGATTAGCCCAACCACCTCCCCGGGGGCAACGGTCATATTGACATCTTTCAGGGCGTCGACCGCGGTATCGCCCTCACCATAACGTTTGCTCAAGCCTTCGATATGAATCCCGAAGCCTTTCATCTCACCCTCCAATGGCCGTCGCCGGGTCAACGCGCAGAGCGGTCCGAATGGCCAGCGTGCTGGCCAGCGCACAAATGACCATCACCACGACAAAGCCGCGTAGCGCGTCGCTGGGTTCCAGAAGCACATACTTCGGGAAAAAGGGCGCCCATACCGTTGCCGACGTCTTGCCGACCAGAAAACCAATCAGCCCGAGGCCCATTGCCTGCTGAAGAATCATTCCGGCGATGGTCCGGTTGCGCGTGCCTATCAACTTCAACACGGCAATCTCACGAATTTTGCCCAGGGTCATCGTATAAATAATGAAAGCGACGATGGCGGCACTGACCACCGCCAGAATGACCAGAAACATCCCAATTTGCTTGGCTGACGTGGCAATCAGCTTGGCAACCAGGATGTCCTCCATCTGTAATCGGGTGAAGGCCTGCAGGTGTTTCCAGCGTCGGACTTCATGTGCGACCCTGTCCGGCTGGCTGTCGGGTGACACTTGAACCAGCACAGCATTCACGTTTCGGTTGGCATTCTGCGATGCCTGAACGGCCTCAAGCAGCCCCGGTACGCCCGGGCGATTCAACGAAGGATTAGCTGCAGTTCTTGCCCGCTCATTGAGGATGGCATCGTTGTCCTTAAGAAACTGTGCCTCCTGAGCATCCTTCAGTGGAATGAAGACCATCGGGTCGCCACCGGACGAAACCATGCGCTGGGTTAAACCGACAACTCGATAGTCATGTCGACGAATTCGAATGCTGTCGCCGAGCTGGAATCCTGTTTTAACGTCAGCCACGGCCTCGTAATGGTTGCGCGTAATGTGGCGGCCGGCAACCAGGTACCCGGGCTCTCCCGGTTGCCCCGGCTCGAAGCCCACGACCATGGCTCGAACATCGGTATTATTCAGACGAACCTGCATGGTCAGATAGGTCACGTTGGCGGCGCGAGCCACGCCCGGCAGACTGAGCAATGAGCGGTAAACGTCATCATGGATACTCGACGATTCGGCATACGGGCCTTGGGTGTCCTGCTGCACAACCCACACGTCAGCACCACTGTTGTTGAGCAGCGCCTTGGCATCATCGACCATGCCGCGATACACCCCGGCCATGGTCAGGGTCACGCCAATCAGCAAGCCAAGGCCGATACCGGTCAACACGAACTTCGACCAGGAATGCAAAATGTCTCGGCCGGCCAGGCTTATCACTTGCGTTGCCCCGCCAGTTGTTCAACGATTTTGACGCGAGCACCTTCCGACAACGCACGCTCGCTGTGCACGACAACTTCATCGCCGGCGCTGATGCCGTCCAGCACCTGCACCAAGCCATCCAGGCTACTGCTGCCGAGTTTGATCGCAACAAGTGCGGGCTTGCCATCGTGCAGTTTCCATACGCCCGCCCCTTGCGGTGTCTGTTTCACGGCTGCATTGGGCAGTGTCAGGCCGGTTTGATGGGCGGCTGTTTGTACAGTCACCTCGGCCATTTCGCCAATGCTGAGACCCACTGGAATCTGATCAAAGGCAACCAGGGTGATGCGTTCCTCGGTCACGCTGTCACTGAGCGGTTCAATCCGAACAACTCGGCCAGCTAACGCTGTTCCAGGATAACTGCGCAGGACAATGCTGGCGGCTTGTCCTGCTGCCAACCCGCGGGAACGCCCCTGGTCCAGTCGAACCTTGACCCAGAGACTGTTGGGCTCGACCAACTTGACGACTGATTGCCCGGCAATGAGCGTTGAGCCGGTTTCCGCATCACGACTGGTTACCACGCCGTCAATAGGGGCAAGCAGGCGGAGGTTATCCCGTTGCCGCCGCAAACCGTCCTGGTCGGCCTTGAGGCGAACGACTTCTTGCCGGGCGCTTTGCAGATTAGCTTCGCTCGCATCAACGGCAGCTTGAGCCGAAGTCAGTTCCTGTTGTTTACTCTCAACGGCACTCGGGCTGACAAATTGCTTATCGCCGAGGTCGCGATAGCGTTTGGCATTCAAATTGGCCACCGATTGACGGGCCAGCACATCCTTGCGCTGCGCCTCGGCCGCCAACACCGCGCTGGATGCCCGAGCGGATGCGGCATCAAGGGAGCGACGTCGTTCATCCAAGTCAACAGGGTCAATTTCCGCCAGCAGTTGCCCAGCCTTGACGTGCTCTCCGACATCAACCTGCACTGATTTCACCCGACCCGCTGCGGTAGGTCCAATAAAATAGCTGCGGCGCGCTTCGACGGTGCCAATGCCGAACAGCGATGACGACACATTGCCGGTTTCGACCCGAGTGATAGTGACCCTGGTTGGCGCCAGTGGGCCAGAGCGGGCCACGACAAAGCCAAATCCAACCAGAAGCAGCACGGCAAAAGCTACTAAGCCAAACTTGCGACTGAAAAACCGATTGAGTCTCATGAGTTGACCCCGAGAGCGGCAAGATAAAGGTCGAGAACGCCAACCGCCTGTTGCTCCATCTGCTCCGTGTTACCGCTGAGCATGGATTGAATGACCAGGCCCTGAATGGCCCCAAGGAAGAGGGCCGCTGCTGATGGGCTATCAACATCAGCGCGAATAAGCTTTGCCTCAATTGCTGCGCTTAGGGTTTGCGTCAGAGTCTGTCGATAGTGCTGCATGATTTTCTGAACCCGTTGCTTGACTGGTGATTCAGCGGGTTGCTGAAGCTCGCCAAAAATGAGGCGAGGGGCGCCAGGGTGAACTTTGGCAAAACCAACATGCGCCATGAACATGGCCTTGAGTGCAGTTAAGGCATCTGGAGCGCTGTTCTTGGCCGCCAGGAGTTCGCGCATCAAATGTTCTTCTATCCATTCGACAACGGCCAGTCGGATGGCTTCCTTGCTGGCGAAGTGACGAAACAAAGCACCTTGAGTCACCTTCATAGCCTTGGCAATGTCCGTCGTCGTGATGTCTGCCGGAGTCCGCTCGGCTGAGAGTAAAACCATGGTGGCGATGATTTCTGCCTGGCGAGACTCGGTGGATTGACGAGGGTTAATAAGCATGGCTACAAGTAAGTAATAAATTACTTACTATTATAGGCAGTATAAATCAGACTTGCCTAATATTTTTGCTCTAATTTCACTCAAGCTCCCCCCCTGCTCGAATTTAACCAGCGTGCTCTGATCAAAATTGACAGGCTGCTAGACTAATGTTTTTAACAACAAGAGAGACACGCGCATGAAGATCGAAACCATCGCCGTTCACGGCGGCTACAGCCCGGACCCGACCACCAAGGCCGTCGCCGTCCCCATCTACCAGACCACGTCCTACGCCTTCGACAGCACCCAGCACGGTGCCGACCTGTTCGACCTCAAGGTCGCCGGCAACATCTACACGCGGATCATGAATCCGACCCAGGACGTGCTGGAAAAGCGCGTTGCTGAAATGGAAGGCGGCATCGCCGCACTGGCCATGGCCTCCGGCATGGCCGCAATCACCGCGGCGATCCAAACCATCGCCGAAGCCGGCGACAACATCGTCACGTCGTCGACGCTGTACGGCGGCACCTACAACCTGTTCGCCCACACCCTGCCGCAGTACGGCATCGAAGTGCGCTTTGCTGATTACCGCGACCCTGAAGCTTTCGAGCAGCTGATCGACGCCAAGACCAAGGCCGTCTTCTGCGAATCGGTCGGCAACCCGCTCGGCAACGTCGTCGATTTCGAAAAACTGGCTGAAGTCGCCCACAAGCACGGCGTGCCGGTCATCGTCGACAACACCGTGCCCTCGCCCTACCTGTGCCGCCCGTTCGAGCACGGCGCCGACATCGTGGTGCACGCCCTGACCAAATACCTCGGCGGCCATGGCAACAGCCTAGGCGGCATCATTGTCGATAGCGGCAAGTTCCCCTGGGCCGAGCATAAGGCCAAGTTCAAGCGCCTGAACGAGCCGGATGTTTCATATCACGGCGTCGTCTATACCGAAGCGCTCGGTGCCGCTGCCTATATCGGCCGCGCCCGCGTCGTCCCGCTGCGCAACATGGGCGCCGCCATCAGCCCGTTCAACGCCTTCTTGATCCTGCAGGGTATTGAAACGCTGGCGCTGCGCATGGACCGCATCTGCGACAACTCGCTGAAAATCGCCCAGTTCCTGCAGAATCATCCGAAGGTGAGCTGGGTCAATTATGCCGGCCTGCCCGACCACAAGGACCACGCGCTGGTCCAGAAATACATGGGCGGCCGCGCGTCCGGCATTCTCAACTTCGGCGTGAAAGGCACGGACTGCGGCGGCCGCGAAGGTGGCGGCAAGTTTCAGGACGCCCTGCAACTGGTCACCCGCCTGGTCAACATCGGCGACTGCAAGACGCTCGCCTGCCATCCGGCGTCGACCACACACCGCCAGTTGTCACCAGAAGAACTGGCCAAAGCCGGCGTGTCGGAAGACATGATCCGCCTGTCAGTCGGTATCGAGCACATCGATGACCTGATCGCCGATCTGGATCAGGCACTCAACGCCGCCTGATCAGCAGCAACCCGGCGTTCGGCGTCCGTCTCTCGAAGACTGGCGCCGAACCCCTTGCCCAAGGCCTGGGCTATCAACATTGACTATGCGGACAGCCATTTCAGCAGGCTGCCAAACAAGACCTCGGGGACAACCGGTTTGGCAATGAAATCGTCCATGCCGGCCTCGAAACAGCGCTGCTTGTCTTCAGCAAATGCATTGGCCGTCATTGCGACGATGACAACCCGCTTGCTACGGGATAACTGACGAATTCGTCGGGTGGCTTCGAGACCATCCATGTTGGGCATCTGCATGTCCATCAGGATCAGGTCGTAGTCAATTTCACCTGCCTGTTTCAAAGCTTGGGCGCCGTCTTCAGCCACATCAGCCAGCAGGCCCACCTCATTCAACAGCGCCAGGGTCACTTCCCGATTGATTGGTTCATCCTCCGCCAACAAAATACGGCGACCGGAAAAATTCCGTTTAAGGCTGCTTTCCACGCTCTTCACCGGGTGCAGCACCGCCCCCGACGGTTCAGTCGCCGCTTTGGCCAGGCGGACGGTCAGCCAGAAGGTGCTGCCCTGGCCGACTTCACTGCTCACTCCCGAGGTACCACCCATGAGTTCGGCAATCTTGCGGGTAATCGCCAAACCCAACCCGGTGCCGCCAAATTTACGGGTGATTGAGTTATCCGCCTGCTCGAAGACCGAAAACAGCCGGGGAATTGTCTCGGCTTCGATACCGGTACCGGTATCGACCACCTCAAATCGCAGCAAAACATCCTCGGCAAAATCCTCGACTAAACGGACGTTGACCGTAATCAAGCCGGTATCGGTAAATTTGATCGCATTGGTCAGGTAATTGAGCAAGGCCTGCTGCAAACGTGTCCGATCGCCCAACAAACCATTCGGAATCGACTCTGCCACATGGAAATTCAGTGCCAACCCTTTCGTCTTGGCACGCTCACCCACAATCGAGGCCACATTGCCGATCAATTCCCGCACACTCAGCGCTGCACGCTCCAGGGTGAATTTGCCGGCCTCAATCTTGGAGAGATCAAGCACAGCATTAATGATCTCCAGCAAATGTTCGCCCGCCGTTTCAATTTTTCCCAGCTTGTCTTCTTGCTCCTGCGTCACGCCTTTGCGCCGAAGAATATGGACCATGCCGGTGATGCCATTCAGCGGGGTGCGAATTTCATGGCTCATGTTGGCCAGGAAAGCACTCTTGGCAATATTAGCGGTCTCGGCCGCCTCCTTTGCCGACGCCAGTTCAGCCGTTCTTGCCTTGACCAGCAATTCCAGATGATCCCGATAATTGGCCAATTCCATTTCGGTCTTTTTCCGATCCGTAACATCGCGGGTAATGGACAGAATGCAGGGCATTCCCTCAAGTTGCATGATCGATGCCGACATCAGCCCCCAGACCAAGTCGCCATTCTTCTTCCGGAACTGCGTCTCCAGATTTCTGCACACCCCCGCTCGCTGCAAATCATCCACCAAGCGCTTTCGATCGTCAGGATTGGCCCAAATCGCTAATTCCGTCGAGGTTCGACCGATAACTTCATCGCGCTGGAATCCCGTGACCTGAAGAAACGCATCGTTCACTTCCAGATACATGCCGTCCTCAAATCGATTGATATTGACCGAGTCGGCACTGGCGAGAAAGGCACCGCGATATCGCGCCTCACTGTCCTGCAAGGCTTTTTCAGTTGCTTTCCGCGCGGTTATGTCATGGCTGATCCCAAGAATACCGATCAACTGCCCGCCACTGTCGTACATGGGGGTTTTGGTCGTTTCCAGCAATTCCTGATGCCCGTCATCGGCAAAGGTGACCCATTCTTCATTGACCACCTCCCCTTCTGACTCAAACGCCTTCTGGTCATTTTCACGAAATAAATCAGCCAGCGCTTTGGGGACAAAGTCGTCATCCGTCTTGCCTACGATCTGCGCCTCTTTAGCGCCGAAGAAGCGCTCAAATTTCGGATTACATGCCAGATAAACGCCATCGGGGCTTTTTAACCAGACAAGGTCGGGCAAGGTGTTGATCAGCGCACGAAGTTGCGCTTTTTCCTTGGCATGCGATTCAGTCCGCAGACGCACCGCCCGTCGCAAGATGATGATCCAGGCCGCCACCCCAATCGCCAGCAGCAAAAAGGCCAAGGCACCCAACCCCAGGTATTTCAACCAGGGGAAGAGCATGAACGGCGAGCCCAGCCATTTGTCGTGAACTTGCCGCAACTCAGCCGCCGGAATGGTGGCAAATCCACGCTCCACCTCTTCCAGCAGACTTTCCTGCCCCCGTTTGACGGCCCGGTGAAACTGGCCGCTGTAGAGCGTAAAAGCCTTGCTAAAGGATTGATCCAGATTGGCACGGTAGAGCAGATAGCCTGCGGGCGGGTCATCAAGACAAAAAAGATTGATTTCCGACAGCCTGGCCGCCTCAACCACCGACGAATAACTGGCATAAGGCTTTAAATTGCTCACCCCTTCTGCGCGCAACCTCTCGGCACAGGCATCGCCATCCTTAACCCCCACCATGAAGCCACGGAGCGAACTCACATCGGTGATGCCTCCTACATTTCGCTGCACGTAGATGGAAACCGGCAACTCGGCATAGGGCACTGCTGAAAAAGCAAGATAGCGCGCCCGTTCCGGCGTCTGGAACATCATGTCGATCACATCGGCCTGGCCTTCAGCGAGCAATTGCTGCGCTTTGGCCCAATCGGTCGCGATCAGCTTGACTGTCGTGCCGGTCTGCTGCCCCCAAAGCTGCCACAGGTCGGGCAAATAGCCACTGAGTTGACCATCTTGCTGGCGGAAGACATAGGGTGGGTAATCATCATCCATGACAACCGTCAGTGGCTGAGGAGAGGCCCCGCACACGGAAACACCTGGGAGCCAGACGGCCAGCAGAAAATAGCCAAGCGCCCTGCGCCATAAAGCGTTAGAAGACTTTCTGCAAAGCGCCATATCGTCAAATCTCTACCCAGACCTCTGATCAGACCACCGTTCTGACATACAAAAGATCACGCTGTCAATCTAAAAATAAATTGAGGTCGATATGCTTATCGGCGACTCAGTCGACTTCCTCGACCATCAGCCAGAGGGTACGGCGGTCATGTCCATCGCGTGTCCCGACACTGAAGCCGCCGTGCTGTTCGCTGCCTTCTCGTCCACTGCCGCCTAATTCAATCCATTCACCCAGTTGACCGCGTACGGTGGTCGCCAGACGCTGACTGGCAATACCGCCGCGTGGATCGTTCATCTGCTCGGCCTGTTGCGTAATTTCAAGCGTCACCTGGCGGCCGCTCAAACGCGGACTGGCATAAAACCCGCTACCCACATCACGATAAACCACACCTTCGTTGACGACCGTACCCACCGGCCCGCGGACGATCTGGCGCATGGGCAACGGCAGGCTGCGCCCGACTTGAATGAAAGCGCGCTCCCCCTCGATGGTTTGCACACGCTGGCTGCTGCCATCGCGCCGGGCATGGCGGCTATCCCAGACCTGCGCCGCGACCTGCGACGGCCGCGACCCGCCAAGCACCACCTCACCGCCCAGCGCCGCACCGCGGCCGCTATCCGCCTGCTGGCGGTCCTGGCTGACATGGATGATCATCCGGCGCGCCGGCTTGTCGATCGCCGCCAGCGCCCGCTTGATATCGGCCCGGTTATCCGGTGAGGTGCGCAGAAAAAGCTGGTTGTTCAGCCCAGTGAGCGTCCCCCCCGCCTCGACCAGCGGCAATAGTGACGGCAACACCTCCGCCACGGTCTTGCTGCGTAGTTCGATCACCTCCAACCCCTGCGCCGCCACCAGACTGGCCCAGCAGGCAACGATCACGGTCAACAGCCATTGGCCGGCAAATTTCATGGGGGTCATCCTACGGCGCAACAATATGCGGCTGAGCGAGATAGTCGCGCGAGTTCATCTCGGTCAGACGACTGACCGTGCGCTTGAACTCACTGGCCTGCGTCCCTTCGGTGTACAAGTCATCGGCCGCACTATCGGCGGTAATGATTAACTTGACCTTGTTGTCGTAGAAGACATCGACCAGCCAAGTGAAGCGCCGGGCTTCGGAGGCCTGGTGCTGGGTCATTTTCGGCACCTGCGACAACAGCACGGTATGGTAGGCGCGAGAAATTTCCAGATAATCGTTCTGCGAACGTGGTCCACCACACAAAGTGCGGAAATCGAACCAGATGACGCCATGCGCCCGGCGGACGGTAGGAATTTCGCGGCCCAGGACTTCAATCTGACCGCCCCGCTGCCCTTCCTCACCGGCCACCATGCGGAAATAATCGACCATTTTGGTCTCGGCAGCGGCATCGGCCGGATGGTGATAAATCTCAACCTGTTCCAGAGCACGCAGCCGGTAATCGACCCCGGCATCCACCTCAAACACGTCGAGATATTTCTTCAACAAAGCAATGGTCGGCAGGAAACTCTCGCGGTGCAGGCCATTCGGGTAAAGCCTGTCTGGCGGATAGTTGGAGGTCATGACGACAATGACACCCTGCGTAAACAAGCCCTCCATCAGCCGACCGAGGATCATCGCATCAGCGATATCCGAGACATGGAATTCGTCGAAACAGAGCAGCCGCACGTCCTTGGCAATATCGGCGGCCAGCTTCAGCATCGGATCAGTTTCACCCTTGTACTTTTCCAGGTCACGGTGAATCTGCTGCATGAAGGAATGGAAGTGCAGACGCTTCTTACGTCGGTAGGGCACGGAATCGTAGAAGCAATCCATCAAAAAACTCTTGCCACGCCCCACCCCGCCCCAGAAATAGACACCCTTTGGCGGTTTGGGCGGCGACAGCAGGCGTTTGAAGGTACTGCCACGGTCAACCTTGAAATACAGCAGATTCGTGTAGAGCGATTGCAGAGCTGTGGCCGCCGTCATTTGCGCGGCATCGGCAATATAGCCCCGGGCATCGAGCAGGTTCTTGTAGGCATCGAGCATGCCTTCGGCGGCAACTTTTAATTTTTTATGCGGCATGTTGGGGAATCGTGATTGGAATCAAACGGCTATTTTGCCAAAGAAGCGCGCAAAAAAGGCGGGTGCGTTGCCGCAACCCGCCTTTAAGTCCGGATGAGTCCGCTTAGAAGTTTAGCGTGCGCTTGTCGCAGGCCAGCGCGGCTTCGTGGATGGTTTCCGACAAGGTCGGATGGGCGTGGCAGATACGGGCCAGATCTTCCGACGCGGCACCAAACTCCATGGCCACCACGCACTCGCCGATCATTTCGGAAGCGTTGGCACCAATGATGTGAGCACCGAGAATGCGATCCGTCTTCTTGCAGGCGAGCACCTTGACAAAACCGGAAGGATCGCCCATGCCCAATGCGCGGCCATTGGCCAGGAAAGGCACCTTGCCGGCCTTGTATTCGACGCCTTCTGCCTTGAGCGCCTGCTCGGTCTTGCCAACCCAGGCAATTTCTGGCGCGGTGTAGATGACCCAGGGAATGGTGTCGAAGTTGCAGTGACCGGCCTGGCCCGCCATCAACTCGGCAACCATGACACCTTCTTCATGCGCCTTGTGGGCCAGCATCGGACCACGGACCACGTCGCCAATGGCCCAAACACCCGGCAGATTGGTCTGGCAATGGCCGTTGACCGCGACAAAGCCGCGCTCGTCCAGTTGCAGGCCAACGGCTTCGGCGTTCAGGCCGTCGGTGTTCGGCACGCGGCCGATGGAGACGATCAGACGATCGGCTTCCAGTTTCTGCTCCTTGCCATCCTTGTCGGCGTAGTCGATGGACACGCCCTTTTTGGTCGCCTTGATGTCGCCGATCTTGACACCCATCTGGATATTCAGACCCTGCTTGGTGAACAGCTTGAGCGCTTCCTTGGCGACGTCCTGATCGGCTGCAGCCAGGAAATCCGGCATGGCTTCAAGAACGGTGACTTCGGCACCGACACGACGCCAGACCGAACCCATTTCCAGACCGATCACGCCAGCGCCAATAATGGCCAGTTTCTTCGGCACGGATTCCTGGTTCAGCGCGCCTTCGTTGTCCATCACGATCTTCTGGTCGACCGGGAGGTTCGGCAGGTGGCGGGCCTTGGAGCCGGTGGCGACGATGACCTGCTTGGCCAGGACGTCTTCTTCACCGACCTTGAGCTTCCAGAATTCACCTTCCTTCGCGACAAAGGAACCATGGCCGGCCAGGAAAGTGACCTTGTTCTTCTTGAGCAGCATCTTGATGCCACCGGTCAGCTGATTGACCACGCCATCCTTGCGTGCCTTCATGGTCGGCACGTCGATGCTGGTCTTGCCAATCTTAATGCCCTGAGATTCGAAGCTGTGGTTGGCTTCTTCATACAGGTGCGAGGTGTGCAGCAGCGCCTTGGAAGGAATGCAGCCGACGTTCAGGCAGGTGCCGCCCAGGCGCGGCTCGCCTTTCGGGTCAGCATAAGGATTGGATTCCACGCAAGCCGCGGTGAAACCCAATTGCGAAGCACGGATGGCCGCGATGTAGCCACCGGGACCACCACCAATAACGACCACGTCAAATTGCTGGGACATGTAGAACTCCTTGAGGATCGAGGATCGAGTCCAAGCCCGCTGGCTTGGCTTGATCCCAATGAAGAAAGGATCGAGTAAAACCCGGTGGGGCTCAACTCGATCCTAGGCAACTAGGCAACTCGATCCTAGTTAGACTCCGAGCAGCAAGCGCGACGGATCTTCCAGCGCTTCCTTCATGGTCACCAGACCGAGGACCGCTTCACGGCCGTCGATGATGCGGTGATCGTAAGACATGGCCAAATAATTCATCGGACGGACGACGACCTGACCATTTTCAACCACGGCACGATCCTTGGTGGCATGGATGCCGAGGATCGCCGACTGCGGCGGGTTGATGATCGGGGTCGACATCATGGAACCGAAAATTCCGCCGTTTGAAATCGAGAAGGTGCCGCCGGTCAGGTCTTCGATGGTCAGCTTGCCATCCTTGGCCTTGACACCGAACTCGGCAATCTTCTTTTCGATTTCAGCAATCGACATTTGGTCAGCATTGCGGATGATCGGGACGACCAGGCCGCGCGGCGAACCAACAGCAATACCGATATCGATGTAGCCGTGATAAACGATGTCGTTACCATCAACCGAAGCATTCAGAACCGGGAACTTCTGCAGGGCAGCACAAGCCGCCTTGACGAAGAAGCCCATGAAGCCCAGACGGACGCCATGAGTCTTCTCGAACTTTTCACCGTATTGCTTACGGAGTGCCATGACCGGGGCCATGTTCACTTCGTTGAAGGTGGTCAGGATGGCGTTGGTGGCTTGCGATTCAAGCAGGCGCTCGGCAATGCGGGCGCGCAGACGCGTCATCGGCACGCGCTCTTCGGTGCGATCACCCAAGGCGACATTGCTGGTCGGCACCGACAGGGACGAAGCTGCCTTGGCGGCAACCACCGGGCCCGCTGCCGGCTTGGCGGCGGCAACAGCATCTTCCTTGGTCACACGACCACCACGGCCGGAACCGGCGACGTCGGCTGCAGCCACGCCCTTCTCGTCGAGAATCTTGCGGGCAGCCGGGCTGGCCGTACCAGCCGGCGCAGCGGCAGCAGCAGCCGGTGCCGGGGCGGCAACAGCCGGAGCGGCAGCCGCCGCCGGCGCAACAGCACCTGCCGTAGCAGCGGTATCAATACGGGCGATCAACTCGCCGGAAACGACCGTTTCGCCATCCGCCTTGATGATCTCGACCAGAACGCCAGCACCTGGTGACGGCACTTCAAGAACGACCTTGTCGGTCTCGATGTCGATCAGGATTTCGTCGCGGGCAACAGCTTCGCCAATCTTCTTTTTCCAGGAAGCCAGCGTGCCTTCGGCAACGGACTCGGAGAGCTGCGGAACTTGAACTTCAATAATGCTCATGGTGACTCCACTCTACTGTTTTATCAGTACTCGATCTTGCCCAGGGCGGACTCGATCAGTGCCTTTTGTTGCTCGTTGTGCTTGGCCAGATAGCCAACCGCCGGGGACGAGGAAGCCGGGCGGGAAACCAGCAGCATTTTCTGCTTGCCGCTGATCTGCGAATCCAGGTGATGACGCGAAGCAATCCAGTACCAGGCGCCCTGATTACGCGGCTCTTCCTGGGCCCAGACGATTTCGGTCGCCTTCGGATATTTCGCCAGTTCCTTCTCCATCGATTCCTTGGGGAAGGGGTACAACTGCTCAAGACGAACGATGGCGATATCGTCGATCTTCTTCTCGCGGCGGGCGTTGACCAGGTCGTAATAGACCTTGCCGCAGCACAGCACGACGCGCTTGACCTTCTTCGGGTCGATCGGATCAACCTCGCCGATGACGCGCTGGAATTCACCGTTGGCCAATTCATCAAGCGACGATGCGGCATCCTTGTGGCGCAACAGCGATTTCGGCGACATGACGATCAGCGGCTTGCGCTGCATGCGAACCGCCTGACGGCGCAGCATGTGGAAAACCTGGGCAGCCGTGGTCGGCACACAGACTTCCATATTCATCTCAGCACACAACTGCATGAAGCGTTCGAGGCGGGCAGAGGAGTGCTCCGGACCCTGGCCTTCGTAACCATGCGGCAACAGCATGACCAGACCACAGGCACGGCCCCACTTGGCTTCGCCAGACGCAATGAACTGGTCGATGACCACTTGCGCACCGTTGGCAAAGTCACCGAACTGGCCTTCCCAAACCACCATTTCGTACGGGTTGGCCGAGGCATAACCATAATCAAAGGCCAGCACGGCTTCTTCAGAGAGGACCGAGTCATAACACTGGAAGCCGGCCTGCTTTTCCTGCAGGTTCTTCAGTGGATGATAGGTGCCGACATCCCAGCTGGTGCGATTCTGGTCATGGAAAGCAGCATGGCGGTGGAAGAAGGTCCCGCGACCAACGTCCTCACCCGAAATACGAACGCCATAACCAGACACCAGGACCGAGGCGTAGGCGAGATTTTCAGCCATACCCCAGTCGACCGGCAACTTGCCCTCACCCATTGCGGCGCGATCATCAACAATTTTCTTAACGCGCGAATGCAGCGCGAAACCTTCCGGCAAGGTGGTGAGTCGTGCTGCCAGACGCTTGAGCTCATCCATCGGCACTCGCGTATCGCAGGTTTCGATGTAGTTCTTGGTCAGGAAGGGCATCCAGTCAATGGTCATCGGATGCTTGTAACCGGCCAGCACCGGGTTGTAGAGCAACTCACCCTTGTCCAGATGCTCGCGATATTCCTGAATCATCTTTTCCGGACCATCGGCCGGCAAAGTACCTTCGGCAATCAGCTTCTCACCATAAAGCTTGCGGGTCCCCGGGTGCTTGGCGATGATTTTGTACATCAGCGGCTGGGTGACCATCGGCTCATCCTGCTCGTTATGGCCGAGTTTTCGGAAGCAGAAGATGTCAATAACAACATCTTTCTGATAAGTCTGACGGTATTCGACAGCCAGTTGCGTCACCAAGGCGACCGCTTCAGGATCATCCCCGTTCACGTGGAAGATTGGGGCGTCGACCATCTTGAAGATGTCTGTACAGTAATGGCCTGTACGGTAATCGCGCGGATCGCTGGTGGTAAAACCCACCTGATTATTAACCACGATGTGAATCGTGCCGCCGACACCATAACCACGGGTCTGCGCAAAGTTGAGCATTTCCTGGTTCACACCCTGACCGGCAACCGCCGAGTCACCGTGAATCAGAATCGGCATGACTTTATGCTGGCTCCCCTCACCACGGCGAACCTGCCGTGCGTAGACCGAACCTTCGACCACCGGGTTAACGATTTCGAGGTGCGATGGATTGAAAGCCAGGGTCAGGTGGCAAGCACCGCCCGGGGTATTGACGTCGGACGAGAAGCCCATGTGGTATTTGACGTCACCGGCCGTCAAGTCACTCTTTTTCTTGCCCTCGAATTCAGCGAAAAGCATCGACGGCGTTTTACCCAGGGTATTGACCAGAACATTCAGTCGACCGCGGTGCGCCATACCAACCACGACTTCGTCCACACCCAACGCACCGCCGGTACGAATCGCTTCGTCCATGGAAACAATCAGCGACTCACCCCCTTCGAGCGAGAAACGCTTCTGACCGACATACTTGGTATGCAGATAGCGTTCCAGGGTTTCTGCCGCGGTCAACCGTTCCAGAATGCGCTTTTTCTGATCGGCGTTATAAGACGGACGGGAACGAATGCTTTCCAGCTTTTCTTGCAGCCAGCGCTTTTCGTTGTAGTCAGTCATGTACATGTATTCGACACCGATGGTGCCGCAATACGTTTGTTTGAGTGTTTCGAGGATCACGCTGAGCTTGGCTGTTTCCGGCAAGCCTTTGAGCGAACCCACATTGAACGTTTGGTTCAGGTCCGCATCGGTGAAACCGTAAAAAGACGGCTCAAGTTCATCAAGCTTGGGACGCGGATTGCGCTTGAGTGGATCAAGATCAGCCCAGCGAGTCCCGAGCGAACGGTAAGCCGTGACCAATTGGCCGACAGCCGACTGTTTCTTATTTTCGCTGGCATGCGACACCGTGGCCGCCGGGCGGAAACCGCCGTCCTTAGCCAGTTCGGCAAAGGCAGCGATCACCGGCGCATGCGCCACATCGCGCGCCACAAAGCCCGGCATCTGCGCCAGGCGGTCGAAATAATCACGCCACTCTGCAGGCACGCAGGTCGGATCATTCAGGTAATTTTCGTACAGCTCTTCGACAAATGGCGCATTGCCGCCAAAGTACATCGTGCTGTCTAACATGGTGGTCATCGTAGTCATAGGCGTCCCCGGTCGGGTGTTATCTTTATTGGGCAACTCTTCTTGCGTGTTTATTGCGTTTTCACAGTTAAAAAAAGGGCGGCCAGACGGCCGCCCGGTTCTTACTGTTAGCTACGCTGGGCCAACGGAACTACATCGCGCTTGGCTGCGCCCATGTAGAGCTGGCGCGGACGGCCGATCTTGTACTCCGGATCGGAGATCATTTCCTCCCACTGCGTCATCCAGCCGACCGTACGGGCCAGCGCGAAGATACAGGTGAACATTTCGGTCGGAATACCAATCGCCTTTTGCACGATACCGGAGTAGAAGTCGACGTTCGGGTAGAGCTTCTTCTCAACGAAGTACGGATCTTCCAGCGCGATCTTTTCCAGTTCCATGGCCAGCTTGAACAGGCGGTCGTTTTCCAGGCCCAGTTCTTTCAGCACATCGTTACAGACCTGACGCATCAGCTTGGCGCGCGGATCAAAGTTCTTGTAAACGCGGTGACCAAAGCCCATCAGCTTGAAGGAATCGTTTTTGTCCTTGGCACGAGCGATATATTCGCCAACGCGCGAGACATCACCGATTTCTTCCAGCATCTGCAGGCAAGCCTCGTTGGCACCACCGTGTGCCGGGCCCCACAAACAAGCGATACCTGCAGCGATACAGGCAAACGGATTGGCACCGGAAGAACCGGCCAGACGGACCGTCGAGGTCGATGCGTTCTGCTCATGATCAGCGTGCAGCGTGAAGATCATGTCCAGCGCACGAACCAGCACCGGATTCGGCACGTACTTTTCGCACGGGTTACCGAACATCATGCGCATGAAGTTTTCGGTGTAATTCAGATCATTGTCCGGGTACATAAAGGGCATGCCCTTGTTGTACTTGTACGCCATGGCGACAATGGTCGGCATCTTGGCGATGATGCGATTGAAGCTGATGCTGCGGTGCTCGGCATCGGAGTAGTCCATAGCTTCATGGTAGAAGGCGGACAATGCTCCAACCACACCCGTCATGACGGCCATCGGATGGGCATCGCGACGGAAACCATTATAAAAACGGGTCAGCTGGTCATGCACCATCGTATGGTTCTTGATGGTATTTTCGAAATTGACCTTCTGGGTAGCGTTCGGCAGCTCGCCATTCTTCAACAGATAAGCAACTTCCAGGAAGTTGCAGTTGTCGGCCAGTTGTTCGATCGGATAGCCGCGGTACAACAATTCGCCCTTGTCACCGTCGATGAAAGTGATGGTGGATTTGCAGCTGGCGGTCGAGAGGAACCCGGAGTCATAGGTGAAATAGCCGGTCTTGCCGCCCAGCGAACGAATGTCGATACAGTCGTTGCCGTGCGTCGGGGACATGATCGGAAAATCAACGGGCGCTTGCCCGTCAATGCTCAGGGTTGCCTTGCGTTCGGTCGTCATGGTTATCTTCCCTTGTCAGGTGTTGGTTATCACTGAACTGCCTAAAAGCGGTTAACGTTCGAAATTACTCCGCCAACCTTACTCTACTCTTACGTAGCATCGCGACGACTTCGGACATCACAGGGTCATCAATCTCGGCCTTACCGGTAATCAGATCCCATAGATCGTAGTCCTCCAGGTCGGCAAGTGCCACGAATGCCTGCTGCTGCACCTCATCGAGCGACGAAAAACCATCGTCGAGAAAACGCGTCAGCGTGATGTCGAGCTCCAGCAGAGCTCGACGAATACAGCGCCAACGCAGGCGTTCGTAGTCCTTGCGCTCCATCAGACGGCGCGACGAACCATCATGTCCTTGATCTTGCCGATAGCCTTGGTCGGGTTCAAACCCTTCGGGCACACGTCAACACAGTTCATGATGCTATGGCAACGGAACAAGCGATACGGGTCTTCGAGATTATCGAGACGCTCGCTGGTCGCCTGATCGCGCGTATCGGCGATGAAACGATAAGCCGCCAGCAAGCCAGCCGGGCCGACGAACTTATCCGGATTCCACCAGAACGACGGGCATGAGGTCGAACAACAGGCACATAGAATGCATTCGTAAAGACCATTCAGCTCTTCACGGTCTTCCGGCGACTGCAGACGCTCACGCTCCGGCGGGGGATCGTTGTTGATCAGGTAAGGCTTGATCGAGTGATACTGCTTGAAGAACTGGGTCATATCGACGATCAGATCGCGAATGACCGGCAGGCCCGGCAAGGGGCGCAATACGATCGGCTGCTTCAACGAGTCAATGTCGGTCAGACAGGCCAGACCATTCTTGCCGTTGATATTCATGGCATCGGAGCCACAAACACCTTCCCGGCAAGAGCGGCGATAAGCTAGGCTGTCGTCTTTCGCCTTCAGCTTGGTCAATGCATCCAGCAGCTTGCGATCCGTCGGCTCAACCTCAACCGAAATATCCTGCATGTACGGCGCGTCGTCCTTGTCCGGATCGTAGCGGTAAATACTGAATTGAACAGTACGTTTGCTCATGTTCTCTTCTCCGATTAGTACGAGCGCGTCTTGAGGGCGACGGTTTCAACGGTCAGCGGCTGCAGGTTCACCGGCTTGTAGGTGATCGAGTTATCAACCGGCGAGAACAGCGTGTGCTTGAGCCATTCTTTGTCGTTACGACCATTTGGAAACTCCTCGGTGTCCGGAGCATCGTCACGGACGTGAGCGCCACGCGATTCTTTCCGCGCTTCGGCAGAAATCATCGTCGCCTTGGCCACTTCGATCAGGTTCTCCATTTCGAGTGCTTCGCTGCGCGCGGTGTTCCAGGCCATCGACTTATCCTTGATCTCGAGCTGGCGCGCAGCCTTCTCGACTTCAAGAATTTTTTCGACACCTTGCTTGAGCATGTCACCAAAACGGAAGACCCCAGCGTGGTCTTGCATCGTGCGTTGCATGGCCAGACGGGTTTCGTGCACATTGGCACCACCCTTGCGGTTATCGATAGCAGCGATCCGGGCCAACGCCTTGTCGGCTGCGTCTTTCGGCAGGTCACGATGAGCCTTGCCAGCCTTAAGATCCTCAACCGCCGAATCACCGGCTGACTTACCGAAAACCAGCAGATCAAGCAAGGAGTTGGTACCCAGACGATTGGCACCATGCACCGATGCACAGGCGCATTCACCGCCCGCATAGAAGCCGGGAACAACGGTATTGAAGTCACCGTTCTGCGGGACAACCACACGACCCGAGTAATGCGTCGGGATACCACCCATCTGGTAGTGACAGGTTGGCACCACCGGCAGCGGCTCTTTCAGGCAATCGACACCGGCAAACTGGATACCGATTTCGTGAATACCCGGCAGGCGCTTCATGATAGTGGCCGGATCGAGATGGGTAATATCGAGCAGGACATAGTCCTTATTGACACCACAGCCACGACCTTCCTTGATTTCGGTCGCCATGGCGCGGGAAACCACGTCACGTGACGCCAGGTCCTTGGCATTCGGTGCGTAGCGCTCCATGAAGCGCTCCTTGCTGCTGTTACGCAGAATACCGCCTTCGCCACGAACGCCTTCGGTAATCAGCACACCGGCACCCGCCACGCCAGTCGGATGGAATTGCCAGAATTCCATATCCTCAAGCGGAATACCAGCCCGCGCTGCCATACCCAGACCGTCACCGGTATTGATAAAGGCATTGGTCGAAGAATAGTAAATGCGACCAGCACCACCGGTTGCGAAAATAGTGGCACGTGAGTGGAAAATCACCACTTGACCGGTTTCCATTTCCATGGCGGTCACGCCGATGACGTGACCTTCCTCGTCGCGAATCAGGTCAAGCGCCATCCATTCAACGAAGAACTGGGTATTGGCTTTGACATTACGCTGGTACATGGCATGCAGCATGGCGTGCCCCGTACGGTCTGCAGCAGCACAGGAACGGCGCACCGGCTTTTCGCCGAAATTCGACATATGGCCACCGAACGGGCGCTGATAAATCTTGCCATCGTCGGTACGATCAAAAGGCATGCCGTAGTGCTCGAGCTCAACGACCACTTCGTTTGCCTTGCGGCACATGAATTCGATCGCATCCTGATCGCCGAGCCAGTCGGAACCCTTGACCGTGTCATACATATGCCACGTCCAGTGATCTTCCTCGGAGTTACCCAGCGAGGCAGCAACGCCGCCTTGTGCCGCAACCGTGTGCGAACGGGTCGGAAAGACTTTGGAGAGCACGGCTGTTTTCAGCCCAGCCTCGGACAACTGAATAGCGGAACGCAGACCGGCACCACCGGCACCAACGATGACCGCATCAAATTTAAGAACAGGAATACTCACGCTTACAGCCTCCAGAGAATCGCAGCAGCCCAAGCGGTGTAACCCACCAGAGCGCAAATGGTCAGGACATGCAGCGTCAGGCGCAGGCCGGTCGGCTTCACGTAATCCATCCAGATGTCACGCACGCCAATCCAGGCGTGATAGAACAAGCTAACGAAGAAAAGGAAGGTCAGGAACTTGATGACGCCATTAGCAAAGATACCTTGCCAAGCCTCAAAGGTAGCAGGCTGAATAATCAGCAGAACAGCAGCGATCAGCACCGAATACACAGCCATGATGATGGCCGTCGCACGCTGGGCGATCCAATCCTTGAGGCCGTAATGAGCACCGACAACGATACGGTTGATCACAGCAACATCCCCCACAGAGCCAGGGTCAGCGGAATACTGACCGCAAACACAACACCCGCCGACTTGCGAGCCGCTTCTTTTTCGATGCCGACATGCAAGTCAAGCAACAGGAAGCGGATCCCGGCACAAAAATGATGCACAAAAGCCCACAACAGACCAGCCAGAATCACCTTGGCGGGCAAGCTGGCAACATGCGCCTTGAGGGCCGCGTAACTATCAGCAGAATGAAGGCTGTCGCCAAACAGCCAAAGGAGCAGCGGCAAACAGAGGAACAAGCCGGCACCGCTAACGCGATGCAGAATTGAAACCTTGCCTGGCAACGGCAACCTGATAGTGGTCAAGTCCAAGTTTTTTGGACGTTTCTTGATGGTCATTTCTGCCATGAACGTCATCCCTCGCGTGAAGATGCGGATTACCGCTTTTACGTGGTTTGAAAAGAACTGTAATTATACATTCAAAGTAGCGCGCAAAGCGCCAGCCAGCGTGCTTTTCAGCACTCTAAAAATTAGCAAATACTAATCAACCCAGATCATTGCGATAGTAGTGACGGCGTGTGCAATAAACCCCCCGCCGCCACTCGACTGGACGATTGCCATAGGTGTAGGCCGTCCGCTCAACGAGCAACAAAGGTTCATCACGGTCAACCCCCAAAAGGGCTGCACTTTCGTCATCGGCCGACACTGCCCGCAAATGCTCACTGGCGTGAATCATGCGAACCCCGTAATCACTTTCCAGCAAACTATAAAAAGACCGCTCGCCACCACGCAAACCTTCGAGTTGCAAGCCCGCGAACAACTCACCAACTAGATAGATTTGATCAAAAACCACCGGCTCACCCGCAAAACGGAGCATCCGTTTGACATGAATCACTGGATCGGCTTTTTGCAAACCCAGCGCTCTTGCCACCTCGGGCGATGCGTTAACCTCTTGGCAATAAAAAGGCTCGCTAACCGCCGGCACCGCCACGCCATCGTCAGGCACCAGGCGAAGAAAGCGATAGAAGGAACGCGGGTCGCTATGCGTCGCAACAAAAGTACCCTTGCCCTGGCGGCGAACCAGCATGTGCTCAGCCGCCATTTCGTCAATGGCCTTGCGCACCGTTCCTTGGCTGACATTAAAGCGCGCTGCCAACTCGCCCTCGCTCGGGATTGCATCACCCGGCCCCCACTCGCCTTGCTCAAGGCTACGAATCAAAAAATCCTTGATCTGGCGATACAACGGACTGAATGTGGGCGATGTGCGCGCCGCAGCGCGACTGGTTTCTCGGGTCATGGCGAAGGATTTCAGCACATTTCCGATAGACCGTCCACGAAAAGTTGTCTTATATAAGACACATGATGAATTGACAGTCCGTCCTCGAACTTCTACCATCTTCGCTCTCTCGTCCCAGCCCACGCAAGGTCATAAATCCAAGGCCGGCAACGAGCGATTCCAACAATTCAACCACGCTGTTTCATACAGGAGCGATACATGTCCAAAGCCCCCATGCGCGTTGCCGTTACTGGCGCCGCCGGCCAGATCGGTTATAGCCTGCTGTTCCGCATTGCCTCCGGCGAAATGCTCGGCAAAGACCAGCCGGTCATCCTGCAATTGCTCGACCTGCCGCAAGCTCAGCAAGCCGTCAAGGGCGTCATGATGGAACTCGACGACTGCGCCTTCCCGCTGCTCGCCGGCATGGTTGCCACCGATGACCCGAACGTTGCTTTCAAGGATGCTGACGTCTGCTTGTTGGTCGGTGCCCGTCCGCGCTCCAAGGGTATGGAACGTGCTGACCTGCTGACCGCCAACGGCGCCATCTTCACCGTTCAGGGCAAGGCCATTGCCGAGAACGCCAAGGAAGACGTCAAGGTTCTGGTCGTCGGCAACCCCTGCAACACCAACGCCTACATCGCTGCTGCGGCTGCCAAGAAGGTTGGCCGCACCAACCCGAACAATTACCACGGCATGCTGCGCCTGGACCACAACCGTGCGCTGTCGCAACTGGCTGAAAAAACTGGCCGCGCCGTGTCTTCCTTCAAGAAGCTGGTCGTCTGGGGTAACCACTCACCGACGATGTACGCTGACTACCGCAGCTGCGAATCCAACGGTGACAACGTCAAGGCCCTGGTCAACGACCACGCCTGGAACAACGATGTTTTCCTGCCGACCGTTGGCAAGCGTGGCGCCGCCATCATCGAAGCCCGCGGCCTGTCGTCCGCAGCTTCGGCTGCCAACGCCGCCATCGACCACATCCGTGACTGGGTGCTCGGTTCCAGCGACTGGGTGACGATGGGCGTGCCGTCTGACGGCTCCTACGGCATCCCGGCCGGCATCGTTTACGGTTTCCCGTGCGAATGCACCGGTGGCTCGTTCAAGATCATCCAGGGCCTGGAAATCGATGAATACAGCCGCGAGAAGATGAACCTGACGTTGAAGGAACTGACTGACGAAGCCGAAGCCGTCAAGGACATGCTGTAACCCAGCCTGTTTTCCGGTTTCACTGAAAGGCCGCGGTAAAATACCGCGGCCTTTTTCTTTTCAGCTCAAGTCCCACACCTCTCGATCCTGATAGCTCATATGCGCCATCCCAAAACCGTTCTCTTTGCCGGCGAAAAGCCTTTCCCCATTCTTCCTGCGGTCGACCACTACGCCGGCTCGGAAAAGCTGATGCGAAAAGCCCTGCAACTACAGAACGAACTGGGGCCGATTTTTGACATTACCTGCGATTGCGAGGATGGTGCCCATGCCGGTGCTGAGCGCGAGCACGCGGAAATGGCCGCGGCGGTAATCAATGGTGAGGACAATCGCTTCAATCGGATGGGTACCCGCATTCACGACATCACCCACCCGCACTGGCGGCAAGACCTCGAGATTCTGGTCGGCCTGGCTGGCAACCGCCTGCCCTTCATCACCCTGCCCAAGCCCTGTAGTGCCGAGGACGTTCAGATCCAGATCGAGGCACTGCGCGAAATTGAACGGAAATATGGCGTTGACCGCAGAATTCCAGTTCATGTCCTGATCGAAACCCATGGTGCGCTGCGTGAAGTCTGGGAGATTGCCGCCCTGCCCGGCGTTGAATCGCTCGATTTCGGCTTGATGGATTTTGTCTCCGGCCACCACGGCGCGCTACCCGGCAGCGCGATGACAAGCCCCGGCCAGTTCGAGCATCCGCTGGTCAGCCGCGCCAAGTGTGAAATCACCGCCGCAGCGCTGGCCCACGGTATTGTGCCCTCGCACAACGTCACCACCGAACTACGCGACCTAGACCTCATCCGCAGCGATGCCCAACGCGCCCGTACGGAATTCGGTTACCTGCGCATGTGGAGTATTCACCCCAACCAGATCCTGCCCATCGTCGAAGCCATGCGCCCTGATTTCTCCGAAGTTCAAGCTGCCACCGCCATCCTGATGGCAGCCCAGGACAAGGACTGGGGACCGATTCAGCACGAGGGCAAACTGCACGACCGCGCCTCCTACCGCTACTACTGGGAATTGCTCAATCGCGCCCACATCACGGGCATGCATCTTCCCGGCCCTGCACTCGACCGTTTTTTTGCCTGATGACACCGTCGACCGTGAACATGACCCAGCCAGAGCACAGGGCTTGACCGATCAAGCGCTCCCCATTCTGTATCGCGACGCGGATCTGGTCGTCATCGACAAGCCGCCCAATCTGCTGGTCCATCGCTCCGAAATCGACCGTCACGAAACTCGCTTCGCCATCCAGTTACTACGCGACCAAATCGGCCAGCGCGTCTGGCCAGCGCACCGACTTGATCGTGGCACTTCGGGTGTACTGCTCTTTGCGCTCTCCCCGACCATAGCCGGTCTGCTCGGCCGGCAATTCGAAAACGGCCAAGTCGACAAACGCTACCTGGCCGTCGTCCGCGGCCATCCGGCAGCCAGCGGCTGCATCGATCATGCCTTGTCACGGCAACGCGATGACTACGAGTTTCAAGGTCTGGACAGTAGCCAGACCGCCCAGCCAGCGCTCACACGTTTTCAACGTGTGGCCAGCATCGAACTACCGGTCGCGGTCGACCGCTATCCGAGCAGCCGTTATGCGCTCCTGGAACTCGAACCGGTGACCGGGCGCCGCCATCAATTGCGTCGCCATCTCAAGCACATCGCCCACCCAATCATTGGCGATGCGACCTATGGCAAAGGCCGACACAACCGCTACTTCGCTGAACACCTGGATTGCCGACGCCTGCTGCTGGCCTGCACCCGCTTGCGTTTCCAACACCCGGTCAGCGCCGAGATGCTGACGATCAACGCGCCGCCAGGCGGCGAATTCGCCGCCCTGCTGCAGCGTTTTGGCTGGCCGATGTGGCCTCAATCAATAGGCGATTGACGCTTCGAGCGCCGCCAGTCGCTTCATGTCCTGCTCCAGGTCAACCATGTCCTGGCCAAGCGCATCCCTTGCCGAAACCATGCCGATGGGTCGACCGTCACGGTCAACAACCGGTACGTGGCGAAAACCACCATCAACCATCATCTGCAGGGCATAAGCGAGCGGTTTGTCCGCCCCAATGGTTTGTGGATGCGCCACCATGACAGCGGACAGTGGCGTCTGGTCCGGATCGAGTTGCCCCGCCAACACCTTGTTCAAGGCATCTCGCTCGGTAAAGATACCGGCAATCTGCCCCTGCTCAACCACCAGCAAGGCACCGATGCGCTTTTGTGCCATCAGTTGCGCTGCAGCGCGTACCGACATGGCTGGGCTGGCATCAATCAATGGCCGTCCCGCCACAATATCCTGAATCATTCTTCTGGGCATGTTTTGTCTCCTTGTGTGTCATTCAGGCCAGGCAAGCACGGCCTGCCGGGATGATTGTTAACACAAGTTCAGCGCAATGCAAGCATCGACACGGAGAAGTCGTCCGATGGCGCCTAGGGCTGCAGTTCGAAAACCACGCGCACCCGGGCATCCGCTCGAGCCAGTGGAATAAAGCCGATACCGCCAGGATGCTCGACCACCCACTTCAAAACCTCGTCAATCGACGCAGCACGCAGCGGCGCCTGCATCCGGCCACTGAATACCTGGCGTGACCAGTAAGCATTGACTTCAGCTAGATCCTTGCCAACCAATCGCTGATAAAAGATTTCACGCAAGGGATGCTGATCAAGCAGGTCGATCGCCTGCGCCTCAATACCGTTAAAAAACTGCCGGTTTCGCCCAAAAAAAACATTGATGACATCGCTGCGCGACATCACGGCGATGCCGCTACGGGAGTTAACGATGACCACGGGATCAGCCCAAGCCCCCCCGCTCGGCAACAACAGCCAGGTCAGCAACAACAAGCGGAGTAATTTGCCCGCCATCAGATCAGAACAAGAAATCCATGCTGACCGAAAACACGTTCATCCGCCCGGACCACCGGCCAGTCGCCGGATCATTGCGATAGGGCAGGATAGAATCCTCATCACCCCGGATAGCATCGAGTTGTGCCTTGAGCGCCAGGTGACGCGCCACGTCCCAACGCATCCCCAGAATGAAGGTGGTCTGATCGGCATGGGTATCCGCCATCAGACGGCCGACCAGCAGACTGTTCATCGTGTCGGTGCGTCGCTTGGAATAAACGCGCGACAGCCCGGCAAAAGGGGTCACCGAATCAATCCGGTAACCGGCCAGAACATAGCCCCCCATCGATGACTGAAAGGCCTGACTTTGCTGGTCAATCAGGTTAAGCATCACCTGAACTTGCCATGGCCCCCGATCATAAACCGCCCCCAGCGAATAATAGTCGCTGCGCTTACCCGACATAGCCAGGTGCTGCTCAACCGCCGCCGGCAAGGGCGAACCCAGCATGGCCGCAAACGGCAGATCATGATTGAAGCGAATGTTCGCGTAACTGGCACGCAGTTGCCAAAAGGCCGTCTGGTATTCAAGATAACCGCCCCCCATGGGAGAGCCATCGATTTCCCACAGCGCACTGCCCAGCGGTAACCGCCCCTGGGCCTGACCGTAGAACAACTTGCCGCGCAGGAGATCCTCCCCCAACGGTACGGTCATCGCCACATCACCCCCGTGGATGCTGGAAAATGGCAAATACCAGAAAAAATCGCCTACGGGCCGGACAGTCAGAAAGGAATAGCCCACCTGGCGAGAATCGGCGAGCATGAAAAACTCAGTTCCCAGGCGGCCAGCCCGCATTTGCAGGTTAGGCCGCGGTTCATACTTAACAAAGGCCCAGGAGAGCTCGGGACGAAAAGCGCCGTCGTATCGATGGTGACTCACTCCCTGGATCACCCATTCAAGGTCATCATTCAAGCGCCAGTTGGCCTGCAAACCCAGCAAGCTATCCACATCGCTCCGCCACTGGCGACCGGCTCCACTGGCTTGCGACAGATCACGCACAAACTCGACCTGATCGCTGGTCGTTCGTACCGCACCCAGGGTGCCGAAACCATGCACAACAAGCGCTTCAGTTTCGACAGCCCCGGCCAGCGAGGCCAGCCCCAGCATGAGCACGAACAGCAGCCACCGCCCGACTTCAGCCAGACGATAGCCTGGCAGCAAAAAAATGAATTGTGCACGCATCAAGCAAGTCACCCCGGCAGAAGCGGCCATTATACACGAACATAATGACAATGTCCTTGATCGACCCGCTCGCCGGTCAAGGACATGGCTCAGGCCAATTCGGGCGGCAGCGCAATCTGCTGATCGGTGCTGAACTGGTAATCCTGGAAAATGTGGGCGGCGCTCGGCACCTGGTAAGAACCATCGACCAAGCGACGGGTCGTGTCTTTGAGACGCCAGGTTAATTGACCACAAGTCCAGATCTCGAAATTACGCATGTGCGTGCACAGACAGGTCTTGTCCAGCACCTTGACTTTACGTGCGCCCGGATGTGCGGCCACTTCACGGTTGTAGGCGCTGATGTAGGCACATTTGCCGTTGGCGTCGAGCAAATAACCATAGGCCTCGCAATTAGGCCGAATGCCATCGCCAATCCCCGGGCTGGACTTGATCATCCGCATGGGGTAGCCGGTCGGCGAGATCTGGTTCACTTCGATATCGTCTTCGCTGGCCTTGAAATACTCCTGCTTCGCCGCACTCGGCAGGCCACATTCATCGGCCACCGTGAAACGCGTCGCCACCTGTACGGCAGCGGCACCAGCTTCAAGAAACTGCGCCGCATCGGTCCCGGTGAAGATACCACCGGCCGGAATCACCGGAATGTCGAGTTGTTCATCCTTCAAGTACTGCATCACCTCGGCGACAATGGTCGCCAAGTCGTACTGTGCCCAGTCCATACCGAAGCCGAGGTGACCGCCGGCGAGCGGACCTTCGACGACGATGTAGTCAGGCAGACGACTGGTGCGGGCGCTCTTCTTCAGGAACAACTGCAAGGCGCGCACCGACGAGACGATGATGCCCAGCTTGGCATCGCGAAAACGCGGATGGTCCTCGATCAAGCCAAAAGAGCCCAGATGGAGGCCGGCGGCTAGCGTGATACCGTCGATGCCCGCATCAAGCGCCGACGACATGCGGACCTTGAGCGTCTCGCGCGGCGCGTTCATGGTCAGCTTTTCCATGCAATTGATGAAGACCATGCCGCTGCCCTGCTTGCGATTCATCGTCGCTTCGACATGCAGCTTGGTCGCTTCGGCCACCCGGCCAAGGTCAAACTTGACCGGCGATTTGTCTTCGTTCAGGACATTGAACTTGTACAGGGCAAGCTTTTCCTTGACGTGTTTGGTTTCGTAACGACGGTCGGACACCGTATTGATCATCGCATCGGAAATATGGCCAACACCACCTAAACGGGCAGCCTCCAGCGCCAAATCGGCCGTGGAAATATCGACCCCCATGCCACCGATCATGATCGGCACCAACTCATGCTTGCCCAGACGCAAGCGAAAATCATCAACGCGCTTCATCATTATCCTTTAGATCCGGCCAAGCCCCGGTCTCTCCTCCTCGCCGGCCAAGGGTCAGATTTTACGCCATTGCGTTCCATCCTGCGCGCTGCCATGGGATAAATCAAAGGCAGGTGCCAGGACTTTCGCTAAAGTCGCCACGCCTGTCCATCAACCTCATAGGAACAGCATGCGCCTTACCTCTTCGCCGCTCTGGCTGGTCGGCTTCCGCCCCTTCTTCTTGCTCGCCTGCCTGGCCGGTGCGCTGCTGCCGCTGCGCTGGGCTCTGCTTTTTTCCGGGATCGGGGCGTTGACCGCAAGTCCGGTCGACGCCCTGCGTTGGCATGCCCACGAAATGTTCTTCGGCTTCGGTTGGGCGGCACTGGGCGGCTTCCTGCTGACCTCGACCAAAAACTGGGTCAACATCCGCGGCCACCACGGCGATGCGCTCGCCTTCCTCGCCGCCGCCTGGCTGTTCGAGCGCGTTGGCATGGCCTTTGGTGGCCACTGGCCAACAGCCCTGTTCCTGCTGTCGAACAACCTGTTTCTCGGCAGCATCGTCGCCATGCTGCTGTGGACGCTGATCCGCTACCGCGCCCAAGACAGCTACCGCGACAACACCTTCTTCATCGCGCTGCTGCCAGCCTTCCTGGTCGCCAAGCAACTCATGCTGCACGGCGATTTCACCGCTGGCAGCGACATGGCGCTGGCGCTTTTCCGCCTCGCCTTTCTGGTCATGCTCGAACGCACGCTGACGCCGTTCATGAAGGGCGCCTTCCAGGTGCAAATCCTGCGCCAGCCGCGGCTGGACATGCCGATCAAGCTGCTCGGCCTGATCCTGGTCGGCAGTTTTTTGCTTCCCACGCCGTTGACCGCAGCCCTGTCGCTGGCGCTGGCAATCCTGCTGCTGCTTCGTTTCGTTTTCTGGAAACCACAACTGGCCTTCCGCCGCCTCGACATTGGCATCATGTACGTCGGCTACCTGGCCATCGTCGGCCAGTTGCTGCTGGTCGCTCTGGCGCAGATCGCCGGTCCGGGCTGGGTCGGCTCGGTGGCCACCCACCTGTTCACCTTCGGCGCCATGGGCTGCATCATCCCGGCGATGATCGTGCGCATCGCCAATGGCCACACCGGCAGAAAAGTGGTGTTTTCGCCGGTCGACCGCGGCATCCTCTACCTCATGCTGGCCGCGCTGGCGATCCGCATTGTCCTCCCGCAATTTGTCCCCAGCCTGTACCTCGCCTGCATCCACGCCGCCGCCACCTGCTGGCTGCTGGCCTTCGGCCTGCTCGGCGGGCGTTACATCCCGATCTTGCTCAAGCCCCGCATTGACGGCCGCGAGCACTGAGCAGCGCTCTGGGGAAAACGGCGATCTCGTCGTCTTTCCAACCGGCAAGCATTACTGATTGAGCGCCAAGTGGGCTGCCCCCGGGGCGGCCGCCGCCTCAGGGACAGTCACCAGCAAAGCTGCGACCAGCGACTGCAGCGCAGTCTCCAGCGCTGCAGTCAAGCGCTCAATTTCGAAAGGCGGCATGCCTGATTTCAAGCCAGCGTCCAGTTCACCGGCCCGCTGCTGGAGTGCCGTGGCGCCTAAATTCCCTGCGATACCCTTCAAGGTATGCGCCAAGCGCCGCGATGTCTCCATGTCGCCGGCCGTAAGACTTTGCCGAAGCAAAGCCATGTCCCCGCCATGCAAGTCGGCAAAGAGGCGCAGCAAGCGCAAATAAAACGCCGGGCGGCCACCGACAATGGTCAAGCCCTTCTGGGCATCCAGCCCGGGAATTTGCGTTAGCGCCCGCGGCAAACCATCCAAGAGGGAAGACGTTGACGCTGCCTCAGCCGCCGGCCCTTGCAGCACCTGCCGCGACAACCAGTGCGCCAACGTGACATAGAGCCGATCAGGATCGACCGGTTTGGCGACAAAGTCGTTCATCCCCGCAGCCATACAGCGTTGGCGGTCTTCGTCGAAAGCGTTGGCGGTCATCGCCAAAATGGGCTTGTCTGCCCACCCCGGCAGGGCGCGAATGGCACGCGTGGCGTCCAGGCCGTCCAGATTTGGCATTTGCATATCCATCAGAATCAGGTCGTAGCGCCCATTTTTTGTCATGTTCACCGCTTCCCGGCCATCGTTCGCTATATCAACCCGTAGTCGGACCTGTTCAAGAAGTTCTCGCGCCACTTCCTGATTGATCGGATTGTCCTCAGCCAGGAGAATGCGGGCGCCTGCGGGCAGGCTTTGCAAGGTCTGCGCCGTCACCGCAGGTGCCTCGGACAGATCGGCCAGCGTACGCGGGCTCTTGCCTAATCGCGCCGTGAACCAGAATGTACTCCCCACACCCAGCGTGCTGTCAGCACCGACTTGTCCGCCCATCAAACCGGCCAGTCGTTGTGTAATCGTCAGGCCCAGACCGCTACCGCCGAAACGCCGCGCGGTGCTGGCATCCGCCTGGGTAAAAGCAGTAAACAAGCCCGCCAGTGTTTCCGGCGCAATGCCGATCCCCGTATCGGCCACTTCGCAGCGCAGCAACAGGTCGCTTGCCGATGCTTCCACGCTGATCAGACGCACAATAATTCTGCCGCGCTCAGTGAATTTGACGGCATTCCCCAGGTAATTCAACAGCGATTGCGCCAGCCGGGTGCTGTCACCCACCAGCACGGAGGGCAATGCCGGGTCCCGCTCAACAATCAGTTCGAGCGGCTTACCCTCCAGTTTGGGACGGATCATGGAGACTACGTTGTCGACCATGCGGTCGAGTGCAAAATCTCGGCGCTCAAGCGCCAGTTTGCCCGCCTCGATCTTCGAGTAATCGAGGATGTCGTTGATCACGGTGAGCAGATGCCGTGAGGCATCGGCAATTTTGCCCAGTTTCTTCTGTTGCGCGGGCTGGGTAGTTTCCTGCTGCAGCAAATGGGTCAACCCGATGATGGCGTTCATCGGCGTGCGAATTTCGTGGCTCATGTTGGCGACGAAGGCACTCTTGGCAATATTGGCTGCATCGGCTGCCTGCTTGGCATCCACCAATTCGGCCGTCCGTTGTTTGACCAGATTCTCCAGATGGTGACGGTGCTGATTCAGTTCCTCGGCCAGGCGCTTCTTCTCGGTAATATCTTCCTTCACCGCAATAAAGTGGGTGATTTGGCCATCTGGCTGGCGGATAGGGGCAATACTGGCGAATTCAATGTATTCGCTGCCATCCTTGCGTCGGTTGACGAATTCGCCCTTCCAGGATTCACCCCGCTTCATGCTCGACCAAAGAGCCTCGTAGGTGGCCGGCGGGGTTTTTCCGGAATGCAGAAACTGAGGGGTTTTACCGATCACTTCGTCAGCCGTATAGCCGGTAATCTCCAGCAGAGCGGTATTGACATAGGCGATGCGCCGGTCGGTGCCGACAATCATGATGCTTTCCGGGCTTTGCTCAACCGCCATCGACAATTGACGCACTTCCTGTAGCGCACGTTCCGCAGTCGCTTTGGCCATCATCGCCTCTTCCATCAGCGACAACGCCGCAATACGTCCCTGCCGGTTTTCCTCTAACGATTTTTGCAACGCAGCAGCGCCGGCTTCAATCTTTTGGCGAGCGACCTGAGCTTCCGCCAACTGGGCCAGAGCGGCTTGTCGGGCGTCCTGCTGGGCAAGCAGTGCGTCGGCCTGTAACTGTTCAGCCTGCTTGCGTTCGGTGATATCGAAGAAGGTCACCAGAAAATCTTCGCCCAGGATAATGCCGGAGATCAGCATGGTGCGTCGGGTGCCATCCTTGCAGGTAATGGCGTATTCAATCGGCGGGATGTCCGTGCCGGTCCGGGCGGCTTCAGTCACCGCAGCGTTCCATGTGGCAAGCACCCAGGCGCGATAAGCGGGCTCGGGGTAAGCCAACAACCACCAATCATCGAGGGTGCGCAATTCCTCATGACTGTAGCCAAAACATTGGTCGAAACGGCCATTACGATCGGCAATCACCCCCTCTTTATCCAGATGGCACAACGGCAAAGGGGCGTCATTGAATAAACGTTGAAAGCGGGTTTCGCTGGCCTGCCGCGCGCTATTGGCGGTATCAAGCACCTGGCGCGCCGCCGCAATTTCATCAATCTCCAGCGGCGAAGACGCCCCACCCGGCGGCACGATGAGGGCTTGCACCTGACGGTTCAATCGTCGGCTAGCCAGCGTACCGCCCAGCAAGCCCAGCAACAGGGCGAACACAATCATGAGTGCGAGAGCCAAAGCAGGCTTGAGCAAAGCACGGTTATGGCTGCTACGCGGTATTTCAAGCACAACCGACCAGGGCGATACCTGTGTCCGAACCACAAAGCGGTGGTCGTCAGACACCTCAGCTGAAGCAAAGTCGGGCGGAGCACGCCGGGCAATGACTTCACCCTGGCCATCCAGCAGTGACAACGACCAGTCGGCAGGCAGTGTCAAATGATCAAGATGCTGACTGAAACGCCGCGCCTCATAGGTCGCCAGGAGCAGATGCGTCACCGACCCGCCGCGTAACACCGGCACGGCAATGGCGAGCATGCGCTCCTGGGTCACCGGCCCGAGGTAAGTGTCGCCGACCGCCGGCTTGCCCGTCGCCAGTGCCGCGGACGCCGCCGCGTGCCCCTTGGGCAGGGGCAACGAGGGCAACTTGGCACCCAAAGGGGCATTGGTAGAAAAGAGAATCTGCCGGCTGACGGCATCGGCGAAAACAACATTGGTGCCGAAACTGGATTGAAAGCTCTGTGCTTGCCCATACAGTTCCGGCATGCGCTGCGGCTGATCGACCCACGGTGAAGTAGCCAGCATGTTCAGCGCACTGATTCGGGCCGAAAGGAATTCGTCTACTTCTTGGGATAGCACATTCGCCAGATTAGCGCCTGTCCGTAAATGCTCATCTTCCTGGGTTGTCAGCTGGCTCCAGGCCATCCACACCGTGACCGCCAGCAAGGGCGCCATACACAGCCAGATCAAGCGAGCCAGAAAGGAGGACAGCGGACGCGGGGTCATCTGGCCTCATCCAGGAAGCTCAGCAAGAAGGGCGCAGGCCGTCCCAGTGCACGCGACAGGGCATTGATTTGCTTCTTCATCTCGAGCATCTCGAGTTCGCGGCCAATCATGGCCCGATTGAAGCGTTCCAATTCATCATTGCGGGTTTTCAATTCAATTTCGGCCGCTTTACGCTCGGTTATATCCAGTGTTGCGCCGACATAGCGCACAAGCCTTCCCGTCTCGTCAAAATAGGGGTTCGCACGATCGTAAACCCAGCGCACCGTGCCATCCGGCTGAACAATACGGTGTTCCAGTTCGTAGATACCCTTGCCCTCCATCGCACGGATAAAGGTTTCATGAAGCCGGGTGGCGTCATCTGGATAAATATTTTTCTCCAGTAATTCGTCGTAGGTAGGCGAGGGTTTCGACGGGTCCAATCCGTAGATGCGGTACTCCTCCTCAGACCATACGGTAGTCTGGCTCTCGACCAAGTATTCAAAGCTACCCAGATGGGCGATTTTCTCGGCTTCGTCCAACATGTCACGGACGCGCGCCAATGCTTTGGCCGCATGCAGGCGTTCGGTAATTTCCTGCGATGTTCCCCACAGTCTCACCGCCTTCCCGGCTGCATCGCATTCGATATTGCCGCGGGACCTAATCCAGCGATGCCTCCCGTCAGGGAGAACAATCTCGGCGTCGCACTCATAAGGCGTGCACTCCTTGATCGTTTTCTTTATCGCGGCAGCAACCTTCGTCCAGCTTTCCGGGGTAAATACCTGCCTGACTGCGCTGAAATCGAGCGGCGGCAAAGCGGGGTCGCGGCCGAAGATGCGATACATCTCATCAGACCAACTGACACGATCGGTCCGAGGATCCCAGTTCCAGCTACCGATCTGTGTCAGTCGCTGAGCATCATTCAGGCTCTCCAGCAACGCGGCCTTGGCTTGATCTCTTTCACTCAGCGATTCGAGCAGATAATTGAAACTTCGTAAAACCTGGCCAATCTCGTCCTGCCGGGCGTCCGGCAAGCGCTGTAAGGGTTGCCGGGAATCCGCCATGGCCTCCATCGCTTCGGCAGACGCTTTCAACACTTGCAACTGACGCCGCAAAGACCACCAGACCAAACTGCCCGCCAACAAGCTGAATATCACTGCAGCCAAGTACATATTGCGGGTAACGAGGGTGATCGGGGCATAGGCCTCCGCCGTCGGCAGCAGCGTGGCCACATACCAGCCAGCCACGGGTATGCGCTTGACCGCCGCCAGCACTTCCACCCCACGGGGGCTACGCAAAATATCGATGCCTTCAGCGCCATCGATGAAGCGATCGATGGCAGGATTAACCCCCACAGGCGGCAACTTTTCCATCGTGCGCGACTGATCGGACGAGGTGACAATCAGCCGCTTTTGCGGCGAAACCAGAAGCGAGTAGCCCTTCCCCGGGACGTACTTCGTGTTCAGGATGCCGTCGAAAAAGTTCGACCCACTCAGATTGATGATGCCCACCAGCGCCCCCACGACGCGGCCGCGCTCGTCGAGCACCGGCGCCGAGATGCCAATGACCGGCACGGCCAGTTTCTTGCCGATCAGCGGCTGGCCGACATTGGCCTTGCCCTCATGAAGCGCCATGGCGACAGTCTCGATATCGAGATAATTGACGCCAACCCGCTGCGCCTTAACGCCCGCTTCAGCAACCGCAACACCATCGGCGCGGATCAGCAGGGTGCCCCCCTCGAAAAGGTCGTTGAGCAGCACGCGTTTGTCCAGGGCGTCCTGAGCCAGCCGGGAATCGAGCACCATGGCGGGAGAAATCATGCGGGCAATGCGCGTCAATGCCCGCAGACGACCTTGTAATTCCTGTTCAATCTCGTTGGCCAAGTAGCTGGCCGTCGACAATTGCTGTTCGCCCAAAATTGCTCGATAGTGCGTGCGCAAATTGCTTTCCACATGGACAGCCAATCCCCAGATGCTGCTCAAGAGAATGAGCAGGACCAGGAGGGTAATGCGGATGCGAAGGGATTTCCAAGGGGGACTGCGCAGGATAATGTCCTTGATTTACAGCAGCTCGACCGTATTTTCTGACCAAGACATAGTACCCCACCGCTTTTCGCTCATACAGATTTCTCGCCCGAATCACCAAACGCAGCCATTCGGCGAGAGAAGCGCGGCCAGCAAGCTGCTCAACGCAACGTTTGCGGTCGACCGTAAAAAACACGATAAATCAGCCAGTTGACCGTAAATGGCTTGGTTGGTCCTGCGACACATGGGACAATCGCGGCCCCGTTGTCCGAAAGTCCACCATGCATCCGCGCAACAAGAACGCCAACGGCTACGATCTGGCCGCCCTGACCGCCACCTCGGCGGCGCTGGCCAAGCACATCAAGACCACCCCGGCCGGCAAGGCCAGCATTGACTTTGCCCACCCGACGGCGGTCAAGATGCTGAACCGGGCCATCCTGATGCACCACTACGGCGTCAAGGGCTGGGAGATTCCCGAAGGCTACCTGTGCCCGCCGATTCCCGGCCGCGCCGATTATCTGCACAGCGTTGCCGACCTGCTGGCGAGCTGCAACAAGAAAAACATCCCGGCCGGCGCCGGCGTACGCGTGCTCGACATCGGCACCGGCGCTAACCTGGTCTACCCACTGATCGGCCATGCCGAATACGGCTGGTCCTTCCTCGGCGTCGATATCGACGAAGCGGCACTGGCCAACGCGGCGGCGATTATCGGCAAAAATCCCGAGTTGACCGCAGACATCGAACTACGCCACCAGACGGTGTGGGACAACGTCTTCACCGGCCTGTTGCGCTCGGGCGAGAACTTCGATCTATCGATCTGCAACCCGCCCTTCCACAACTCGCCGGACGAAGTCCTGGCGGTCAGCCAGCGCAAATGGAATAACCTCGGCCAGCCGGGCGCCAAAAAGGGCAGCGCCCAGCCGCGCCTCAATTTCGGCGGCGGCGGCACCGAACTGTGGTGCAACGGCGGCGAACGCGCTTTCGTCAAACGGATGATCGAGCAAAGCGCCCACATCCCGAAGCGCGTCCTGTGGTTCACCAGCCTGCTGTCGCAGGGTGACAACCTGCCACACATCGAAGCGGCGCTGAAGAAAGCCAAAGTCGTCGAATCGCGCATCATCCCGATGGCGCAAGGCCAGAAACAGAGCCGGCTGATCGCCTGGACCTTCTGCGCCAACGGCGAACGCGAAAAATGGCGGCGCGATCGCTGGTCGTCGGCACCGGCTTTTGGCACCCCCAGCCCCTCGGCCGATCTCGCTGTCGTCCCGAGCGCGGGCCAGCCACCCGCGGTCGACGCCGTATAATTGCCTTTTTTCTGTCTGGGAATTTGCCTGTGTCCGACCGCCTTGCCGTCCTGCCCCAATACCTGATTCCCAAACAGGCGCTGACTGCGCTGGCTGGCAAACTGGCCAGCGCCGAGGCCGGGGTGCTGACCACGGCAGTCATCCGCTGGTTTGTCGGGCGCTACGGGGTCAACATGGCCGAGGCGGCCAATCCCGACATCGCCAGCTACCCGAGTTTCAACGAATTCTTCACCCGGCCACTGAAGGACGATGCCCGGCTACCGGCGGCGGCTGACTTTATCTGCCCGGTCGATGGCGCAATCAGCCAGTTAGGAGCCATCGAGCGCGACCAGATTTTTCAGGCCAAGGGGCACCGCTACTCGACCACAGCGCTGCTTGGCGGCGACCGTGAGCTGGCCGCACAATTTGAAAACGGCCACTTCGCCACGCTCTATCTCAGCCCACGCGATTACCACCGCATCCACATGCCCTGCGATGGCAAGCTGACACGGATGATCTACATCCCCGGCGAGTTGTTCTCAGTCAACCCGACCACGGCGCGTGGCGTGCCCGGCCTGTTTGCCCGCAACGAACGTGTCGTCTGTGTCTTCGAGACGGCGAGCGGCCCCTTCGTGCTGACCCTGGTCGGCGCTACCATCGTCGGCAGCATGGCCACGGTCTGGCATGGCGTGATCAATCCCCCGCGCCCCGGCGTCATCCGGGAATGGCGTTATGACGGCGAAACCGCGGTCTACCTGAAAAAAGGCGAAGAAATGGGTCGTTTCCTGCTCGGATCCACCGTCGTCATGCTGTTCCCGAAAAACACGCTGAGCTTCAATCCTGACTGGGCGCCCGCCCGCGCCATCCGTATGGGCGAGGCGATGGGCCAGGCCCCTCGATGAGCGCGACCGCGCCTGCCCCAGCGCTGGCCCGGCGCCCGAAAGGCACCGCCAGCATCGATGAACTCGGTCAGTTCACCGACATCATTGATGTCCGCTCACCAGCCGAATTTGCCGACGATCACATTCCCGGCGCCCTGTCATGCCCGGTTCTGGATAACGAACAGCGCATCGAGATTGGCACCCTGTACAAACAGGTGTCGCCTTTCGCCGCCAAAAAACTGGGCGCCGCCTACGTATCGCGCAATATCGCCGACCATATCGCGCACAAATTCCAGCACCATGACCGCAACTGGCGGCCCCTGATCGTTTGCTGGCGCGGCGGTCAACGCTCCGGGGCGATGACTACCGTGCTGCGCTCGGTCGGCTGGGATGCCTGCCAGCTCGAAGGAGGCTACAAGGTATTTCGCAGCCACGTTCTGGCTCGCCTCGACCATCGACCGGCCGACTTGAATTTTCGCCTGGTCACCGGCCCCACCGGCTCGGCCAAGACCCGCATCCTGCAGGCCATCGGCCGCCAGGGCGGGCAGATTCTCGACCTCGAAGCCCTGGCTTGCCACAAGGGCTCGGTGCTAGGCGCCGACCCGGAACAACCGCAACCCAGCCAAAAATGGTTCGAGACGCAAATCTGGCAAGCACTGGAAAATTTTTCGCCAGAATAACCCGTTTTCGTCGAATCCGAATCCCGCAAGATCGGCCGTCTGCGCTTGCCGGAAGCGCTCTTTGTCGCCATGCGGCAAAGCCCCTGCGTCGACATCGAAGCCACCCCGGCCGCCCGCATCGCCTTTTTACGCGACGATTACGCGCATTTTCTGACCCACCCGACAGTGCTGAAAGCGCATCTCGATGCCCTCCGCCCTCTGCTGGGCCATGAACTGGTCAGCCACTGGCATCAATTGATCGACGCCGGCCAATTTTCCGAATTGATCGACTCGCTGCTGGTCAGCCATTACGACCCGCTCTACGCCCGCGCCCGCCAGCGCGACCACGACAGCGCCCCGCGTCAGCCCTTCCCGACCGAGCAGCTTGATGCGGCCGCGGTCGACCGGTTGGCCGAGCAAATTTTGCAGCAGACCCACCGCCCATGAACCCGCCGCCCCGCACCGCGCCCCCCCTGGGCCTGTGGCTGATCCGGGCAATCAGCGCCCTGGCCTTCAGCCTGATGCTGTTCCGGCTGGCCCAGGGCGGCCACCTGGCCAGTCTGAGCCTGATCATCGGCATCACCCTGGCTGTGTTCACCCTGCGCATCGGCGAACAAGCGCAAGCCCGTTACGGTCGACGCGTCACCGTGACGGAAATGCTGCCACTCGGCCGCCAGGGTGACCGGCAACTGCTGCTGGGCGGCATCGCCGGCTACCTGATGCTGGCCTGCTTTGCGCTGGCCGCCTGGCTGGCGTTCTAGCCATGCACCTCTGGGTCGATGCCGATGCCTGTCCGGGCGTCATCAAGGAAATCATCTTCCGCGCCGCTGAACGCCTGCAGATTCAGACCACTCTGGTTGCCAATCAGATGCTGCGCACCCCACCCTCCAAATTCATCCGGGCCATTCAGGTGCCGAGCGGTTTCGATGTTGCCGACGCCCATATCGTCGATCAACTCCAACCCGGTGACCTGGTCGTCACCCAGGACATTCCGCTGGCCAGCCTGGTCATCGAACGCGGCGCCCACGCCCTCAACCCGCGCGGCGAGTTGTACACCACCGCCACCATCCGTGAGCGACTGAGCATGCGCAATTTCATGGAAGAACTGCGCAGTGCCGGCGTCGACACCGGTGGCCCGGCAGCCTTCAGTCAGGCCGACCGCCAGGCCTTCGCCAATCAACTCGACCGCTTCCTGGCTCGCCTGCCCCGCCCCTGAGTCCAGAGACCCGCTAGGACGAAGCGGGGACAGGCGTTACCATGTCGCGTTATCACGCTACAACCGTCCGAGAATCCCATGTCGACTACCCCATCCTGCCCGCAATGCACCCTTGAGAACACCTATCCCGACGGCGACAATTTTGTCTGCGCTGATTGCGGTTTTGAATGGTCGCAAACCGCGGCCGCCAGCGAAGAGGAAGGTGAACGCATCGTCAAGGACGCCAACGGCCAGGTACTGCAAAACGGTGATTCCGTGGTCGTCATCAAGGATCTGAAAGTCAAAGGCAGCTCGACCACCCTCAAGCAGGGCAGCAAGATCAAGAGCATCCGCATTGTCGATGGCGACCACGAAATCGACTGCAAGACCGATGTCGGCCAGATGCTGCTCAAAGCCTGCTACCTGCGTAAGGTCTGAGCCCGTTTTCCCTTTTCCCGCCTGTCCGCAGAAAGCCTGCCGCCCATGACTTCCCCCGAACATCCCGTCGTCTTCGGTACTGAAGACCTGCTGCTCAGCCTGTGCCAGTCCGTCACCCGCGTCCTGAGTATTGGCACCGGTCATCCGATCAACTTTTCGGGCATGGTGCAGCGCATCAGCAAAACCTGCCTGAAACCGGACATCGGCTGCTTCGTACTATTCGACGGTGGCTTCTCCGGGCTGGTCGTCATCAACTTCTCCGCCCAGGCAGCCATGGAGTTGTACGAGACCTACATGCTGAACATGGGCATGGATAAAAATGAACTGGCCAGCTCGCACACCGCCGACGAAGTCAGCAACGTCATGGGCGAACTGATGAACCAGATCGTCGGCGACTTCACCGGCAAGGTCTCCCGCGAACTGCAAACCCACATCACGCAAAATCAGCCAAAAATGCTGGTCCTCAACAAACAGGTCATGCTCAGCGTCGACACCAACCTCGACCAGCCCGAAACCCGCCGCGTCACCTTCTTTACCCGCCGCAACAATATTTTTTACCTGGAACTGGCTGTCGACCGGACAGAGTTCATCAAACTCTGTGATTTTGATGCCAGCGAGATGGTCGACCCCGACCGCCTGATCGAACAGGCAGCGCAAGACAATCAGGCACCAGCCCCCACCACCGCCTCCAGCAACGACGACCGGGACGACCTGCTCGCCTCTTTGGGGATGTAAATCCGCCCCCATGAGTAGAAGGCGAAAGAAGAAACCAGCCCGCCTCATTCCGCTCTCAAGCGGCCCGCTGCCACTGAAATTTGCGGGACAGTTCGCCGCCTGCCCACTGGTCTTCAGCGATGCCAGCCGGCAGGAACATGGCGGGTTGGCAACCGTCATCTACACCAGCGCGGACCTCGGCCCACAGATACTGACCCGCACGGTCCCCGCCATCGGCAGCAACGAACTCGAATTACAAGCCGCCCTGATGGCGCTCGATCACATGACCCGCCATTTCCCCGGGCAAGCATTCGCGCTTTTTTCCGACAACCTGGATACGGTCAACCGGCTTTGCCGCCTGAAAATACAG
>JAQTXC010000023.1 GCA_028689015.1 Dechloromonas sp. | reverse complement strand
GTGATCAACTTCCAGCAGGACTTGCACCCGCAGGAGTGCGCCCATGCTGGGCGCACAAATGCAAAAAGCCGCCTTTCGGCGGCTTTTGATAAAGCAATATTAACGCTTCGAGAACTGCTTCCGGCGACGTGCTTTGTGGAAGCCAACCTTTTTACGCTCGACTTCACGCGCATCGCGGGTTACGAAACCTGCTTTGGACAGTGCCGGCTTGAGTGCTGCATCGTACTCGATCAGCGCGCGAGTAATACCATGGCGAATTGCGCCCGCCTGACCAGACTCGCCACCACCAGCAACGTTCACCTTGATATCAAACCCGTTCAACTGCTCAACGAGATCAAGCGGCTGACGAACGATCATGCGACCGGTTTCGCGAGAGAAAAATTGATCAATCGGCTTGCCATTGACCACAATCGCACCATTGCCGCGCTTCATGAAAACACGAGCGACGGCGCTTTTGCGACGACCAGTACCGTAAAAATAAGCTTCTGCCATGATGCCCCCTTAGATTTCCAGAGCCTTCGGCTGCTGGGCGGTATGCGGATGCTGTTCACCGGCGTAGCACTTAAGCTTCTTCAGCATGGCATAGCCCAGCGGACCCTTCGGCAGCATGCCCTTAACGGCGGTTTCCAGAGCACGACCCGGGAAGCGTTGCTGCATCTTCTTGAAATTGGTTTCGTAAATACCACCCGGATAACCGGAGTGACGGTAGTATTTTTTGTCTTCGGCTTTATTGCCGGTCACGGCAATCTTGTCGACATTGGTAACGACGATGAAGTCACCAGTATCAATGTGCGGCGTGTAGATTGCTTTGTGCTTGCCACGCAGACGACGGGCAATTTCGGTTGCGAGGCGGCCGAGCACCTTGTCTGTGGCGTCTACCACAAACCACTCGCGCTTCACCTCATGTGGCTTGGCGGAAAACGTTTTCATGTGTGTGCCGTCCTGAAAAATTGGGCGCAGATTTGAGAAAGCCGTGGAGTTTACCCCGGCACTCCTCCACTGTCAATCGATTATGGCAACAACCTTACTCTGAGCAAAAAAAACGCGGCTCGCTGAGCCGCGTTAAATCCACACCAAAGGAGGAGGGTGGAGGAGACAATCTTTGAGTTCCAGAAAAACCCTTAGAACTCGAACGGTTCCCATTTTCCCCTCAATACGTTCGCAACACAACTATTTTGTGCAACGCACAATTATAATTGATTATATAAATTAACGATACTTATATTTTATAAGTTATTGTTCTAAAAAAATAAGATTAATTTTTAGTAAATTAAATAAATAATGGTTAAAACCAAACACCCCCCGAGACAAACTGGGCAACACAAGAAAAATGCTGCGACGCAGCAATACCGGCAAGATGGACAGCTCTCTGGCTTCCGCTAGAATTCACCGCCTTAAACACAGGAGAAGAACATGGAATGTACGGTCAGGTGGTTGGGACAAGATGCAGGAATGTCGTTTATCGCAGAAACCGGCAGCGGCCATAGCACCATGATGGATGGAGCCCCGGAAGCCGGCGGACGCAATCTAGCCCCTCGCCCGATGGAAATGCTGCTGGCAGGCACAGGAGGATGCACCGCCTTCGATGTCGTCATGATTCTCAAGAAGGGGCGCCACCAAGTTAGCGCCTGCGATGTCACCCTGTCAGCAGAACGCGCCGAAACCGACCCGAAGGTCTTCACCCGGATTCATTTCCATTACCGAGTCAAGGGAAAAAATCTCAAACGCGAGATCGTTGAGCGAGCTATTGGCTTATCCAAGGAGAAGTATTGCTCCGCCTCGATCATGATGGCGCAGACTGCAGCCATCACGCACGACCTGGAAATCATCGACGAGGCCTGAGCCCAGTCAGAGGTAGTAGGCTGCTCGCGTCATCACGCCGGCAGCCAGTTTCATCGCCTGACGCACAGTCGTTGGCAAGTCAGCCGCCCCCAGAGAGACAGCCGTTTCAGCATGCTCAATTTCATCTAGGCGCATCTGATCGACAATCGCACGGGATCGGGCATCCTCCAAGGGCAGCGAGGCCAGATGCCCATCGAGATGCGCCTCAACCTGCCGTTCGGTTTCTGCCAGAAAACCCAAATTCCAGCGATCCCCAACCGCCCCTGCCGCCACACCAAGTGACAACGCCCCAAGGTACCACAGCGGATTCAAGAAACTTTTTCGACCACCCAATTCACGAATTCGCACCTCCGTCCACGCCAGGTGCTCCACCTCCTGCGCCGCAGCACCACACAACGCATCACGCAGACTTGCCGTCCGCGAAGTCAGGGCCTGGCCCTGATAAAGCGCCTGCGCACAAACCTCGCCGCAATGATTAACGCGCATCAGACCGACCACATGGCGCCGCTCCTCCTCGGACAACGCAGCCTCCGGCTGCTCACCACCAGGCAAGGGGCGAACCAAGCGCGCCGGCGCAGCCACCGTGCGCAAGGCACGATCGAATTCAACAATCAATCGGTCCAGCATTACCAGTCGCGCCCCATCGGCAAACCACCTCGTCGCAAAAGGCTCAGTGCATATTCAGGTGACCGCACGATGACACCACCAGGACAGAGGTATTCGAGAAACAAGGCCGCATGATGACGATTGGTTGCCACATCCTGAATGCGCACCCAAGCATTGCTCCTGGCCTTGGACCAAGTACCATCGCGCCGGCCAGACGCATAAACTCGCCGCTCACGGGTTTCGCAGCGCATGCCTTCATAAGTCACGTTACGCGCACCACCTGCCGTCTCGACAACCAGAACGTAGCGAACCACGCCATCCGCCCCCGTCGAGAGGGTCGCACCATCAATAGAAAAATGATGATCCGTCGTCGCACTAACATAAAAAGATTGCAAGGTCTCGGCCCGTGGCGGCGGTGGCAACTTGAGCGCAAGCTCTTGCCAAGCCTGAGCCTCGTAATCCTCGTCAAACTCAGCCGCCGCCCCGACCAGCGGCAGGGTCGCCAACGCAAGCACCATCAGACACCGCCCAGTCATTGCGATCCCTCTCCGCCTGAAATATCCGCCAAATCCCCCCCGTCGGACAGCCGCTTGTAGCGGATCCCACGACGATCCAACTCGACAAAGCGAACCAGTTCGCTCAAAGCCTGCTCGTAGACGCTGCGCTTAAATTCGATGACCGCATCGAGCGGCACCCAATATTCATTCCATCGCCAAGCATCGAACTCCGGTTTGCTGGTCGCCCGTAGACAGACGTCACTATCCCGGCCCACCAGGCGCAGGAGGAACCAGATTTGTTTTTGGCCCTTGTAAGAACCGCGCCACTCGCGCTTGATCCATTGATTCGGCACTTCGTAACGCAGCCAGCCTTTGGTCCGTCCGAGAATGCGCACGTGCTCGGGCCGCAGCCCGACTTCTTCATGTAGTTCCCGGTACATCGCTTCTTCGGGCGTTTCGCCGCGCTTGATGCCACCTTGTGGGAACTGCCAGGAATGCTCACGTATGCGCTTGCCCCAGAAAACCTCGTTTTTGGCGTTACAAAGAATGATGCCGACGTTCGGGCGATAGCCTTCGCGGTCGAGCATAAATATCCTGCAAAAAATAATTGGTTGGCCGGATTCTTTCACAAAGACCGCCTACGTGCAAAGAACGCCTGCCGTGTAAAATTCCGCTTTTGTAACGAATTCAAGAGCATCCCATGCGTACTTCGCAGTTTTTCTTCACCACTCTCAAGGAAGCCCCGGCCGATGCCGAGGTGATCAGCCAGAAAATGATGCTGCGCGCCGGTTATATCAAGCGCGCCGCGGCCGGCATTTACACCTGGATGCCGATTGGCTTGCGGGTGTTGCGCAAGGTCGAAAACATCGTCCGCGAGGAAATGAATGCGGCTGGCGCGCTGGAACTGCTAATGCCGGCAGTGCAACCATTCGAACTATGGGAAGAGTCCGGGCGCGGTCCCGGCTACGGGCCGGAACTGCTTCGCTTCAAGGATCGTCACCAGCGCGATTTTGTCATTGGCCCGACACACGAGGAAGTCATCACTGACGTGGTGCGCCGCGACGTCAAGAGCTACCGCCAACTGCCCATCCACCTCTACCAGATTCAGACCAAGTTCCGCGACGAGATTCGCCCGCGCTTCGGCGTCATGCGTGGCCGCGAATTCCTGATGAAGGACGGCTACTCCTTCCACACCTCCTTCGACGATCTGGTGCGTGAATACAGCAACATGTACGCCACCTACAGCCGCATCTTCAGCCGCCTCGGCCTGAAATTCCGCGCCGTGGCTGCTGACACCGGCTCGATTGGCGGCGACGGCTCACACGAATTCCACGTACTTGCTGACTCCGGCGAAGACGATATCGCCTTCTGCCCGGATTCCGATTACGCGGCCAACGTCGAACTGGCCGAGGCGCTTGCGCCGGCGACGCCTCGCGCCGCCGCCGGTCAGGCCATGGAGAAGGTTGCGACGCCGGGCAAGATGGCCTGCAGCGATGTCGCGGCCTTTCTGGCGGTCGACGCCACAAAAATTGTCAAAACCATCGCCGTCGTCAGCGAACAGGACGATGGTGGCCAGAAGTTCGCCTTGCTGCTATTGCGCGCCGACCACGAGATGAACGAGATCAAGGCTGGCAAGATCGCCGCCCTCGGCACCTTCCGCTTTGCCACCGACGGCGAAGTTCAAGAACACCTCGGCTGCATTCCCGGTTTTATCGGCCCGGTTGCGGTCGACCGCGAAAAAGTGGCTATTTTTGCCGACCGCAGCGTCGCGGCGATGAGCGATTTTATCTGCGGCGCCAATCAAGCCGGCTTCCACTTGACTGGCGTCAATTTCGGCCGCGATCTGCCGGAACCGGAAGTCTTCGACATCCGCGACGTCGTCGCCGGCGATCCGTCACCGGACGGCAAGGGCACGCTGGAAATCTGTCGCGGGATTGAGGTTGGTCATATTTTCCAGTTGCGGACCAAATACGCTCAGGCACTGGGCTGCGCCTTCCTTGATGAAAATGGCAAGAGCCAGATCATGGAAATGGGCTGCTATGGGATTGGCGTATCGCGCATCGTCGGCGCCGCCATCGAGCAAGGAAACGACGACAAGGGCATCATCCTGCCCGCCGCCATCGCCCCCTTTGCTGTCTGCATCGTCCCCATGGGCTACCACAAGAGCGAAGCGGTCAAGCAGGCCGCCAACCAGCTTTATGCCGACCTCAAGCATGCAGGCGTCGATGTCGTGCTCGATGACCGCAATGAACGGCCAGGCGTGATGTTTGCTGACATGGAGTTGATCGGCATCCCGCATCGCGTTGTGATTGGTGAGCGCGGCCTGAAGGATGGTCAGGTTGAATACAAGGGCCGACGCGACACCGAGGCAAGGCTACTGGCTCAGGCCGACATCCTGGCCGAGTTGCAAGCCAAGCTGTGCGCCGAGTTATAAGACACGCTCTCGCAGCCCTGCTTTTGTGCGGGGCTGCTGGCGCCTATGCCGGTGCCCAGCAGTACGAGCCCCTGTCGGCCAGCGTACAGGCTGCTTTGCATGAAGCCGTATCGGACAGCCGCCCGCCAGTCAGCTCATTCAAATCGCCGCTCGAAGCGACCGACTGGCTAAGCGCCATGTCGGACCGCCTAGCCCGGCGGATCAAGAATCGCGATTACCGCCTGGACCTGCTGCGCAGCATTCACTACGAAGCGACGCGAGCCGGGCTCGACCCGCAACTGGTGCTCGGCCTGATCCAGGTGGAATCCGGCTTTCGCAAATACGCCGTCTCGTCAGCCGGCGCCCGTGGCTACATGCAGGTCATGCCGTTTTGGGTGAAATTACTCGGTCGACCGCAAGACAGCTTGTTCGATTTACGTACCAACCTACGCTACGGCTGCACCATCCTGCGCCACTACCTGGATATCGAAAAAGGCGACCTTTACCGCGCCCTCGGTCGTTACAACGGTAGCCTGGGCAAACCGGACTACCCGAACATGGTTCGCGCTGCCTGGCAACAGCAGTGGCAGTTTCAAACGCCCCTGCCAGTTGCCCGCAGCGGTCGCTGATCAGCGACCAAAACCGCCCATTCCACCGGGCATCATGCCTTTCATGCCGCGCATCAGCTTGCCGATGCCGCCCTTGGAAAACTGCTTCATCATCTTCTGCGTCTGTTCAAACTGGCTGAGCAGGCGATTGACTTCCTGCACCTGCACGCCGGCGCCCATGGCGATACGACGCTTGCGGCTGGCCTTGATCAATTCCGGCTTGGCGCGCTCGGCCGGTGTCATCGAATTAATGATGCCCTCGACTCGACCGATGATTTTGTTCTCCGCCCCAGCCGGCAACTGTCCTGCCGCCTGGGCAAATTGCGCCGGCAACTTATCCATCAACGAACTCAAGCCGCCCATGCTGCGCATCTGGCCAATCTGCGCCTTGAAATCATTGAGATCGAAACCCTTGCCCGACTTGAGTTTCTTGGCAAAGGCCAAGGCCTTTTCCTCATCGATACCTTTTTTGGCTTCCTCGATCAGCGACAACACATCGCCCATGCCGAGCACGCGCGAAGCCATGCGCTCCGGGTGGAAGGCCTCGAGACCGCTCAGCTTTTCGCCCATACCGGCAAATTTGATTGGCTTGCCAGTCACATGACGAACCGACAAAGCCGCACCGCCCCGTGCATCACCATCCAACTTGGTCAGCACCACACCCGTCAATGGCAGCGCCTCGTTAAAAGCCCGTGCGGTATTGACTGCATCCTGACCCAGCATGGCATCGACCACAAACAGGGTTTCGATCGGCTTGATTGCCGCATGTAACTGTTTGATTTCATTCATCATGGCTTCGTCGACCGCGAGACGCCCCGCAGTATCGACCAGCAGCACGTCGTGATAGTGGCGCTTGGCCCAATCAACGGCCGCCAGGGCAATCGCCTCCGGCCTCTCACCCACTGCCGAAGGGAAAAAATCAACGCCAGCCTGTCCCGCAACCGATTTCAACTGCTCGATTGCGGCAGGACGATAAACGTCACACGAGACAACCAAGACCTTTTTCTTGTGATTCTCCTTCAGGAACTTACCTAGCTTACCGACCGTCGTCGTCTTGCCTGCCCCCTGCAAACCCGCCATCAGGACAATGGCTGGCGGCTGGGTATTGAAATTGATGCCTTCATGGGCATCACCCATGATTTTGGTAAGCTCAGCGTGCACCACACCAATCAGTGCCTGCCCCGGATTGAGTGAGGCGATGACCTCCTGTCCAACCGCCTTTTCCTTTACCGCAGCAATGAAATCCTTGACCACCGGCAAGGCCACATCAGCCTCGAGCAGGGCCATGCGCACTTCGCGCAGCGCATCAGCAATATTGGATTCGGTCAGGCGGGCTTCGCCCTTGAGCGTCTTCATGACGCGAGCAAGGCGCGTCGTCAGGTTGTCGAGCATGTCGGATGGGCTTCTAGTAGAATTTACGGATGGCCGACATTGTAATTCAGCTTCTGCCGCAGGTTCTCGCTGCCGCGCTATACGCGGCGCTCGGCTTTCATTTCTGGAACACCCGCTGGCGGGAAACCGAGCATCAATGCGTCGCCTGCCCCATGCGCCCCTGGGAACGGGCCGCCATCGCGGCGGCCTTGCTGGCGCACGCCAGCGCTTTGCAATCAGCGCTTTTCGCCCCTGCCGGCATGCGTTTTTCTTTTGCACTGGCCCTGTCGTTGATGATGGCACTGGCCGTACTCATCTACTGGCTGGAAAGTTTCATGGCCCGCATGGAGGGCATGCAACCCATGGTTTTACCTCTGGCCGCTTCCTGCGCCGCTCTCCCTATTTTCTTCCCCAACGATCATCTGGTAGCCCATGCCAGTGCAACGGGCTTCCGCCTGCATTTTCTGGCCGCCATGCTGGCCTACAGCCTGCTGACGCTAGCCGCCCTGCACGCCATTTTCATGGGCTTCACCGAAAATGCTCTGCACCGCCGCACCATGAAACGCAGCCTGGCCAGCCTGCCGCCCCTGCTGGTCATGGAGTCACTGCTGTTCCGCATGCTGCTGCTTGGTTTTTTACTATTGACCCTGGCCGTCGGCAGTGGCCTGCTGTTTTCAGAAGCCCTGTTCGGAAAACCACTGAGCATTGACCACAAAACCGTCTTTGCAATTGCCTCCTGGAGCATTTTCGCCATCCTGCTGATCGGCCGACACGCTTGGGGTTGGCGCGGCAAACGCGCCCTGCGCTGGACACTGGCAGGGTTCGCCCTGCTCGTTCTGGCCTACATGGGCAGTCGATTTGTCGCCGAAATTGTCCTTGGGCGTGTCTAAGTGGACGATTTACCCCTCTCCACGCTGTTGACCGCATGGGGCGTTCTGCTCGCCCTCTCCGGATTCTTTTCGCTCAGCGAAACCGCCATGATGGCTGCCAATCGCTTTCGTTTGCGCCACCTCGCCCGCTCAGGCCATCGCGGTGCCGAAAAAGCACTGGCCCTGCTCGGCCGCACTGACAAGATGCTCGGCGTCATCCTGCTTGGCAACAATCTGGTCAATGCGGCAGCGGCCACGTTGGTCAGCGTCATTGCCATTGAACTGTTCGGTGACGAAAAGTGGGCGCTGGGCGTTGGCACCCTCATTGTCACCTTCGCGATTCTGGTATTTTCGGAAATCACACCGAAAATCATTGGTGCCAACCACGCCGACCGCCTGGCCCTGGTCCTCGGCTACCTGCTGACCCCGCTCCTCTCTTTTTGTTATCCGGTCGTCTGGTTCATCAACCTGTTTGCCGGCGGGTTATTGAAAATTCTTCGCCTGACCCCCAAAGCCGACGCCGAAGCCCAGCGCCTGTCGCCCGAAGAGTTGCGCAGCCTGGTCCTTGAATCATCACACCTGATGCCGCAAAAACATCGCGCCATCCTCAGCAGCCTGTTCGAACTAAACCACATCACTGTCGAAGACATGATGACGCCACGCGGCAATATCGAAATTCTCGACATCGACCTGCCCTGGGATGAAGTCCTCGCCCAGTTGCGAACCAGCCACCATAGCCGCCTGCCCGTTTGCCGCGACTCGCTTGATCACCTGGTCGGCATTCTGCCGGTGCGGCGTCTGCTGGCCAGTTTGAGCGACCCGGCATTCAACGAAGCCGCCTTGCTTGAACAGGTGCAACCGCCCTATTACATGCCCGCTGGCACCCCGGTTTTCGCGCAACTGACCTTCTTCCAGGAAAACAAGCAACGCATTGGCTGCGTCATCGACGAATACGGTGACATTCTCGGCTTGCTGACCCTCGAAGACATCATCGAGGAATTCGTCGGTGACTTTACGACCTCGACACCGGGACTAGACCATGCGCTGCACTGGTCGGACAGCGGCGACGTCATTGTTGAAGGCTCCCGCCCATTGCGTGACATCAATCGGATGCTGAAAATCAACCTGCCGATTGATGGCCCAAAGACGCTGAACGGCCTGATTCTCGACTACTTTCAGGACATCCCTGAAGCTGGCATCAGCCTGAAAATTAATGACATTGCGCTGGAAATCCTGCAAACCCAGGATCGCAGCGTGGTCACCGTCCGCCTCTACCGCCCACCATCTTCTTGAGTTCAGTCGCGTCCTTTACAAAAAATGGGGGTCGTAGCATCATCAAACGCCCCGACCACCCTCCAGAACCCACGGAAATACATGGCCTCCACTCCTCAGACTCCCCCGCTCAGTGGCCTGGCCAGGGCACTGGTCCAAGCCGGGCGCCTGAAAGAGAGCGAAGCTGAAACCCTGGCACAACAAGCACAGGCTGCCAAACTGAGCCTGATCGAACAATTAATCGCCAGTCAAAAAATGAGCGCCCGCGACGCGGCACGCTTCATTTCAGAAACCTTCGGCTATCCCATGCTCGATCTGGCCGCCTTCGACGAAGCGCATATTCCGATTGACGCCATTGACCGCAAGTTGATCGCCACCCATCGGGTCATTCCGCTGAATCGACGCGGCAACCGCCTATCCGTCGCCATCGCCGACCCAACCAATCTCCGCGCTCTGGACGAAATTCGCTTCCAGACTGGGTTGACCGTGGACCCCATCGTTGTCGAACAGAACAAGTTGGCCCCCTGGGTGACCAAGCACTCTGAATCGGCCTCGGAAGCCCTGAAGAATCTGACCAACGACGACCTCAACCTCGATTTTCTCGATGAGGAAACAGAAAGCAAAGTCGACGAGCAGGCCGGTCAGGAAATCGATGACGCCCCGGTCGTCAAATTCATCCAGAAAATTCTGCTCGATGCGATCAACGACGGCGCCTCGGACATTCATTTCGAACCCTACGAGAAAAATTACCGTATCCGCTTCCGAGTTGATGGCATCCTGCGCGAAGTCGCCTCGCCGCCGCTGGCCATCAAGGAAAAAATCGCTTCGCGAATCAAGGTCATTTCCAAACTGAACATTGCCGAGAAGCGCGTGCCACAAGACGGCCGGATGCGCCTGGTCCTCTCGAAGTCACGGGCCATCGACTTCCGGGTCAGCACCTTGCCGACCCTGCAAGGCGAAAAAATCGTTCTGCGTATTCTCGACCCCACCTCTGCCACGCTCGGTATCGAAGCGCTGGGTTACGAGCCAGAACAACAAGCCGCCCTGATGGATGCGGTCAGCCGCCCCTATGGCATGGTGCTGGTCACAGGCCCAACCGGCTCGGGCAAAACCGTGTCGCTGTACACCTGTCTCAACATCCTGAACAAGGATGGCGTCAATATCTCGACCGCCGAAGACCCCGCTGAAATCAATCTGCCTGGCGTCAACCAGGTGAATGTCGACGACCGGGCCGGACTGACCTTTCCTGTCGCGCTAAAGGCTTTTCTCCGCCAAGATCCGGACATCATCATGGTCGGCGAAATCCGCGACATCGAGACGGCCGAGATTGCCATCAAAGCCGCCCAGACCGGCCACATGGTGCTCTCCACGCTGCACACCAACGATGCCCCACAGACACTGACGCGCCTGATGAACATGGGCGTGCCAACCTTCAATATCGCATCCAGCATCCTGCTCATCACCGCCCAGCGCCTGGCCCGTCGCTTGTGCACCTGCAAGCAGCCGATCAGCGTTCCCGAACAAGCCTTGCTCGACGCCGGCTTCAAGGCCGCCGAGATCGACGGCAGTTGGACACTGTATGGCCCCGGCAGTTGTGATCGGTGCAAGGGCTCGGGCTACAAAGGTCGGGTCGGCATCTATCAGGTGATGCCGGTGTCAGAAGCCATGCAACGCCTGATCATGAGCGGAGCCACCGCCCTCGACCTCGCCAAACAGGCCAAGGAGGAGGGGGTCAAGGACCTGCGTGAATCCGGTCTGCGCAAAGTCAGACAAGGATTGACCTCGCTCGACGAAGTGCTGAGCACCACCAACATTTAAGCGAGAAAGACCAGGACACATGGCTAGCGCCCAAAAATCCAAGAACACCGGCGTCAAGGAATCCGCCTTCCAGTGGGAGGGTCAGAACCGTGACGGCCGAACGGTGCGCGGTGAAATGCGTGCAGCTTCGGCCGCTGTGGTCAACTCCAACCTCCGCCGCCAGGGCATCAGCAAAGTCAAGATCAAGAAACTGCGCACGGGCGGTGGGAAAAAAATCACCGACAAAGACATCAGTCTGTTCACCCGCCAACTAGCGACCATGATGAAATCCGGCGTGCCGCTCCTGCAAGCCTTCGATATCGTCGGTCGCGGCCACACCAACCCCTCGGTGGGCAAATTACTGCTCGACATCAAGGCCGATGTCGAAACCGGTAGCTCCTTGTCTCAAGCTTTCCGCAAGTACCCTTTGCATTTCGATGCCCTGTATTGCAACTTGGTTTCGGCCGGTGAGCAGGCCGGCATCCTGGACTCTCTGCTGGATCGCCTGGCGACTTACAAGGAAAAAATCCTCGCCATCAAGGGCAAGATCAAGTCTGCCCTGTTCTACCCCATTGCCGTGCTGGTCGTCGCCTTCATCATTACGGCCGTGATCATGATTTTCGTCATCCCCGCTTTCAAGGATGTGTTCAAGAGCTTCGGCGCTGATTTGCCCGCCCCAACCTTGCTGGTCATCGCCATTTCCGACTTTTTTGTCGCCTGGTGGTGGGCCATTTTTGGCAGCATCGGCGGCGGCCTCTATTTTTTCCTGGAAAGCTGGAAACGGTCGGAAAAAGTACAGATGGCCATGGACCGTCTGCTGCTCCGCCTGCCAATTTTTGGCGAAATCATCCGCAAGGCCGTCATTGCCCGCTGGACACGCACCCTGGCCACGATGTTTGCTGCTGGCGTGCCGCTGGTTGAGGCACTTGATTCGGTGGGTGGTGCCGCTGGCAACCATGTCTACAAACTGGCCACCCGCCAGATCCAGAACGAAGTGTCGACCGGCAGCAACCTGACCACCTCGATGCAGAACGTCAATCTCTTTCCCAACATGGTCACCCAAATGGTGGCCATTGGCGAAGAGTCCGGAGCCCTGGACGCCATGCTGTCCAAAGTGGCCGACTTTTTTGAAGCAGAAGTCGATGATGCCGTGGAGGGCATGTCCAGCCTGATGGAGCCGCTGATCATGGTCGTGCTCGGCACCTTGATTGGCGGCATGGTGGTCGCCATGTACCTGCCTATTTTCAAGATGGGCTCGGTCGTCTGATGCTACCTGAATCAATCGCCATCCTCACCCTGCTCGCCGGTTTACTGGGCCTGTGCATCGGCAGCTTTCTCAATGTCGTCATCCATCGCCTGCCCAAAATCATGGAACGTGACTGGCATGCCCAGTGCGCAGAATTACGCGGTGAAACACCGTCGACCGTAAACAACACCCTGGGTTTGGCAACTCCGCGCTCTCGTTGCCCAAGTTGTGGTCACGCCATCACGGCCACCGAAAACATTCCGGTCCTCAGTTATCTGCTGTTGCGTGGCAAATGCTCGGGTTGCGGGCAGGCGATCTCGGCACGCTATCCCACCATCGAAATCCTCACCGGCGTGTGCAGCGCCTTTGCGGTCTGGCATTTCGGTCCCACCGCACAAGCCGCTGCCGCCCTGTTGTTGCTCTGGGCACTGATTGCCCTGTCCTTCATCGATCTCGATACGCAATTACTCCCTGACAGCATCACCTTACCTTTGCTCTGGCTCGGCCTGCTGGTCAACCTTGATCACACCTTTGTGACGATCGACACCGCCGTGGTTGGTGCCATGCTGGGCTATTTGTCACTTTGGAGCGTGTTCTGGCTGTTCAAGCTTGCCACAGGCAAGGAGGGCATGGGCTTTGGCGACTTCAAACTGCTGGCAGCGCTCGGCGCCTGGCTCGGCTGGTCCATGCTGCCGGCCATCATCCTGCTCTCGTCCATCGTGGGGGCCATCGTCGGCATGACATTGATCCTTGCCCGTCGCCACGGTAGCAGCGCTCCCATGCCCTTCGGGCCCTACTTGGCCGCCGCCGGTGTAATCGCCCTCCTCTGGGGAAAAGAACTGACAGCCTATTATCTGGGGCTGATGTATTGAAATATCGGGCCATGCCCCGATATTAGGCAGACCATCTCTCGTTTATAATTTCAGGTTTTGGAGGAATCCCATGCCGATCTACGAATATCGCTGTGACTCCTGCGGCTTCCAGAAGGAGCATTTGCAGAAGATGAGCGATGCCCCCATCGCGGCCTGCCCGTCTTGCGGCCAGACCACCTATGGCAAGCTGCTCTCTGCTGCCGGTTTCCAATTGAAGGGGAGTGGCTGGTACGCCACCGATTTCAAAGGCAGCACCAAAGCCGCCGCCCCGCCCCCCTGCCAGACCGGGGAAGGAAGCTGCTCGTCGTGCGTGGCCAACTGATCAAACGCTATTTCATTACCGGGCTCCTGATCTGGGTCCCGCTGGTCATCACCGCCTGGGTGCTGTCAGTCATTGTCAGCACCCTGGATCAGTCGCTGCGCCTGCTACCCACGGCACTCCACCCGCAAAATCTGTTCGGTTTTGCCATTCCCGGTGCTGGTGCGCTGCTCACCCTGGTGATCGTTCTGGTCACTGGTCTGCTCGCCGCCAACTTCATCGGCCAGAAACTGGTCGGTTGGTGGGATCAACTGCTGTCCCGCATTCCCGTGGTCAATTCGGTATACAAAGGGGTCAAGCAAGTCTCCGACACCCTTTTCGCCCCGAACGGCAACGCCTTCCGAAAAGCGCTATTGGTCCAGTATCCACGCCAGGGAAGCTGGACAATTGCCTTTCTGACCGGTCAGCCAGGCGGCGACATCCGCAACCATCTGGAAGGTGCCTACGTCAGCATTTACGTACCAACCACCCCCAACCCGACCTCTGGCTTTTTCCTGATGATGCCGGCCCGCGACGTCATTGAACTCGACATGACCGTTGACGAAGCGCTCAAGTACATCATCTCGATGGGCGTCGTCGCCCCGCCGACGCACCCGCGTGTCGTCACCAATACCTAACAAAGCAACCCCACGGAATTTTCATGCGTACTCATTATTGCGGACAACTTAATGCCGCCCTCGACGGGCAAATCGTCACCCTGTGCGGCTGGGCCCACCGTCGCCGCGACCACGGCGGCGTCATCTTCATTGACCTGCGCGACCGCGAAGGTCTGGCCCAGGTGGTCTGCGACCCAGACCGCGCCGAGACTTTCAAAATCGCCGAATCGGTGCGTAACGAGTTTTGCCTGAAAATCACCGGCAAAGTGCGTCCGCGCCCGGCCGGCACAACCAATGCCAACCTAGCGTCCGGCGAGATCGAAATTCTCTGCCATGACATCGATGTACTGAATCCCTCGGTCACCCCACCCTTCCAACTCGACGAGGAAAACCTCTCCGAGAACGTCCGCCTGACCCATCGCGTCATCGATCTGCGCCGGCCGCAGATGCAGAACAACCTGATGCTGCGCTACAAAACGGCGCGCGCCTTCCGCCGCTTCCTCGACGACAGTGGCTTTGTCGACATCGAAACGCCCATGCTGACCAAGTCGACCCCGGAAGGCGCCCGCGACTACCTCGTCCCGTCGCGCGTCCACCCGGGCCAGTTCTTCGCGCTGCCTCAATCGCCGCAACTGTTCAAGCAGCTGCTGATGGTCGCCGGCTTTGACCGCTACTACCAGATCGTCAAGTGCTTCCGCGACGAAGACCTGCGCGCCGACCGTCAGCCGGAATTCACCCAGGTCGATATCGAAACCTCGTTCATGAGCGAGGCTGAGATCACCGCCCTGATGGAAAAGCTGATCCGCACGGTATTCAAGGAAGCGATTGACGTCGACCTGCCTGAATTCCCGCGCATGACCTACGCCGAAGCCATGCACCGCTTCGGCTCCGACAAGCCGGATTTGCGCGTTACGCTCGAGTTGACCGAAGTCACCGACGCCTTCAAGGACGTCGCCTTCAAGGTCTTCGCTGGCGTCGCCAACAGCGAAGGCGGTCGCATTGCCGCCATGCGCATTCCGGGCGGCGCCACGTTGACCCGCGGCGAGATCGACGCCTACACCCAGTTCGTCGGCATCTACGGCGCCAAGGGCTTGGCCTACATCAAGGTCAATGACGCCAGCCAGATCAACGAAACCGGCCTACAGTCGCCGATTGTCAAGAACCTCTCTGAAGCCTCTCTCAAGGCCGTCATCGAGCGCACCGGCGCGCAATCCGGCGACCTGATCTTCTTTGGCGCTGACAAGGCCAAGATCGTCAACGACGCCCTCGGTGCGCTGCGCATCAAGATCGGCCACGAGAAGGGCTTCGTCACCGGCGCAAAATGGGCACCGCTGTGGGTCATCGATTTCCCGATGTTCGAGTACGACGACGAATCGAAGCGCTGGACCGCCTGCCATCACCCGTTCACCAGCCCCAAGGACGAGCATCTCGACCTGCTAACCAGCGATCCCGGCAAGTGCCTGGCCAAGGCCTACGACCTGGCGCTAAACGGCTGGGAACTGGGCGGCGGCTCGGTGCGTATCCACCGTTCCGATGTGCAGGAAAAGGTGTTCAGCGCCCTCAACATCGGCCCGGAAGAGCAGCAGGCCAAGTTCGGCTTCCTGCTCGACGCGCTGAAGTACGGCGCCCCGCCGCACGGCGGCCTGGCTTTTGGTCTCGACCGCATCGTCACCATGATGACTGGTGCCGAATCGATCCGCGACGTGATCGCCTTCCCGAAAACTCAGCGCGCCCAGTGTCTGCTGACTGACGCCCCCTCTGCGGTCGACGAGAAACAACTGCGCGAATTACATGTTCGCCTGCGCCAGAAGGTCGAGACCCAGGTCGAAGTCAGCCCGGGCTAAGCCATCGTGCGCAATATCCAGCGCTTCCTGATCGTCCTGCTGCTGGCGATCGGAAGCGCTTTTGCCTTCTGGAACAGCAGCAGCAACCAAGCGCACATCAGCGTCACGCGTCTCCCCCCCGAGGCTCGGGAAGCCCTGGCGCTGATCAAGCAAGGCGGCCCTTTCCCCTACCCGCGCGACGGCATCGTCTTCAACAATTTCGAGAAGCTGCTGCCCATCGAGCCCCGCGGCTACTACCGCGAATACACGGTCAAGACACCCGGCCGCAAAGATCGCGGCCCGCGCCGCATCGTCGCCGGCAAAGCGGCCGAGTACTACTACACGGAAGACCACTACCAATCCTTCCGTCGGATCCAGGAGACCCCATGAGCGGCGCTGCCACACACGGCATCTTCCAATTCAGCGGAACGCCGCCGCAGGCCGATGTCACGGTCGACCTGGGACAATGCACGAAAACCCGCAGCTTGCTGCAGCAGATCGGCGCGGCACTCGCGTTCCCGACGTGGTATGGCGCCAATTTCGATGCGCTGTACGACTGTCTCAGCGCCCCCACCACGCCGGCAACCATCTGCCTCTGCGGTCTGGCCGGGTACGCCCGTCAACAGCCCGACGAGTTCGCCATCTTCATCGACGTCCTGCACGCCGCCTGTGAAGCCCGGGCCCAGGACGACTTGCCACTATGCATCTGTCTCGACACCCCCGTCCGTGACATCCCGCGCTGGCCCGCGCCCTGATGGCGTACAAGCAACCCCACTCGGTTCTCGTCGTCATCCACACGCGCGCAGGCGACGTCCTGCTGCTTGAACGCGCCCGCCAACCCGGGCTGTGGCAATCGGTCACCGGCAGCCGCGAGGGCGACGAAACGCCAGCGCTCACCGCTCAGCGTGAAGTCCTCGAAGAAACTGGCATCGACTGCCGCCAGTACGCGCTCAGCGACTGGCGCATCGAAAACCACTACGAGATCTTCGCCGCCTGGCGCGAGCGCTACGGACCCGGCGTCACCCACAATACCGAGCATGTTTTCGCCCTCGAATTACCTGAACGGGTCGCCGTCATCATCGCCCCCGACGAGCACCGCGCCCACGCCTGGCTGCCCTGGCCAGCGGCTGCCGAGCGCTGCTTCTCGTGGAGCAACCGCGATGCCATCCGGCTGCTCGGCAGTCGCCAACGGGGCATTTGAGCAAGCCTGTAGACGCGCCGCCAACAATGCCGTTCAAGCGCCTCGCCTGTCCAGGCAAGCCCCTGATGGCGCCATGAGCCGCCCGGCAGGCAGCCAAGAGCTGGCCCCGTGCCAGCCTTTTTCTTTGTACAATCCGCGTCGATCCCTACTGGAGCCCGTCATGTCCATCGAAAACCTCGCCCCCGGCACCAAGGCCGCCGTCCTCGCCGAAGCCCTGCCCTACATCAAGCGTTTCCACGGCAAGACCATCGTCGTCAAGTACGGCGGCAACGCGATGACCGACGAACACCTGAAGAACTGTTTCGCCCGCGACGTCGTGCTGCTCGAACTGATCGGCTTCAACATCGTCGTCGTCCATGGCGGCGGGCCGCAGATCGAGAGCCTGCTGGCCCGCGTCGGCAAGAAGGGCGAGTTTATCCAGGGCATGCGTGTCACCGATGCGGAAACCATGGAAGTCGTCGAAATGGTCCTCGGCGGCCAGGTCAACAAGGACATCGTCAACCTGATCAACCAGCATGGCGGCAAGGCCGTCGGCCTGACCGGCAAGGACGGCAACTGCATTCGTGCAAGAAAACTGATGCTAGCTAACAAGGACAATCCTGGCGATCTGATTGACGTCGGCCAAGTGGGTGAAATTACCGCAATCGACCCATCATTGATCGAGCACCTTGACAAAGGCGCCTTCATTCCGGTCATCGCACCGATTGGGGTGGGTAAGGATGGCGAGACCTACAACATCAACGCCGACGTCGTCGCCGGCAAGATCGCCGAAGTGCTCAAGGCCGAGAAGCTGGTGCTGCTGACCAATACGCCGGGCGTGCTCGACAAGGCCGGCAACCTGATCACCGGCATCACGCCCAAGGAAATTGACGAAATGGTAGCCGACGGCACGCTGTCCGGCGGCATGCTCCCCAAAATCGGCTCGGCGCTCGATGCCGCACGCAATGGCGTCAAGGGCGTTCACATCATCGATGGCCGCGTCGAACATGCGCTGCTGCTGGAAATCCTCACCGACCACGGCGTCGGCACGATGATCAAGTCGCACTGAGCCTACCAGGCATGAATCAGGCACCCGCCGCCACCGGCGCCCACCATGGGCACCCCGCGGCGGGCGTTGGCCACCCCGTGGCAACGCGGACTTGGTTGTTTGATCTCGACAACACGCTACATAACGCCACGCCGCATATTTTTCCGCACATCAATCGTGCCATGACGGCGTACATTGCACAGCAACTGGGGCTAGACGAAGACGCCGCCAGCCGCATTCGCCAAGACTACTGGCAGCGCTACGGCGCCACGCTGCTTGGCCTGATGCGCCATCACGGCACCGATCCGCATCATTTCCTGCGCGAAACACACCATTTTCCCGATCTGGCCCGCCTGCTGGTTTTTGAGAAACCGCTGCGGCACGCCTTGAAGCGCCTACCCGGCCGCAAGCTAATTTTCTCCAATGCACCACGCCGCTACACTGATGCCGTCCTCGCTCTGACAGGGCTGGCTCGTTACTTTGACGCGGTCTACAGCGTGGAAAACATCAAATTTCAACCCAAACCCATGGTCGCCGGTTTTCGCACCCTGCTACACGCTGAACGCCTCGACCCACGGCGTTGCATCATGGTCGAAGACACCCTGCCCAACCTGCTAACCGCCAAACGACTGGGCATGGCCACCGTCTTGATCAGTCGCGGCACCCGACAACCCGCCTACGTGGACGTCAAACTCCCTTCGGTGTGCCAACTGCCACGCCTTTACGGTCGACTATAATTCCGCGCTAAAAACCGAAAAGGAGATGCCATGGCAGGCAAACCGGGCGAACGTCGGCTACAGATTCTGCAGACCCTGGCCACCATGCTGGAAGCCCCCGCCGGCGACAAGGTCACCACTGCGGCCCTGGCTGGCCAACTAGCCTGCTCCGAGGCAGCGCTCTACCGTCACTTCGCCAGCAAGGCTCAGATGTTTGAAGGCCTGATCGACTTCATCGAGCAGAGCCTGTTCGGCATCATCAATCAGATCACAGGCGAAGAAGAAGACGGCTTGCGTCAGGTCGAATTGATGCTTTCTTTGCTGCTCGGTTTTGCCGAACGCAACCGGGGGATGACGCGGGTACTGGTCGGTGACGCCCTGGTGCACGAAAACCCTCGCCTGCAAGCCCGTATCAACCAGTTGCTCGACAAACTCGAAGCGGCACTCAAGCAAGCCTTGCGCATCGCCGCCACCCAAGGCACCGTCGCCGCCCATCGCGATTTTGGCGCTCTGGCCAATCTGCTGCGCTGCCACGTGCAGGGTCGCTGGGAACAATATGCCCGCTCCGGCTTCAGCCGTACGCCACTAGCCCAATGGTCCCAGCAATGGCCCCTGCTACACGCCGCCTGCACGACCGCCATCGACCTATCCACCTAGCAAAAGCCAACGGGCGACCTCATATCGGTCGCCCGCCCAGGGAAAGCTTACCTCAGCGCTGCAGACAGGCGGCAGCGTCAAGCGCGTAATACGTCAGGATGCCATCAGCCCCAGCCCGCTTGAAAGCCAGCAGGCTTTCAAGCATGCAAGCCTCCTCGTTCAGCCAGCCGTTCTGGGCGGCAGCCTTCAGCATGGCGTACTCGCCGCTGACCTGATAGGCATAGGTCGGCACTCCGAACTCATCCTTGACCCGCCGCACGATGTCGAGATACGGCATGCCTGGCTTGACCATCACCATATCGGCCCCTTCGGCAATATCCAGCGCCACTTCGCGCAAGGCTTCGTTGCTGTTGGCCGGATCCATCTGATAGGTGTATTTATTACCCTTGCCCAGGTTGCCCGCCGAGCCGACCGCATCGCGGAAAGGCCCGTAAAAGCTGGAAGCATACTTGGCGGAATAAGCCAGGATGCGGGTATAAATATGTCCTTCGCGCTCCAATGCCTCGCGGATGCTACCAATACGGCCGTCCATCATGTCAGACGGGGCAACTACATCAGCACCGGCAGCAGCGTGGCACAAGGCCTGGCGCACCAGTACGTCGATGGTTTCATCGTTAAGCACATAACCTGCGTCATCGATCAAACCGTCCTGCCCGTGGCTGGTGTAAGGATCAAGCGCCACGTCAGTAATCACACCCAACTCGGGGAAAGCCTGCTTGAGCGCGCGGAGGGTCCGCGGCACCAAGCCATCGGGGTTGTAGGACTCTGCCGCATCAAGCGACTTCAAGGGCGCATCAATTACCGGGAACAGGGCCAGGGCCGGGACCCCCAGCGTCACGGCCCGCTCAGCCGTGCGCAGCAGGCGATCAATCGATTGCCGCTCGACACCCGGCATCGAGGACACCGTTTCGAGCCGATCGTGACCATCCAGCACGAAAACCGGGTAAATCAGGTCGTTGACCGTAAGCACCGACTCACGCATCAGGCGACGGGAAAAATCATCCCGGCGCATCCGGCGCAGTCGCGCCCCTGGAAAACGTTCACTCACCTTCATCGTTAACCTCAAGAATCTCTTAAAAAATTTCACCCTCGCCGGAACTTACAGCGGCGCAGCGCATCTTAAATCCCAGATGGCACGCGCTGTCTCCCGCTTCACCTCCCTGAGCGGGTGCCTCAACCGTGTTGAGGCATTTTGGCCCCCGGACTCCCCTTATCCGGGGGCCCTTTGTTTTCCTTGGTCGGTTTGGCCATATTCAACCAGCCTGCCAGCACGGTTTCAGCCTCTTCAACCCCGGTTTTCTTCAAACTTGAGAACAGCTGCACCGAATAAAGCGCCGCATCGCCCCAGGTCGCAATCTCGGCACGAACCGACTTGAGAACTTTGCTCTGTTCCTGGCGACTCAATTTATCGGCTTTGGACAACAGAATATGAATCGGTCGGCCCGTCGGACGAAACCAGTCGATCAGTCGAATATCCAGATCAGTAAACGGTCGGCGAATATCCATGATGACCACCAGGCCGGCCAGTTGATCACGCTTGCTGAGGTAGGGGCCGATCAGCCCTTCCCATTGCGAACGAATTTCCTCTGGGGCCTTGGCATAGCCATACCCGGGCAAATCGACAAAATACTTGCCGACCGCCAGCGTGAAATAATTCAGATGCTGCGTGCGCCCCGGCGTCTTGCTGACGAAAGCCAAGCGCACTCGCCCGGCCAGCGTATTGATGGCGGATGATTTACCGGCATTGGAGCGCCCGGCAAATGCGACCTCGCACAAAGAATCCTGGGGCAAATCGCGCAAATGGGCGACGGTCGTAAGAAAGACGGCCTGCTGAAACAAAGGCATAAAAAACGCGGAAGACCCGCCTAGTCGTAGGGGAAGTGATATAGAATAACAGGTTTGTAACTTCCGTTCCGGCCAAAGCGCCCCTAAACGCGCATTAGGAGTTCGAAAAATGATCCGTACCGCGGCAATGGCAATACTTCTTGCCACCAGTTTCGCCACCCACGCTTCCGAAGAAGCATCTGTAAAGCCTGATCCCGCCAAGGGCAAGCTCGTCGCCGAAACCATCTGCGTTGCCTGCCACGGCGCTGACGGCAACAGCATGGCGGCAGCCAATCCACACTTGGCAGGTCAGGTACCGGAGTACTTGGCCAAGCAATTGGCCAACTTCAAATCAGGCGCCCGCAACAACGCCATCATGGCCGGTATGTCAGCCGCCCTGTCTGATGATGACATGAAGAACGTTGCCGCCTGGTTTGCTAGTCAGACCCTGAAACCGGCCACGGCCAGTGATGTCACCAAAATCGCACTCGGTCAAAAAATCTGGCGTCAGGGGGACTTCAGCAAGGGCATCCCTGCCTGCGCCGGTTGCCACGGCCCGTCCGGCAAAGGTCTGCCCGCCCAATACCCGCGCCTGGCAGGTCAGTTTGCGGAATACACGGCAGCTCAGTTGAAGGCCTTCCGGGTTGAAGAACGTGCCAATGACCCAGAAAACATGATGCGCATGATTGCGGCCAAGTTGTCCGACAAGGAAATTGACGCCGTAGCTGAATACGCCGCCGGTCTGCGCTGATCATCGAGCAGCACCGCACCAAGGCAGCCAAGGCTGCCTTTTTTGTTTTCTGCCTTGTTCGCTCCCGTTGAGGCGGATAGACTCAGCAGACCCTGACACATCGGAGAGAGACAATGAAAACACTCAAGCAATTGTTGGCTGAAAAACAAGGCCCACTCGCAGTGGTTGCCCCTGACGACAGCGTTTTTCACGCCTTGACCGTCATGGCCGAACACAATGTCGGCGCCGTCATGGTCATGGCCGGCGAACAACTGGCCGGGATATTTTCGGAACGCGATTACGCCCGCAAAGTCATTCTGCTAGGTAAAAGTTCAAAGGAAACCCTGGTGCGCGAAATCATGAGCAGCCGGGTGGCCTACGTCAGCATTGATACGCCATTAGACCGCTGCATGGCCCTGATGACTGAAAAACGCTTCCGTCATCTGCCGGTCCTTGACCAAGACAGCCAGGTTGCCGGGATCATCTCGATTGGCGATCTGGTCAAGGAAACGATCTGCAACCAGGAGTTCCTGATTGCCGAGCTGGAACGCTACATCGCCAGCTAATCACCCGGATGACCGATAAGAACATCCATTTCCTGATCCTGGAAGACATCGCACGTGAGTTGTCGGGCGATGTCAATTTTCCAACCTGCCTTGACGCCGCTCTGCTAATTCGCGACACGCTGAAAGACCCGATGGTCGACCTTGAGCGGGTGGTCCAGGTAGTCAGCGTCGAGCCCCTGCTGTCCAGCAAGCTGCTGCGCCTGGCCAACTCCGTGAACTACAACCCAAGCGGTCAGCCCATCGCTGAGTTGGGTCGGGCAGTCAGCCGCATTGGTTTCGATAATGTCCGCACCCTGTCGCTGGCGTTGGCCATGGACCAAATGCTGAAGTCGCGCAATCTGGCGGCCTACGACGACATAGCTCACCGCGCCTGGGAGCATTCGATCCATGTCGCCGCCATCTGCCGCGTTCTGGCCAAGCACATCGGCCGCCACAAGCCCGATGAAGCGATGTTGCTCGGCCTGGTGCACGATATGGGTGTCTTCTACCTGCTATACCGGGCCGTGGCCTACCCTGAATACCGCAACAACCGCGACGCCATGCTCGATCTGCTGCGCGGCTGGCACGAGCCGATTGGCGAGAGCCTGCTTTTTGCACTTGGCGTTCCGGAACGCATTGCCAGCGCACTCCAGGACCACGACCGGATTCAGAACATCGAGACACCAAGTAGCCTGCATGACCTCCTTTATTTCGCCAACCTGCTCGCCACTGGCGACGAGGAGTGGAATCCGGGCGACTCGACCCCAGAGAGCCAGTCGCTCCGTGAAATCGATCGTGCCCGCTATGCCCCGCTGGTTGCTGAAGCGGATGAAGATATCAATACGCTGCGCGCGGCACTCCGCATATAAATCGCGAACCGCTCGCCGCACCCGCGGTCTGACCCGAACAGGCACTCACGGAGTCCACCATGCCCCGGTTCAAGCTTTCTCTTCCCGCCCCATCGGAAATCACAACGCAAAGCATTTTCAGCCAGCGTCGTCGCCTGCTTGTGGCCGGCGCCAGCACCCTGGCCTTAGCTGCCACCCCGCCGGCCTGGGCCAGCCCCAACCCGCGCCTGAGCGGACGCCCCAGCCCCATGTCCAGCGACGAAAAGCCGACTTCAGCACAGCAGGTCAGCAGTTACTGCAACTTTTATGAATTCGGCCCGGACAAGGACAGCCCGTCACGCCACGCGCATCGCCTGCAAACCCACCCGTGGCAGGTTAGCGTCGATGGCGAGGTGAAAAGGCCCCGAACTTTCGGCATCGACGATCTATTGAAATTGGCGCCACTGGAAGAGCGCATTTATCGCTTTCGCTGCGTCGAAGGCTGGAGTGCGGTCATCCCCTGGATTGGCTGGCCGCTGGCCAGCCTGCTCAAGCAGGTCGAGCCGACGGGCAACGCCCGCTTTGTCGAATTCACCAGCTTGGCAGACGCCGAGCAAATGCCCTACATCCGCCTGCCGCTGCTCGACTGGCCCTACGTCGAAGGCCTGCGTCTCGATGAAGCCATGAATCCCCTAACCCTGCTGGCCTTCGGAATGTATGGCGAAGTGCTGCCCAAGCAAAACGGTGCACCACTGCGCCTGATCGTGCCGTGGAAATACGGCTTCAAGGGCAGCAAGTCGATTGTGCGCATCCGTTTTGTCGAAAAACAGCCGTCGACCGCGTGGATGAAGGCCAATCCGGACGAATACGGCTTCTATTCCAACGTCAACCCCGCCGTCCCACACAAACGATGGCTGCAAAGTCACGAGCGCCGGCTGGGTGAGTTTTTCAAACGTCCGACCCAGCCTTTCAATGGCTATGCCGAGCAGGTGGCCCACCTGTACGCCGGCATGGACCTGCAGCGGAATTTCTGAGATGCCCTTCAACCCCATGCCACGCCAACTGGCCCAGATTAAAACCCTGCTTTTTCTCGTCTGCCTGATCCCCGCTGGACGCCTTTCCTGGGCCGCCTATAGCGGTGACTTTGGCCCCAACCCAGTTGAATTCGTGCAACGCTGGACCGGCACCTGGACCTTCAACCTGCTGCTCCTGACCCTGACGGTCACCCCGCTGCGCCACTGGAGCCAGTGGCATTGGCTACTCCGCCTGCGCCGCATGCTGGGTCTGTTTACCTTCTTCTACGCAGCCCTGCATTTTCTCAGTTACATCGGTTTCGACCACGCGTTTGCGGTCGACGCCATCGCCCGCGATATTTTCAAACGCCCCTTCGTCACCGTCGGCTTCGCAGCTTTTGTGCTGCTTATTCCGTTGGCCCTCACTTCAAGCAACTGGGCGATCCGCCAACTCGGCGGCCGGCGCTGGCAAGCGCTACACCGCGCCATTTATCCGATCAGCCTGCTCGCCTTGGTCCATTACTTCTGGCTGGTCAAGATCACAGCCGTGCTGTGGCCGCTCGCTTACGGCATCGTGCTGGCCGGACTCCTCGGCTGGCGGGCCCGCGAACGGCAGCGCAAAGCCATCCCGGTGCGACGCTTCAGCGAAGCCGCCCCACTCAAATTCTTCAAGCAGAAACCAGGTTCAGCCGATTGAGCGCCCCTTGCCCGGGGCACCGGGCAAGTCGAAACGGACGATAGCCCGACCATCCGGCAAGGTTTTGGGCGCAGCCTTCCAGGCGTGGCCGTAGATCACCTCGAAGGTGGCAGGCAGGCGGCCATCGACCCGCGCCTGCTCGTAGGCCTGGACGAAGCGGGTGTAGACCTGCCGCCCCGCCAAACCACGGGAACGCGACTGCATGGCACACGCCGAACCGGCAGCACGTAATTCGGCTAACAAACTCGGCACATCGGGATAGGTCAGGGTGATGACTTCCATGTCCATCACCGGGTCGGCAAATCCACAACCAACCAGCATGTCACCCAGATCGTGCAGATCAGCAAAGCGTTGGGTATGGGTTTGGCCATCACCAAAGGCCGCACGCAATTCCTTCAGGGTATCGGGGCCCAGCGTTGAGAACATCAGCAAACCACCGACTTCCAGTACGCGATGCGCCTCGGCCAGGGCCGGCACCGGATGATCCAGCCAATGCAGCAACAGGTTGGACCAGACCAACGCGGTCGACTGGCTTTTCAGCGGCAAATACGCAGCATCGGCCAGTATCGGCAAAAAGGCCGGTTGCGCCCGCCCCAACCAGCGACGCCAGCCGCTGACCGATGGGTGCGCTGCCTGCAACATGGTGGGCGACAGATCAACACCGATTTGCTGGGCGGCTGGGTAACGCATGGCCAGTTGTGCCAGACTGGCCCCCCGGCTACAGCCTAGGTCGACAATACGCTGCGGCTGCAAACTGACCAGATCAAGACGTTCCAGCATGCGCTGATCAATCTCGCGGGCCAGAAAGTCGGCCTGATCGTAGTTGACCGCAACCCGCGAAAAGCGCCGGGCAACCTGCTTGCGGTCGACAAAACCCGGCGCCGATTTTTGCGGCGCGGTCAAATGGCTTTCAGGCCAAGACGGGCAAACAACTGGTCATCACGGTCGATGTCCGGATTGCCGGTGGTCAACAAACGTTCGCCATAGAACATTGAATTGGCTCCCGCCAGAAAACACAGAGCCTGCAATTCGTCCGTCATTTCCTGACGCCCAGCCGAGAGACGAACCCACGAGCCCGGCATGGTGATGCGGGCAGCGGCGATCGTGCGGACGAATTCGAAAGGATCGAGACGATCCTTCTCGGCCAGTGGCGTACCCGGAATCGGCACCAGATTATTGATGGGCACCGACTCGGGCGGCTTGGGCAGGTTGGCCAACTGAACGATCAGCCCGGCCCGGTTCTTGCGCGACTCGCCCATGCCGATGATGCCGCCGGAACAAACATTGATCCCGGCATCGCGCACTTGATCAAGCGTATCGAGACGGTCGTCGTGCGTGTGGCTCTTGATCACCTGACCGTAAAACTCCTTGTCGGTATCGAGATTGTGGTTGTAGTAGTCCAGACCGGCGTCCTTGAGCTTTTCAGCCTGGCCCGACTTGAGCATGCCCAAAGTGACACAGGTCTGCATACCCAGCGCCTTGACCTCGCGCACCATCTCCAGCACCTTGTCGAGATCATTGTCTTTCGGACCGCGCCAGGCCGCGCCCATGCAAAAACGCGACGCGCCTTTGTCCTTGGCCGCCTGGGCGGCCGCAATGACCTCGCCAATTGGCATCAGACGCTCACGCTCGGTCTCGGTGTCGTAACGCGCCGACTGCGAGCAGTAATTGCAATCCTCGGAGCAGCCACCGGTCTTGACGGACAGCAAGGTCGAGCGTTGAATGGCATTGGCATCAAAATTTTCCCGATGCACCGTTTGTGCCCGGAAAATCAGATCCATCAACGGCAGGTCGTAAAGCGCCAAAACCTCGTCGAGCGTCCAGCGATGAACGGGCTTTTCGGCGGAGACAGGCGAAACGGCGGCGAGTGTGCTTGCGTGCATGACGAACCTTGCAAAAAAAGACTTTTAAAATCAGTGGCCGGTCGCCACGGTAATTATGAATTATCAAAGACGGGGGTCAGGATGTCAATTTTAACCCAGCCCTTTGGCTGCTCGGCAGCACGACGACTTGGTCAGCTTGGCACGCTGCTGGTTCCCGGCAGTTGTTTGCTATGCGCCGCTGACTGTGGCCGCGATCTGCTCTGTCCAGCCTGTCAGAACGACTTGCCGCTTTTACCGACGGCACACTGCGCACAATGCGCCCAGCCGCTTGTGCCAGGCCAGACATGCGCCGACTGCCGGACTCGACCGCCCCCCTTCCGCCGTACCCTGGCCACTTTTTGTTATCAATTCCCGGTCGACCGCATCATTCACGCCCTCAAGTACGGCCACCAATTAGCGGTGGCCGCCTGGGCCGCCCAGCAACTGGCAAACACGCTGGGCGCCGAACATTTCAGTCGATTGATTCCGCTACCTTTGCACCCCGCCCGCTTACGCGAACGCGGTTTTAATCAGGCACTCGAAATCGCTCGCCATTTGGAAAAAATGGGCTTTGGGCCAGTCGACCGTGACCACCTGCACCGACAACGGCCCACCGCACCGCAGGCGGGGCTACCCTTCAAAGCTCGGGCCGCCAATGTCCGTGGCGCCTTCGTGGCCGATCAACGCTACGATGGCGAACAGCTGCTGCTTATTGATGACGTCATGACCACCGCTGAAACAGCCAGCGAGTGCGCTCGTATCCTGTCCTTGCACGGCGCCGCCGAAGTGAGCGTGGCGGTAGTAGCCAGGGCGCTGAAAGACGAATCCGTGCTTTAATCGCCATTTTTTAGCCACTCTCCCATCGTGTTCGCTGTCGTCCTCTATCAGCCGGAAATTCCGCCCAATACCGGCAACATCATTCGCCTGTGCGCCAACACCGGTGCTGAACTTCATCTGGTCGAGCCGCTCGGTTTCGATTTATCCGACAAGCAACTGCGCCGAGCCGGGCTGGATTATCACGAATACACGCGCCTGGTCCGCCATCCCGACTGGGCAAGTTGCCGCCAGCACTTCGCCGGTCGCCGCCTGTTGGCGATGACCACCAAGGGCAGCCGCAATCTGTTCACGGTCGAGCTTGCCAGCGATGATGTTTTTGTATTTGGCCGGGAAACCAGCGGCCTGGCACCGGAGATCCTGGCGGAATTTTCAGCGGAACAGCGCCTGCGACTTCCCATGCAGGCGGGTCAGCGCAGCCTGAACCTGTCCAATGCGGCAGCAGTGACTGTCTTCGAAGCCTGGCGCCAGACCGGTTTTCCCGGCGGCAGTTAAACCAGTTCTTCCTTGGGATCGCGCGCCATCAAGGCGTCGACCGCGGCCCGTGCCGACAAGCGGCCATCCAGCACCGCCGCAACAGCCTGGCTGATCGGCATATCAACGGCCAGTTCGCTGGCCATGCGGTCAACCTCTCGCGCCGTATAAACGCCCTCGGCGACATGGCCAAGCTCGTCGAGAATCTGCGCCAGCGATTTGTCCTGCGCCAGCCCCAGGCCCACGCGCCGATTGCGCGATAGATCCCCGGTACAGGTCAGGATCAGATCCCCCATGCCGGACAAGCCCATGAAAGTTTCCCGTTGGGCACCCAAAGCCACGCCGAGGCGAGCGATTTCTGCCAGACCACGGGTCACCAGCGCCGCCCGCGAATTCAGCCCCAGCCCCAGACCGTCACAGACGCCGGTGGCGATGGCCAGCACATTTTTGACAGCCCCACCGACCTCGACCCCGATCAAGTCGTCGTTGGCGTAAATGCGCAGGTGTGGGTTGTGCAAGCTGGCCGCAACCCGACGGGCGAAATCGGCGTCGTTGGCAGCCAGGGTAATGGCCGTCGGCTGCGCCGCCGCCACCTCTTCGGCAAAACTGGGCCCGGACAAAGCGCCATAAATCGCTGCTTCGCCCAACTCTTCGGCAATGACTTGATGCGCCAGCTTACCGGTCAGCGCCTCAAAGCCCTTGCAAACCCAAAGCAGCGGAGCCGCACAGCCCAATTCACGCAAACGCTGTGCCGTCGGCCGCAAACCAGCCAGCGGCGTGGCAATAATCAGCAACTCGGCGCCTTCTACAGCCCCGGCGAAATCCTCGCTGACCCCCACCGACTCGGGCAAACGGTAGCCCGGCAAAAAGCGCTGGTTTTCCCGCGTTTGCTGCAGGTTGACCGCAACATCGCTCTCCCGCGTCCACAGCTTGACCGCATGCTCGGCGGCAAAGGCAATGGCCAGCGCCGTTCCCCAAGCGCCAGCTCCAATCACGGTAATTTTCATAATCCCCAGACCTGCGTTGTCTTGATAAAACCAGTGACCCCATCGCGATGGCGGACCTTGGCCCAACCAGGCGCCGACGGCCCCAACAGCTCGAGCACCACCCACTTATCCAGCCTGGCCAGGACCACGCCATCCGCCAGTTCGCTCTGACGAATTTCAGCCCCGCCAGCGGTGACAATCAAATTGCGCTGTTCAGCCAGTTGCGCTGCATCGATCCAGGCCAGCGTCCCTTCGGCATCACGAATCTTGGTCCAGCCCTCCAGGCGGACCACGACCTCGACCGGCGTTTGCGCCTTGATCAAGTACAACTTCTTTGCCTTGTGCGATGGCGCATCGAAAAGCGTCGCCGCCGGCACATTGACCGAGCGATAATCAAGCGCCCAGACGCTCGGCACAGCCGCCAGCAGCCCCAGGGCGATCAGAAAAACCCGCGACGCAGCCATCACCGGCGCCTTATTGCAACGGCGCAGCGGCCGCCTCCTGCTGCTCCTGCATACGCTGCATGTACATGCCTTCAAAATTGACCGGCTGCAACACGATGGGCTGGAAGCCAGCACGAACCACGGCGTCGGACACCGCTTCACGGGCGTAAGGGAAAAGCACGTTCGGGCAAGCGATGGCGATCAAGGGCTCGATCTGCTCGTCCGGCACATTGACGATGCGGAACACCCCGGCTTGGCCCACTTCAACCAGGAAAACTGTTTTCTCGCCCAGCTTGGCGGTCACGGTTACGGTCAACACCACTTCGTAAGCATTTTCGCCCACCATCTGACCACTGGTGTTGAGCTGGATATTGACCTCCGGTGCGTCCTGCTCAAGAAAAATAGCGGGGGCATTGGGGACTTCGAGTGACAGATCTTTGACATACAGCTTTTCGATACCGAAGGACGGCGGGTTGTTTTGTTCCATGATTTTCTTTCGTTAAGGCAAGAGATCAGGCCGGATCAGCGGCCAACAAGGGCAACAGGCCACCGGCGGCATCAAGTGCGATCAAGTCATCGCAGCCGCCCACGTGCGTATTGCCAATGAAAATTTGCGGCACCGTCCGTCGTTGCGTCCGGGCCATCATTTCGTCGCGCCGATCCGCATCCAGGTCGACACGCACTTCGTCAATGTGCGCGACGCCCCGTGCGCTCAGCAGTTGCTTGGCGCGAATGCAGTAAGGGCAAACGGCGGTGGTATACATCAGCACCGGGGCAGTCATTTCTTACGTCCGCCCTTGTGCACCGGGTAATTGGCTGACAACCAGGCATCCATGCCACCTTCCAGGTTGTACAACTTGGCAAACCCCGCCTTTTTCAGTTCGGCACAACCGCGATTGGAGCGCATGCCGCTGGCACAACAAACGATCAGCGGTCGCTCCTTGAAACGCTCCAGTTCGTGCATGCGCTCACCCAGTTTGCCCACGGGAATATTGATGGCATCAGGCAAATGACCGCTGGCGAACTCATCCGGTTCGCGCACGTCAAGCACCTTGGCCTCTTCGCGATTGATCAGTGCAGTCGCTTCAGCCGGCGAGGCCCGCAACCCCGCTGAGCGGAAAAACATCGGCCACAGCAGGCCAAGCGCGCTGACGACGACAATCGACACCAGCAGGATATTTTGGTTGATGAACTCCATCGGCATTCTTTACTTCTCCTGACCACAAAAAACTTCACGCATCATGCCGACGAGTTGCAGCGTGCGCTGATCGCCCACCCGATAGAACACCCGATTGGCATCCTTGCGGGTCAGCAGGACGCCTTTTTCACGCAGGATGGCCAAGTGTTGGGAAATATTGCTCTGCGACGTACCGACCACATCGACGATTTCCTGAACGCAAGCTTCCTGGTCACCCAGCACGCAAAGGATCTTGAGACGCAGCGGGTGAGCAATCGACTTCAGGGCGCGCGCCGCCATTTCGATGTGCTCCTGCTTGTCGATCAGATTGAAAGAAGGGGCTTCCAAGTTAAAACCTCAGATTCGTTGAACGGTTGATTATAGAATACGAGACCACGATTCGCAGCGAATCTCGCCTTTTCAGCGCCCATGCTCCGCCTTACCCGCCTTTTCTGCCCGCTCGCCGCGCCGCCTTTGCCGCCGGCTAGCCTGGGTCGTCAGGCCGTCCTGCTGGCCCTGGCCCTGCTGTGGCCACTTGCCCCGGCGCAAGCCCGCCCAGCGAGCCAGAACTCACCCGAAATAGCCGAAAAACAAGCAGATCTGGGTGAAATCCGACAACGCATTGACCATCTGCGCAAAGATTTATCGACCAGTGAGGACAATCGCGCCGATGCGGCAGACCGCTTGCGCCAAGCCGAACGCCAGATTTCCCGGCTGCAACGCGAACTGCTCAGCCTGGCAGAACAACGCAATCGACTCGAAAAGCAACTCAAAACCCTGGATCGGCAATCGGAAGAACTCGGCGGCACGCTGAAACAGCAGCAGGCCCAGCTGGAAAAATTGATTTACCAGCAATATTTGCGCGGCACGCCCGACTCACTGCAACTACTGCTCAATGGCGACGATCCGAACCAGGTTGCCCGTGATCTGCATTATCTGTCCGCCATCGCGCTCAGCCGGGCTGAACTGATGGGCGAAATCAACGCCACGCTGGACAAGAAAAAATCACTCGCCGACGACGCCAAGGCCCGCAGCGAGGAATTGCGCGAGGTGGAAGCCGAACAGAAAAACCGCCACAGCGAACTGGAAGCACAACGCGAAGAGCGCAAGCTGTTGTATGCGCAAATTTCAGACAAGGTCAAAGCGCAGCGCAAGGAAATCGGCAACCTGCAGCGTGACGAAAAACGCATGACCGAGCTGATCGACCGCTTGGGCAAATTACTCGCCCAACAAGCGGCCCGGGCCGCCGAAGCCAAAGCAGCGGAAGCCCGCGCCGCGGCAGAGGCGGCCAAACCACGGCCAACACGGCCGCCCCGGGAGGCCCCAGCGCCGGTCGCCAAAAGCGAACCCGCCGCTGGAAAAGCCAGCGGGCCCGAAAACCGCTACGAACCTGTGGCCAGCGACGGCACCTTTCCCCGCCTCAAAGGCAAGCTCCGCCTGCCGGTGCGCGGCACACTCACCGGTCGCTACGGCAGCGCCCGTGAAGGGGGTAGCACTTGGCGCGGCGTCTTCATTCGGGCCGACAATGGACAGCCGATCAAGGCCATCGCCAACGGCCGGGTCGTCTTTGCCGACTGGATGCGTGGCTTCGGCAACCTGCTCATTGTCGATCACGGTGATGCCTACCTAACGATTTACGGCAACAACGATTCACTACTGAAAGAAGTCGGCCAAGCCGTACGCGGTGGGGAAACCATTGCCTCGGTGGGCAATACCGGAGGCAACCCGGAATCCGGGCTATACTTTGAAATCCGCCACAAAGGGCAACCGATCGACCCCATGACTTGGGCAAGTTTGAAATGAGCAAAATAAAAACCATCAGTCTAGCCGTTGGCGGCTTTCTCGCCGGCGCGCTGATTACCCTCAATGTTCCCGCCTTTGCCGAGAAGCAGTTGCCCAACGGTTTGCCGATCGACGACCTGCGCACCTTTGCCGAGGTTTACGGTGCGGTCAAGCAGGGCTATGTCGAACCGGTTGACGACAAGACCATGATCGCCAATGCGATTTCCGGCCTGCTCTCCAACCTCGACCCGCACTCGGCTTATCTCGATGCCGACGCCTTTAAGGATCTGCAGGTTGGCACCCAGGGCGAATTCGGCGGTCTCGGGATCGAGGTCGGCATGGAAGACGGCCTGGTCAAAGTGATTTCGCCGATCGAAGACACCCCCGCCTACCGGGCCGGCGTCAAGTCCGGCGACCTGATCTTCAAACTCGACGATACCCCGGTCAAGGGCCTGACCCTGTCCGAAGCAGTCAAGAAAATGCGCGGCAAGCCAAAGACGCCGTTGCGGGTTTCCATCCTACGCAAGGGCGAAGCCAAGCCGCTCGAACTGACACTCATCCGCGAAGTGATCAAGGTTCAGAGTGTCAAGGCCAAGGTGGTTGAGCCAGGTTATGGCTGGTTGCGCATCACCCAGTTCCAGGAAAACACGGTGCCTGATCTGGCTAAGCAAATCACCAAGATTTACAAGGAAGGCCCGGTCAAGGGCCTCGTCCTTGACCTGCGCAACGATCCGGGCGGTCTGCTGCATGGGGCCATCGGCGTCTCCGCCACCTTCCTGCCCGCAGGCGTCAAGGTGGTGTCGACCGACGGCCGGACCGACGATGCCAAACAGGAATTTCTGGCCCGACCGCAGGACTATCTGCGTGGCGGTCGCGACGACCCCTTGCAAGCGCTACCCGCCGATCTGAAATCGGTACCGATGGTGGTGCTGGTCAATGGCGGCTCGGCATCCGCCTCGGAAATCGTCGCCGGTGCGCTCCAGGACCACAAGCGGGCGGTCATCATGGGAACCCAGACCTTCGGCAAGGGCTCCGTGCAATCGGTGCTCCCGCTGCCCGGCAATACAGCCATCAAGTTGACCACGGCCCGTTACTACACGCCGGAAGGCCGCTCCATCCAGGCCAAAGGCATCACGCCCGATCTCCTGGTGGAAGAAAGCGCCCATGGCAATAATGGCGGCACCCGCATTCGTGAAGCCGATCTGGATCGCCACCTGGAAAATGATGCCGAAAAGCCCGTTGCGCCTGCTCGCGCCAATGAGATCAAGAGCAAGCCCACCGCCAAGAACGACAAGGGCGAAAAAACCGACGAGGAAAGCGATGACGCCCCGGCCCGGATGGAATATGCCGGGAAAAACGACTACCAGTTCCAACAGGCCATGAATTTGCTCAAGGGACTGCAAATCATGCAGCGTAAGACCCCGTAAATATCGAGCGGAGGGATGATGAGCAGCACAGACCTCAAGAAAAATCGCGAAATCCTGTTTTCCAAGTTCCCGCCCGGCCAGGTTCCGGAGGCCGCCGGGGACTTGCAGGCCCTGGAAGCGCTGGCCGTTGAGCCGCGCTTCGAAAAACGGTCACTGGGCGTTCACTATGACCTGCAGCAGCACACCCTTCGCGAGTTGGACGATCATTTGATCGACAAGGGCTACCACCTCGACAACACGCTGATGAGCAAACTGACGCAGGCCCTGATTTATTACGTCGAGGAAACCCAACTGCACAACATCGGTGCCCCGGAGAAACGACTGAAACGCTCGGCCCAGGAAGCCTATGTCCAAGCCTGGGAACATCGGCCGCATGGCGATCATGACGACACCCCGCCGGAGTGGCGCGAGTACAAGTGAACGACGACCAACTGCTGCGCTACAGCCGTCACATCCTGCTCGACGCCCTGGGCATTGAAGGGCAGCAACGCATTCTCGACAGCCACGCCGTCCTTATCGGTGTAGGCGGCCTGGGTTCGCCGGCGGCACTTTACCTGGCCTCAGCCGGTATCGGCCGCCTGACGCTGGTTGACGACGACACGGTGGACCTAACCAATCTACAACGTCAGATCCTGCATACCGAGGCCCGTGTCGGCATGGCCAAGACTGAATCAGGAAAAATCGGCCTGGCGGCGCTCAATCCCACGGTCGACGTCCAGATTCTGCAAAAACGCCTAGCAGGCGAAGCACTCAGCCAACTGATCGCCAGTGCCGATATCGTCCTCGACTGCTGCGACAACTTTGCCACCCGACACGCCATCAACCGGGCCTGCGTCCATCACCGCAAGCCGCTGGTCTCTGGCGCCGCCATCCGCTTCGATGGCCAGGTCAGCGTCTATGATCTACGCCGCGACGATGCCCCGTGCTACCACTGCCTCTTTCCTGAAGGCGACGAGGCCGAGGAGGTACGCTGCGCCGTCATGGGGGTTTTTGCACCGCTGACCGGCATAGTCGGCAGCATGCAAGCTGCCGAAGCCTTGAAACTGGCCGCTGGCATCGGCGAATCACTGACTGGGCGCCTGTTACTGCTCGATGCCCTCGCCATGAGCTGGCGCAGCGTCAAATTTAGTCGCGACCCGGATTGCGCGGTCTGTCGTCGTGATGCCGCCGTGCGCGCTCCCGCGTGGTGCGACCAAGATCAACGCCCTCCCGGGATCTGCCTGCTTTAAGCTTCGGCGACGAAAAATGCGGCCACCACCGGTCGACCGCACATCAATAGTGTCATCAGACCCGGCGGGCCAACAGCCGAATATCGCTGCCGATCTGCCGCACATCGTGCCATTGCAAGCGATGCCGTCCCGCCAGCTCGCTCAGTTCAGGCACATTGAACACGCCGCGCGCCACATCGCCGATCAGACAAGGTGCCAGGTAAAGCAGTAATTCATCAACCAGGCCTTCGCGCAGCAATGAGCCATTGAGTTTGCCCCCCGCTTCGACATGCACTTCATTTATTCCCCGTCGCGCCAATTCGCAGAACAAGGCCACCAAATCAACCTTGCCCTGCGCATTGGCCAAAAAAACCACCTCTGCCCCGGTCGACCGTAACAAGTCAGCCTGCTCGTAATTCGCCACGGCAGCAGCAATCAGGACCGGCCCACCTCGAAGAATTTTCGCGGTCAACGGTATTTCGAGTCGGCTATCCACAATGACCCGCCACGGTTGGCGGGGGGTATCGACATCGCGTACCGTCAGGCTGGGGTCATCATCGCGCACCGTCCCGATACCCGTCAGGATGGCGCAGGCACGAGCTCGCCAGCGGTGGCCATCGCGACGGGCGTCCGGCCCGGTGATCCACTGGCTAACGCCATTGTTCAAAGCCGTTTTACCGTCCAAGCTGGTCGCCGCCTTGAGCCGCACCCAGGGACGACCTCGGGTCATGCGCGAGACAAAGCCGATATTCAGTTCCTGCGCCTCATCGGCCAGCAGGCTGTGGGCGGTGGCGATTCCAGCCGCCTGCAACAACGCCAAACCTCGGCCGGCAACCAGCGGATTGGGATCGACCATGGCCGCCACTACCCGTGACACACCGGCTGCGATCAAAGCTTCGGCGCAGGGTGGCGTTCGTCCGTGGTGACTGCAGGGTTCGAGCGTGACATAAGCAGTCGCCCCTCTCGCCTGTTCGCCGGCCGCCCGCAAGGCATGCACTTCGGCGTGCGGCTCACCCGCCTTTTGATGCCAGCCTTCGCCAACAATCTCACCCGCCCGAACCAGCACACAGCCGACGCGCGGATTGGGCGACGTGGTCCACAGACCGCGCGCAGCCAACTGCAAGGCGCGCGCCATCATGCCGTGGTCGACGGCCGAAAAACTCATTTCTTGCGGGAAGCGGTGGGCGAGACTTCGCGAATCGCCTTGGAAAAAGCGTCCACATCCTCAAAGTTGCGATAAACCGAGGCAAAACGGATGTAAGCCACCTTGTCGAGCTTTTTCAATTCAGCCATCACCAGTTCACCGACTTGTTGCGAACTGACTTCGCGCAGCCCGGCCGACAGCAATTTTTCTTCAATCGTCACAATAGCCGCATCCACCAACTCGGTTGGCACCGGCCGTTTGCGCAGGGCCAGATCAAAACTGCCACGCAATTTCTCGCGGTTGAATTCAGTGCGTGAACCGTTTTTCTTCACGACTTGCGGCAACTGGATTTCGGCACGTTCGTAAGTGGTAAATCGTTTGTCGCAAGCGGTGCACTTTCTGCGACGGCGCACGATATCGCCCTCGTCAGATAACCGGGTATCAACCACGCCGGTTTCATCATGGCCGCAGAAAGGACATTTCATGGTCAGTATCCAGGATTCAGATAGAAGGATCGCGTGCGTTTACTCGCCACACGATCCTAAATCCATGATCCTTATGCGCCGTAGACCGGGAAGCGTTTGCACAGCGCTGCCGCCTTGGCGCGTACGGTGGCAGCCACGTTTTCATCGTCCGGCGCGTCGAGGACGTCGGCGATTAAATGAGCGATCTGCTCGGCCTCAATCTCGGTAAAGCCACGGGTCGTCATCGCCGGCGAACCGATGCGGATGCCGGAGGTGACAAACGGCTTCTGCGGGTCGTTCGGGATGCCGTTCTTGTTGACGGTGATGTGGGCACGACCCAGTGCGGCCTCGGCTTCTTTGCCGGTGATGTTCTTGGAACGCAGGTCGACCAGGAAAACATGGCTTTCGGTGCGGCCAGAAACGATGCGCAGGCCGCGCTCTTCACCCAGTACGCGAGCCATGACACGGGCGTTCATGATCACCTGTTCCTGATAGTTCCTGAACTCCGGCGTTGCCGCTTCCTTGAAAGCGACAGCCTTGGCGGCGATGACGTGCATCAGCGGACCACCCTGCAGCCCCGGGAAGATGGCAGAGTTGATCGCCTTTTCGTGTTCGGCCTTCATCAGCACGACGCCGCCGCGCGGACCGCGCAGGGTCTTGTGCGTGGTCGTCGTGACGACATCGGCGAAGGGCACCGGATTCGGGTAGAAACCGGCGGCGATCAGGCCGGCGTAGTGGGCCATGTCGACCCAGAAGATGGCGCCGACTTCCTTGGCGATCTTGGCGAAGCGCTCGAAATCGATGCGCAGCGCGTAGGCTGAGGCACCGGCAACGATCAGGCGCGGCTTGTGTTCGCGGGCCAGTGCTTCCATCTTGTCGTAGTCGATTTCTTCCTTTTCGTTGAGGCCGTAGGAGACGACGTTGAACCACTTGCCGGACATGTTCAGCGGCATGCCGTGGGTCAGGTGGCCGCCTTCGGCCAGGCTCATACCCATGATGGTGTCACCCGGCTTGCAGAAGGCCATCAGCACAGCCTGGTTGGCCTGTGAACCGGAGTTCGGCTGGACGTTGGCGGCATCAGCACCGAACAGGGCCTTGATGCGGTCGATGGCGATTTGCTCGGCGACATCAACGTGCTCGCAACCACCGTAGTAGCGCTTGCCCGGATAGCCTTCGGCGTATTTATTGGTGAGCTGGGAGCCTTGGGCTTCCATGACCGCGTTGCTCACATAGTTTTCCGACGCAATCAGTTCGATGTGATCTTCCTGGCGCTGCACTTCGGCCGAGATGGCCTGCCAGAGTTCGGAGTCAACTTTTGCCAGGGTGTCTTTTGCGGAAAACATGGGGATAGCCTCAAGCCATTGAAAAGGGCAGGAATTTTATCACGACGGCAGTTCGTCCAGCGCACCCGCTGCCAGATGGCTGGTTTCACCCCAGCTTTCCACGGTCCACTGGCCGTCGACCGTGGAAATCCAGTTCAGGCCAGCATTGGGAATCAGGAAATCGCGCGGCATTTCCAGCGGGAGACCGCGCACGAAACGATTGACGACATCGAGTACGCCACCATGCACCACGACCGCGAGCACCTGTCCTGGATGTGCCGCGACCAAAGCCTGCAACTGCTTGGTGACCCGGTCGTACATCGCCTTAAGGCTTTCCCCTTGCTCGAAGTCGTAATCCGCATTACGCCCTTCGAAGGCTGCATAGCCCGCCGGAAAACGGGACGCGGCCTCGGCGTAGGTTAGCCCTTCGAAGATGCCATAACGTCGTTCACGCAATGCCGGCGTCGATACCGGCTGTAGCGCCAAGTGACGACCAATGGCTTGCGCCGTCATCCATGCCCGCTTGAGATCGCTGGCATAGATCGCCTCGATCCCACTATTGCGCAACCAGCGACCAGCCGCCTCGGCTTGCAGCAAACCTGTCGTATTCAGGGCAATGTCAATTTGCCCCTGAATGCGGCGCTCGGCATTCCATTCGGTTTCACCGTGACGGATCAAACAAAGACGCGTTGGCTGCTTACTAGGGATTTCCACCATGGTCGCTCTCATACCTTCGCTGTAGATTCCGCACCAGGGAAATTCAATTTAACCCCGGCCATTTCAGAAGCTGGAAATTTTAACAATCAAGGAGGCTTTTTCGTGACCCTTCTATTAAAACTATCGCGCTTTATCGACTGGCTCAATGAGCAAGTCGGGCGTGGCGCTTTCTGGCTCGTACTGGTCGTCACACTGATCAGCGCTGGCAACGCGACCATGCGTTTCACCATCGACTACAGCTCAAACGGCCTGCTTGAAATTCAGTGGTATTTATTCGCCGCCATTTTCCTGCTGACCTCGGCCTACACCTTGCAGAAAAACGAGCATGTCCGCATCGATGTACTGGCCGGCCGTTTCTCGCCCCGTAGCCAAGCGCTAATCGACATCATTGGCACCCTGCTCTTTCTACTACCCATGGTCATTATGGTGCTCTGGCTGTCGGTGCCGCTGGTTGTCGAGTCAATCCGTATCGATGAGTATTCAGCCAATGCCGGCGGCCTGTTGCGCTGGCCGGTAAAAATCCTGCTGCCCATCGGCTTCTTGCTACTCGCCCTGCAAGGCGTTTCCGAATTGATCAAACGCATCGCCTTTTTGGGAGGGCGCATTGCTGATCCCAACGCCAAACAGGACAACCCGGAGGCCGAACTGGCTGCCGCCATTGCCGCCGCCGCGGCCAAGGGAGAAAAATAATGGAATGGGTTATCGGCAATATGGCGCCGCTGATGTTTGCGGCCCTGGTTTTCTTCCTGCTATTCGGCTACCCGGTCGCCTTCGCACTGGCGGCCAATGGCATTTTGTTCGGCTTGCTGGGCATTGAACTGGGACTGCTGACACCAGCACTTTTTCAGGCGCTCCCGGAACGCATCTTTGGCATCATGGCCAACGACACCCTGCTGGCCATCCCCTTCTTCACCTTCATGGGCCTGGTTCTTGAACGTTCGGGCATGGCCGAAGATCTCCTCGATACGATCGGCCAGTTATTCGGTCCCATCCGCGGCGGCCTGGCCTACGCCGTCATCTTCGTCGGCGCCCTGCTCGCCGCAACGACCGGCGTGGTCGCCGCTTCAGTCATTTCGATGGGGCTGATTTCTTTGCCCATCATGCTGCGCTACGGCTACGACAAGCGCCTGGCCACTGGCGTGATTGCTGCATCGGGAACCCTCGCCCAGATCATCCCGCCCTCCTTGGTACTGATCATCATGGCCGACCAACTCGGTCGTTCAGTAGGCGATATGTACGAAGGCGCCTTGTTACCTGGCCTGATTCTCAGCAGCATGTATGTCGGCTACGTCGTCCTGCTCACCATCATCAAACCCGAAGCGGCGCCGGCCCTCCCCCCCGAAGCCCGCACCCTGCGTGGTTTGAAGTTGTTCACACGCGTACTGACCAGCCTCGTTCCGCCGCTGGTGCTGATTTTCCTGGTTTTGGGCACCATCTTCATGGGGATCGCCACACCGACCGAAGGCGGCGCCATGGGGGCAACCGGCGCCCTGATCCTGGCCTTGATGCGCCGCCGTCTCAATTTAAAACTGCTACGTCAGGCCATGGAAACAACAGGGAAGCTGTCATCCTTCGTTATTTTCATTCTGATCGGGTCGACCGTGTTCGGTCTGGTTTTCCGGGCAGTCAATGGCGACCTGTGGGTTGAGCATCTACTGACGTCGCTGCCGGGTGGTCAGATGGGCTTCCTGATCGTGGTCAACATCATGGTCTTCTTGCTCGCCTTCTTCCTCGACTTTTTTGAGCTCTCCTTCATCATCGTGCCACTGCTGGCGCCGGTCGCCGACAAGTTGGGAATTGATCTGATCTGGTTCGGCGTCCTGCTGGCGGTCAATATGCAGACTTCCTTCATGCACCCCCCCTTCGGTTTTGCGCTCTTCTACTTGCGCTCAGTCGCGCCCAGCTCCATCAAGACAACCGACATCTACTGGGGCGCAATTCCCTTCGTCTGCATCCAGATCATCATGGTTGCAATCATCATCATCTTCCCGAATGTGGTGAGCTACGGTGACCCTGTTGAGCGCGAAGCTC
>JAQTXC010000070.1 GCA_028689015.1 Dechloromonas sp. | reverse complement strand
ACTCGCAACCGGCCTTGTCAGCTGCGGCAGCGGCCGGGGTCCAGTAACCGGTGCGCCAGCACAGGCCGAAACCGCTCTTGGTGACGACGTCGCGCTGGTCGATGACGTAAACACGCTCTTGGGCAGTGGCGGAGAAACCGATACCGGCCAGCAGGGCCAGAACCAGCGACTTCTTGATGATGTTCTTGATCATTGATTCCCTCGTTGAAGAAATTGGTTGGGTTCGTATCCGTGACCCACATACAGCAGATTACTCGGGACGGAATTGCAACTTATTTTGCCATAGGGCTAGTGCCGCCTCCAAATGGTATTCCTCGGCGTTTGTCAATTTTTTGCGGTTTACACAACATTTCCCAGCGACCCAGACGTGGCTCACCGCTTCACGGCCCGCAACGTGGATGAGGTGCGAGACGGGGTCAAAACAGGGGTTGCATTCCAGACTACCAAGGTCGATCGCGCAGAGGTCGGCGGATTTGCCGATGGTAATCGAGCCAATTTCATGGGCTAAACCCAGTGCGCGGGCGCCGTTGAGGGTGGCCATGCGCAAGACTTCTGCGGCCGGCAGGGCGGTCGCATCTTCAGTGCGGCCTTTGGTGATCAATGATGCAATGCGCATTTCACTGAGCAGGTCGAGGCGATTGTTGCTGGCAGCACCGTCGGTGCCCAGGCCAATATTGATTCCGGCATCTCGCATCAGCTCCAGCGGCGCGAAGCCGCTGGCTAGTTTTAGATTAGAGACCGGGCAGTGGGCAATGTGGCAACCGGCGGTGGCCAGGCGCTCGACATCCTCGGCATTGAGGTGTACAGCATGGACGGCGATCAGGCGGGGGTCGAGCAGACCAAGACGTTGTAATCGTTCGATCGGACGTTCGCCAAATTGCTGCAGGCTGTCGCTGATTTCTTGCCGGGTTTCGTGGAGATGGCAGTGCACGGGCAGGTTGAGTTGCTCGGCCAGTGTGGCGATGCGACGAAAGATGTTGTCGGAGACGGTGTAGGGGGCGTGTGGTGCCAAGGTGAAATGCAGATTGGGCTGGTTGCGCCATTGATCATGAACGGCCAGGCCCTGGCGCAGGTAGTCGTCAGCGTCGTGGGCGTAAGGGGTTGGAAATTCCAGTGTGGTGATGCCCAGACTGGCACGCATGCCGAATTCGCTGGCGGCCTGGGCCGTGGCTGCGGGGTAGAAATACATATCGTTAAAGCAGGTGATGCCGCCGCGGAGCATTTCGGCGCAGGCCAGTCGACTGCCGTCGAGGACAAATTGTTCAGACAGGTGCCGTGCTTCGGTTGGCCAGATGTGTTCCTGCAGCCAGCGCAGCAGCGGCAGGTCGTCCGCGATGCCGCGCATCAGGTTCATCGCGGCATGACTATGCAGATTGATCAGGCCGGGAATCAGCAGGTGCTGGTCGAGGCTGATCTGTTGCTGCGCCGGGTAACGGCTACGTGCTTCGGCAGCGGGTAGCAGGTCGATGATCCTGCCTCGGTCAACTGCGAGCGCGTGGTTTTTTAGTAGCGCATCGGGGTCGACCGTGGCAATCCAGCGGGCTTCGATCAGCAGGTCGATCATCAGGGGCCTTTGCGATGGAAAAGGGGGCTATGGGGGCTTGGGGTGCATGTTAAAATAGCAAATTACGCTTGAACTAATCAAACAAAGCGCTGGCCTGGCTGGCGCGGACAAGAGACATGGACCAATTCGCCAAAGAAACCCTGCCGATCAGCCTCGAAGACGAGATGCGGCGTTCTTATCTCGATTACGCGATGAGCGTGATTGTCGGCCGGGCCCTGCCGGATGCGCGCGATGGCTTGAAGCCAGTGCACCGCCGGGTGTTGTTTGCCATGCACGAATTAAACAATGACTGGAACAAGGCCTACAAGAAATCGGCGCGTATTGTTGGTGACGTCATTGGTAAGTATCATCCGCACGGCGATACGGCGGTTTATGACACCATCGTCCGCATGGCGCAGAGTTTCTCGCTGCGCTACATGCTGGTCGATGGTCAGGGTAACTTCGGTTCGGTTGACGGCGATAACGCGGCAGCCATGCGTTACACCGAAGTACGGATGGCCAAGATCGGCCATCAACTGCTCGAAGATCTCGACAAGGAAACGGTCGATTTCGGGCCGAACTACGATGGTTCGGAAAACGAGCCGCTGGTCATGCCGGCACGCATTCCCAATCTGCTGATCAACGGTTCGTCCGGTATCGCGGTAGGCATGGCGACCAATATCCCGCCACACAATTTGAATGAGGTCATCGCTGGCTGTCTGGCGGTGCTCGAGAATCCGGCGATCAGCATCGACGACCTGATCGACTACATTCCGGCCCCCGACTTTCCGACCGCGGCGCTGATCTATGGCGTCATGGGGGTTCGCGAAGGTTATCGTACTGGTCGTGGCCGAGTGATCATGCGGGCCCGTACGCACTTCGAAGACATGGGCAAGAATGACCGTCAGGCGCTGATCGTCGACGAGATTCCTTATCAGGTGAACAAGAAGTCGTTGATCGAAAAAATTGCCGAGCTGGTCAATGAGAAGAAGATCGAGGGCATTTCCGACATCCGCGACGAGTCCGACAAGTCGGGCATGCGTATCGTCATCGAGTTGAAGCGTGGCGAGGTCGGCGAGGTCATCCTCAACAACCTGTACAAGCAAACGCAGTTGCAGGACACCTTCGGCATGAACATGGTGGCGCTGGTCGATGGCCAGCCGCGCCTGCTCAACCTGAAGCAGATGCTCGAATGCTTCCTGTCGCATCGCCGCGAAGTGGTGACGCGGCGGACCGTCTTCGAACTGCGCAAGGCGCGCGAGCGTGGTCATATTCTCGAAGGTCTGGCCGTCGCGCTGTCCAATGTCGACGAGATCATCGCCCTGATCAAGGCGGCACCGACCCCGCCCGATGCCAAGCGCAGCCTGATGGCACGCCAGTGGCGCAGCCCGGTGGTCGAGGAAATGCTGGTGCGGGCGGCCTCCGATGCCTCGCGCCCGGATGGTCTGGCGCCCGAGTTCGGTTTGTCCGAGCAGGGCTACCTGCTGTCCGACGCCCAGGCCCAGGCCATTCTGGAGCTGCGCCTGCAGCGCCTGACCGGCCTCGAGCAGGACAAGATCGTCAGCGAGTACAAGGATGTCATGGCCAAGATCCTCGACCTGCTGGACATCTTGGCCAAGCCGGCGCGCATTACCGAAATTATCGTTGGCGAGCTGACGGCCATCCGTGACCAGTTCGGTGATGAGCGCCGTTCGGAAATCGTCCTGCACACCCAGGAACTGGGTATTGAAGATTTCATTACGCCGATGGACATGGTGGTTACCTTGTCACACGGCGGTTACGTCAAGGCACAGCCGCTCGCCGATTACCGCGCCCAGAAGCGCGGTGGGCGTGGCAAGCAGGCGGCGGCGATCAAGGACGAGGATTTCGTCGACCACCTGTTCGTGGCCAATACCCACGACTACATCCTGTGCTTCTCCAATCGCGGCCGATGCTATTGGCTGAAGGTGTACGAAGCGCCGCAGGGCAGCCGCAACAGCCGCGGCAAGCCCATCGTCAATCTCTTCCCGCTGGAAGAAGGCGAGCGCATCAATGCCGTATTGCCGGTCAAGGAATTCTCCGAAGACAAGTTCATCTTCATGGCGACCCGCGCCGGTACCGTCAAGAAGACGCCGCTGTCGGATTTCTCCAACCCGCGCAAGGCCGGCATTATTGCGGTCGACCTGCTGGATGACGATTATCTGATCGGCGTCGAGTTGACCACGGGTCAGAGCGATATTGTGCTGGTCTCGGACGCCGGCAAGGCCGTCTGGTTCGATGAGGAAGATGTCCGGCCGATGGGTCGCGGGGCGCGCGGCGTGCGCGGTATGAAGTTGCAGGAAGGCCAGGTGGTGATTTCGCTGCTGGTTGCCGAAGATGACCAGCAAACGGTTCTGGTCGCCACCGAAAACGGCTTTGGCAAGCGCACCGTGTTGGGTGATTTCCGCCATTCCGGCCGCGGGACGCAGGGCGTCAAGGCGATTGCTGATTCCGAGCGCAACGGTGTGGTGATCGGCGCCAAGCTGGTCGACGACAACGACGAGGTGATGTTGATTACCACCGGCGGTGTGCTGATCCGGACGCGGGTGTCGGAAATCCGCGGTATGGGTCGGGCAACGCAGGGCGTGACGCTGATCGCGCTCGATGATGGCGAAAAGCTGGCCGGGCTGGAAAAGGTCGCTGAGTCGGTGGTGGAAGTCGCGGAAAATGACTTGGAAGGCCCGTCGACCGCGAGCGAGGATGGGGCGCCAGCAGACGAGTCGGCTGGTGAGGGTGCAACGGACGAGGGAGGCACGGTCTGATGAGTCGAATCTGGAATTTCAGCGCCGGTCCGGCTGCACTTCCCGAGGCTGTCCTGCGCCAGGCGCAGGAAGAATTGCTCGACTGGCATGGCGCCGGCTGCAGCATCATGGAAATGAGCCATCGCGGCAAGGAATTCACCGCGGTGATTGAACAAGCCGAAGCCGATCTGCGCGAGTTGATGGGGATTCCCGAGCAGTACAAGGTGCTGTTCCTGCAAGGGGGGGCGACGCAGCAGTTTGCGCAGATTCCGATGAATCTGCTGGCTGGTCGCTCAGCTGACTACATCGTTACCGGTTCGTGGTCGAAAAAGGCGTTCAAGGAGGCGCAGCGCAGTGGTCAGGTGCGATGTGCGGCGACGACCGAAAGCAGTGGCTTCACCCGTCTGCCGGTCGCCGAGGAGATCAAACTCGACCCCTTTGCCGCCTACTTGCACGTGTGCACCAACGAAACCATCCACGGCGTCGAGATTCCCGCCGAGCGTATCGCCGACACCGGCGTGCCGCTGGTGGCCGACATGTCGTCGCACATCCTGTCGCGGCCGGTCAATGTCGAGAAATTCGGCCTAATCTATGCGGGCGCACAGAAAAACATTGGCCCCTCCGGGCTGACTTTGGTCATCATGCATCGCGACCTCCTCGGCATGGCGCCGCTTTCCATTCCGACGATGATGGATTACGCGGTCATGGCCGAGAATGGCTCGATGCTCAACACGCCACCGACCTTCGGTATCTACATGGCTGGCCTGGTGTTTCAGTGGCTGAAGGCGCAGGGCGGACTGGCTGGCATCGCCGCGGTCAACGCCGAAAAAGCAGCGCTTTTGTATGACTGCATCGATGCCTCGGCGGGGTTTTATGTCAATCCGGTCGATGTCGAATGTCGCTCGCGCATGAACGTGCCGTTCGTGCTGACCGATGCGGCGCTCGATGCTGATTTCCTGGCCGCTGCCAAGGTCGCGGGTCTGCTTGGCCTCAAAGGGCACAAATCGGTCGGCGGCATGCGCGCCTCGATTTACAACGCTGTATCGCTGGAAGCGGTCCAGGTATTGACCGCCTTCATGAACGATTTTGCCCAACGCAAGGGTTGACCGTATGAGTGATGATTTGCAACAGGCGTTGGCCGGTGTTCGGGCCGATATCGACCGCATCGACGGCCAATTGCTTGAGCTGCTCAATGAACGTGCGCGCTGCGCGCAGCGGGTTGGCGACATCAAGGCCGAGCATGGAGAAGGCGGTCATATCTACCGTCCTGAACGCGAAGCGCAGGTGCTGCGTCGTTTGCAGGAGGTGAATCCGGGCCCCTTGCCCAGCGAGAACATCACCTTCTTTTTTCGTGAAGTGATGTCCGCCTGTCTGTCCTTGGAACAGCCATTGAGCATCGCTTTTCTGGGTCCCTTGGGAACTTTCTCGGAATCGGCGGCGACCAAGCATTTTGGTCATGCGGCCAATCTGTTGCCGCAGGCTTCGATTGACGATGTCTTCCGCGAAGTCGAGTCGGGTCATGCCCATTACGCTGTCGTTCCGGTCGAAAACTCGACTGAAGGGGCGGTCGGTCGGACCATGGATCTGCTCCTGGCGACGCCGCTGAAAATTTGCGGCGAGGTGGTGGTGCGCATCCACCAGAATCTCTTGTCCACCGAGGCTGATTTTTCTGCCATTACCAAGGTTTATTCGCACGCTCAGTCACTGGCGCAATGCCATGAGTGGCTCAATCGCATGTTGCCCAAGGCGCAGCGCATTTCGGTTGGCAGCAATGCCCAGGCCGCCCAACTGGCGGCAGCTGAGGCCGGAGCGGCCGCCATTGCCGGCGAAGCCGCGGCCAGTCGCTACAAGCTGCCCCGTTTGGCCGAGAACATCGAGGATGAACCGAACAACACGACCCGCTTTCTGGTGCTGGGCAAGCACGATGCTGGCCCGACTGGGCGCGACAAAACTTCGCTGATTATGTCGGCCCCCAATCGCACCGGGGCTTTGCACGAATTGTTGCAGCCCTTGTCATTGGCCGGTGTGTCGATGTGTCGACTGGAGTCGCGGCCGGCGCGTAATGCCTTGTGGGAATACGTTTTCTACGTCGACCTGGAAGGCCACCGCGACGAACCGATGCTGAAGGCAGCGCTGGAGACGCTGGCGGCCAACGCCGCCTATCTGAAAATTCTCGGCGCCTATCCGGTGGCCGTTTACTGAGGAAACTGGCATGAGCCTGGTCGATCACGCACTCTCCTATGTTCGCGCCATTTCGCCCTACCAACCTGGCAAGCCGATCAGCGAACTGGCGCGCGAAATGGGCCTTCCGGTCGAAAAAATTGTCAAGCTGGCCTCGAATGAGAATCCGCTGGGCATGAGCCCGAAAGCACGCGAGGCGGTGGTCGCGGCAATGGGCGGCAGCGCACGTTATCCCGATCAGTTTGACCTGATCAAGGCGGTGGCCGCCAACGCTGGCGTGGCGGCCAGTCAGGTCGTGCTCGGCAATGGCTCGAATGACGTGCTCGAACTGATTGCCCGCGTTTTTCTGGCCCCGGGGCGTTCGGCGGTTTTTGCCCAGCATGCCTTTGCCGTGTATCCGCTGGCCACCTTGGCGACCGGGGCGGAACTGATCGCCACCCCGGCTAAAAATTACGGCCATGATCTTGCTGCCATGCAGGCGGCCATTCGACCGGATACCCGTATCGTCTGGATCGCCAACCCGAATAATCCGACCGGCAACTTTTTGCCCTATCCGGCCGTGCGGGCCTTTCTCGAAGCCGTGCCAAAAGATGTCATCGTTGTGCTCGACGAGGCCTATAACGAATATCTGCCGCCCGCCGAGCGGGTCGATACGGCAGGCTGGATCAAGGATTTTCCCAACTTGGTCGTCTGTCGAACCTTCTCCAAGATTTTCGGTCTGGCCGGTCTGCGGGTTGGTTATGCCCTGGCGGCAACCGACATCGCTGATCTGATGAACCGGGTACGGCAACCGTTCAACGTCAATCATCTGGCCATCGCTGCCGCGCTCGCGGCACTGGAAGATACGCAATTTGTGGCCGACAGCTACGAATTAAACCAGCGTGGCATGGCGCAAATCCTCGCTGGCTTGCAAGCACTGGGCCTGGAATACATCGTGCCACACGGCAATTTCGTCACCTTCCGGGTCGGCGACGGGGCTGGCGTCAACCAGAAGTTGTTGCAGCAAGGCGTCATCGTCCGACCGATCGCTGGTTACGGCCTGCCCGAATGGCTGCGTGTCACCATCGGCACCGAGGCGGAGAATGCTCGCTTCCTGGCCGCGCTGGGGACGGTGTTGTAAATGCCTGAATTTGGCAAAGTGGTGGTTTTTGGTACCGGTCTGATCGGCGGCTCGTTTTCGCTGGCGCTGAAGGCGGCGGCAGCGGTCGAGGAGGTGGTTGGCTTCGGACGGACGCCGTCGACGCTGCGTATTGCCCAGGAACTCGGCGTTATTGACCGGGCCGGAATTAACCCGGCACATGAAATTGGTGATGCCGACATCGTACTGGTGGCGACCCCGGTGGCGCAGATGCCGGAAATATTTGCCCGCATTGCCCCTTATCTTGGGCCGAATACGCTGGTCACCGACGGTGGGTCGACCAAGGCTGATGTCGTGGCCGCCGCCCGTGCGGCCTTCAAGGGGCATATTGGCAAATTCGTGCCGGCCCATCCCATTGCCGGCGCCGAGAATAGCGGGCCAGGGGCGGCGCGGGCTGATATTTATCGCGGCAAGAAGGTGGTGGTCACCCCCTTGCCGGAAAACAACGATGAGCGGCTCGACCGCATCAAACGCGCCTGGTCCTTGTGTGGGGCCGATATTTACGAATTGACGCCGGCGATGCATGACCGGGTGTTTGCCGCGGTCAGCCATTTGCCGCATCTGTTGTCGTTCGCGCTAGTTCATGACCTGGCGGTGCGTGACGATGCCGAATTGTTTTTCACCTTTGCCGCCTCTGGTTTCCGTGATTTCACGCGCATTGCGGCCAGTCATCCGGAAATGTGGCGCGATATCTGTCTCGCCAACCGCGAAGCCTTGCTTGGCGAGCTTGATAGTTACCGGGCGCAGTTGGACCAACTGCACAGCGCCCTCGCCAGTCAGGATGGTGAACGGCTGGAAGAAATTTTCGGCATTGCCCGTCAGGCCCGGCGCGAATGGGCAGGGCAGGGCTGAGCATGGCCGGGCGGCAGTTGTGGGCTATCTGCTTGCTGGCACTCTCGTTGATTTCGCCCATGTCAGTTGCTGCGCCCGACTTGCTGCTGGCCAATGTTTATCGCGACGGCGTCGATTTGTCGGCCTATCTGGTGAGCGAGAAATTTGACGGGGTGCGAGCGGTTTGGGATGGTCAAACCTTACAGTCGCGGGCCGGGCATCCGATTGCGGCGCCTGCCTGGTTTACTGCTGATTGGCCGAAAACGCCTCTGGATGGTGAACTGTGGTTGGCTCGGGGGCAGTTCGAGCGCCTGTCCGGGATCGTGCGACGCATGGAACCGGTAGATGCCGAGTGGCGTCAGGTGCATTATCTGGTTTTTGAATTGCCAGGCGCAGCCGGCAGTTTTCGCCAGCGCGTCCGGCAGATGCAGTCGCTGGTTCGCCAGGCGGCGGTGCCCTGGCTACAGGTGATTGAGCAAAAACCCGCGGTCGACCGGGTGCATCTGCAAAAAATGCTGGCGGCTGTTCTCCAATCCGGGGGCGAAGGGCTGATGTTGCACCGGGCTGATGCGCCTTATGAAACCGGGCGCAGCGATACCCTGCTCAAAGTCAAACCCTGGCTGGATGCCGAGGCTGTGGTGATCGCTCATCTGCCTGGCAAGGGTAAGTACACAGGCCTGTTGGGCGCCTTGCAGGTCCGTTTGCCTGATGGCCGCAACTTGCGCCTTGGTACCGGGTTTTCTGACGCCGAGCGACGCCAGCCGCCACCGATCGGGGCGGTGGTGACCTACCGTTACCGTGAATTGAATGCCAATGGCTTGCCTCGATTTGCCAGTTTCCTGCGCGTTCGCCCGGAATGACGGTCGCTTGCGATAAAATGCCCGGTTTCCGATTGGCAGGTAGGTCGACATGATTTTGGTTACCGGCGGTGCCGGCTTTATCGGCAGCAATTTTGTTCTCGACTGGCTGGCACAAAATGACGAGCCGGTCATCAATCTCGACGCGCTGACGTATGCCGGCAATCGCGAAAACCTGGTCA
>JAQTXC010000069.1:4924-9494 GCA_028689015.1 Dechloromonas sp. | reverse complement strand
ACGACTTCGGTAGCGCCGCAGGCCAGCGGACCATAGGTGATGTAGGTATGACCGGTCACCCAGCCGATGTCGGCCGTGCACCAGAAAACGTCGTTCGGCTTGATGTCGAAGGTCCACTGCATGGTCATGATGGCGTGCAGCAGGTAGCCGCCGGTAGAGTGCTGGACACCCTTCGGCTTGCCGGTGGAACCCGAGGTATAGAGCAGGAACAGCGGGTGTTCGGCACCAACCCATTCCGGTTCGCAGGTTTCCGGCTGGTTAGCCAGGCCGTCGTGCAGCCACTCGTCGCGACCGGCAACCATGTTGCATTCGACGCCGGTGCGCTTGAAGACGATCACGCCCTTCAGCGAGTCACAACCGCCCATGGCGATGGCTTCGTCGGCGATGGTCTTCAGCGGCAGGGCCTTGCCGCCACGGAACTGGCCGTCGGAGGTGATCAGCAGGGTGGCGCCGGCATCATTGATGCGGTCACGCAGCGCCTGGGCAGAGAAGCCGCCGAAAACGATGGAGTGCGGCGCGCCGATACGGGCACAAGCCTGCATGGCAACAATGCCTTCGATGGTCATCGGCATGTAGATGACGACGCGGTCACCCTTCTGCACGCCCTTGGCACGCAGCAGGTTGGCCATCTTGCAGACCTTGGTCAGCATCTCGCTGTAGGTGACCTTGGTCACGTCGCCGTTGTCGGCTTCGAAGATGATGGCGACCTTGTCGCCCAGACCGGCTTCGACCTGGCGGTCAAGGCAGTTGTAGGAAACGTTCAGCTTGCCATCGGCAAACCACTTGAAAAACGGAGCATTGGACTCATCGAGCACCTGGGTAAACGGCTCTTTCCAGGTAATCAGTTCGCGGGCACGCTTGGCCCAGAACCCTTCGTAGTCGGCTTCTGCTTCCGCGCACAGCGCCCGATAGGCGTCCATCCCGGAAACCGCCGCGTTCTTGACGATTTCGTCAGACGGATAGTAAAGCTGCACGGACTCATTCGACATATTCTTCTCCTCTGCGGTACTTCGCATTTATGTTGAAACAACCGATCGGATCTCGGGGTTTGACCCGGGACGTATAAAGCCGCACAAGCCGGAGAGTCACCTTCTCTTCCCGCTAGCGTTGAGGCGGCATTAGACGTCGATAATCTTACAAACCGCTTACGAAATCACGCTGCATCGCAGCAATTCGGCATATTCCAGCAGGTCGACCGCGTCATGTTAAACTGCCAGCCCCATCGCAACGCGACCTGCCCTGATGAATATGCCGCAACAAAATTCACCCATGAAAAATCTCGAATCCTTCATTTTTGCCAGCCGCTGGATCCAGGCACCGCTTTATATTGGTCTGATCATTGCCCAAGTTGTCTATTGCTGGCTGTTTATGGTTGAACTGAGCCATCTGGTCAGCGGCGCGTTTACCGGCCACGACTTCAGCGAAACACAAGTCATGCTGGTGGTGCTTGGCCTGATCGACGTGGTGATGATCGCCAACCTACTGATCATGGTCATCGTCGGCGGTTATGAAACCTTCGTCTCCCGCCTGGATCTCGACGACCACCCCGATCAACCGGAATGGCTATCGCACGTTAATGCCGGCGTGCTCAAGATCAAGCTGTCGACCGCCATCATCGGCATTTCGTCGATTCACCTGCTGAAAAGCTTCATCAATGCTGGCAATCTGTCCGAGCACACTTTGCTGTGGCAGGTCGTCATTCACGTCGTATTTCTTTTTTCCGCCCTGGCCATGGCGATGGTAGACAAAACCATGACCCAGACCCTCGCTCTGCAACATCAAAAACATCATTAATTCCGGAGTTGCGCATGACCGCCATCAAACAAGAAGACCTGATCCAGTCCGTTGCCGATGCCTTCCAGTACATCAGCTACTACCATCCGCTCGACTACATCAAGGCGTTGGGTGAAGCCTACGAGCGCGAGGAATCCCCCGCTGCCAAGGACGCCATCGCCCAGATCCTGACCAATTCGCGCATGTCGGCCGAAGGCCACCGCCCGATCTGCCAGGATACCGGGATCGGCATGGTCTTCATCAAGGTCGGCATGCAGGTCACCTGGCCGGATGCCACCATGAGCATCCAGCAGATGATCGACGAAGGCGTCCGTCGCGCCTACGGCAACCCGGACAATCCGCTGCGCGCTTCGGTGCTCGCCGACCCGGCCGGCACGCGCAAGAACACCAAGGACAACACCCCGGCTGTCGTCCATTTTGAAATCGTCCCCGGCCATCACGTCGAAGTGATCTGTGCTGCCAAGGGCGGCGGCTCGGAAGCCAAGTCCAAGTTCGCCATGCTCAACCCGTCCGACGACCTGGTCGACTGGGTGCTGAAGAAGATCCCGGAAATGGGTGCCGGCTGGTGCCCGCCCGGCATCATCGGCATCGGCATCGGCGGCACGCCGGAAAAGGCCATGCTGCTGGCGAAGGAATCGATCATGGCACCGGTCGACATCCACGAACTGAAGGCCAAGGCAGCCACCGGCGCCAAGCTGACCCGGCCGGAAGAACTGCGCCTCGAACTGATGGAAAAGATCAACGCGCTGGGCGTCGGCGCCCAGGGGCTCGGCGGCCTGACCACCGTGCTCGACGTCAAGGTGCTCGATTACCCGTGCCACGCCGCCAACCTGCCGGTCGCCCTGGTGCCGAACTGCGCGGCGACCCGCCACTGCCACTTCCACCTCGATGGCTCCGGCCCGGCCAAGCTTGAAGTGCCGAAGCTCGAAGACTGGCCGGCCGTCACCTGGACGCCGGACCTCAAGGCCGCCACTTCAGTTGACCTGAACACCCTGACCAAGGAACAGGTTGCCGCCTGGACACCGGGTCAGAAATTGCTGTTGAACGGCAAGATGCTGACCGGCCGCGATGCCGCGCACAAGCGGATTTCCGACATGCTGGCCAAGGGCGAAAAGCTGCCGGTCGACTTCACCAACCGCGTGATTTACTACGTCGGTCCGGTTGATCCGGTGCGTGACGAAGTCGTTGGACCTGCCGGCCCAACCACCGGCACCCGCATGGACAAGTTCACCCGCATGATGCTGGAACAGACCGGCCTGATTTCCATGATCGGCAAGTCCGAGCGCGGCCCGGTCGCCATCGAGGCCATCAAGGACAACAAGTCGGCCTATCTGATGGCCGTCGGCGGCGCCGCTTACCTGGTCGCCAAGGCGATCAAATCGGCCAAGGTCGTCGGCTTCGCCGATCTGGGCATGGAAGCGATCTATGAGTTCGATGTCGAGAACATGCCGGTGACGGTTGCCGTCGACTCTTCCGGTGTCAGCGTGCACGAAACCGGCCCCAAGGAATGGCAGGTCAAGATCGGCAAGATTCCGGTCAAGTCCTGATTCAAAGCCTCGTTTTTTGCGAAATAAGCCCGGTATCACACCGGGTTTTTTCGTTCACCTGCCCCTAAAAAATCGAACCCGGTCCATTCGCTTGCATCGATATAACGGCCGCCCCCCTGCCGTTTAGCGGCATACATCGCGGCATCAGCCGCGTCAAACAGCACCTCGGAATTTTTGCCATCGCGCGGGAAAATCGCCGTACCGATACTGGCCTTGACGGTGACCTCAGGATGACCCGCAATCCGTATCGCCGCAACAGCCGCTACTAAGCGATCACAAAAATCAACCATCCCCTGTCCCGAATGCATCCCTGGACAAAGCAGGCAAAACTCATCGCCGCCAATCCGGCCCAGCACATCGCTGTCACGCGCCAGTGCTTTCAGCGCCGCCACAAACTGGATCAAGACGGCATCGCCCACGGCATGCCCGGACGTGTCATTGATTTGCTTGAAATCATCCAGATCAATGACCAGAACAACCAGCGCACCCTGCGTTGCCTCCATTTCACGGAGTGCTTTCCGAAAACGGTGGTTAAAGGCTGCCTTGTTCAATGCCCCTGTCAAGGCATCGCGTTGTGCCGCTTGTTGCCAATGCCAGCTTTCATCTGCAGCCCGACGGTGCTGGAGATACATGGCCCGAACAATCGCCAGAAAATTCAGCAAGGCGAGGACAAAAGCGACGGTCTGAATTTGCCGCAAAACACCCACACGCTCCACTGAGTCGGACTCCAGCGCCGTCGTCAGCTGATTCATCCAGGTCAAAATTTGCAGATTGTTCTGCTCCATGAAATCCCTGAACGCAGAGGCCTGAGCCAATAAGCCGCCGGCTTGCTGCGCTCGATGCTGCCATGGCGCCATGATGTCAATCGCCGATTCGATCGCCGCCCGGGCGCGGGCGTTATCCACCCGACGCAACTGGACTGTTTGACCATCCCCTCCGGTCGCCCGCCCCCCCCGGTCAAACGCCTGCAGGGTGGCCGAAAAGACCGCAAAGGCGTCGAGTAATTCCTGACGCGCGGCAGCACGCTTCGCCTCATCCTCCTGCAAATCGGCCAGTAAGGCTGCCTTGGTGATACGTTGCGACAGCATGCGTTGTCGGCCTGCCAGATTAATGGCCACGGCGTCCATTTCAACTTGCCAGGCAATCTGAAAGTTGGTCACCAGGATGCTCAAGTCGAGAAAAATGAAAAGCATCACGGCGATAATCAAGCGCCTAGCGGGACTAGCGAA
>JAQTXC010000069.1:0-4824 GCA_028689015.1 Dechloromonas sp. | reverse complement strand
ACTGGCCATCGGCTCACCCTTTGGTTTTGAATCCAGCGCCCGCGCCGGTATCGTCTCGGCCAAATCGCGCAGCGGCGGCTATCAGGGCCAGTCGTTTGCCATCCCGATCAAGGTGACGATGAATGTCGAGCGGCAAATTGTCCAGCACGGCAAGGTCGACCTCGGTTAAAGGAAAAAAATAGTCTAGGCCCGGGGCGAAAAATGAACGACAGCGATACCGAATGAATCAGCGGTTCCTTAGTTCAGTTTCTCCGGGCTACCACAGCACTGCTTGTATTTTTTGCCGCTGCCGCAAGGGCAAGGATCGTTGCGACCGGCCTTCGGCTCCTCATGCTGCACCGTGCCACCGCCCCGCTTTGCCCGCCAGAAGTTGTACAAGGCCTGGACGATGACAGGCAGATTTTCCTGGATATCGGCCACCAGGCGCGCTTCTTCCGCCGGCGCAAACCAACGCTCGCCGCTTTTCTCGGCGTCTTCCTTCAACATGCCATTGAGCAGGAACATGGGTTCGAGCAATTCAGACAAATCATCGGCATGCTTGCCGGCCTGCTCGTACCAGTCACCCCCCAGCCCGGCGCCAAAGACATAAGCGTCGGCCCAGGCCGCAAAATCGTATTCCTCAGCCGTTTCATCCACGGGGTAAAGCAGCGGCGACACCGTCTGGTCGGCCAGCAAGGCCGCGGCCAGATCGTTATTGAAGCGCATCAACAACTCCAGCGTTTCCGCCACTGCGGCGTTATCGGCCACCGCCACCCCCTCGCCCAGCACCTCCGGTAACCAGATCGTCGGCGAAATGGGCTGTGGGCTGCTAATCACCGCACATAACAAGGCCTGTACTTCGTCCAGGCGCATCGCTTCGCCATTAAAAACATCGGCTTCGAGTAATTCTTCCAGGCGGTCCAGTTCGGCTTCGGTCAAGGGGTTTGGGTTCATGTGCGCTATCCTCCAGAATCACTGAATCATAGCCCAGAACCCTTGTCCTACCGGCCCACCGAGGAGAAAAACATGCCCAGAATCGACAAGAGCGACGCCGAATGGCGGGCGCAACTGGATGAAATCCAATATAAGGTCACCCGCCAAAAAGGCACCGAACCTGCCTTCACCGGCCGCTATTGGGACTGCCACGACCCTGGCACGTATCGCTGCATCTGCTGCAACGCGCCGCTGTTTCGCGCCGACAGCAAGTTTGACGCCGGCTGCGGCTGGCCCAGTTTTCACACCCCGCACCATGAAAAACTGATCGATGAACACGTCGACCGCAGCCACGGCATGATCCGCACTGAAGTCACCTGCCACGAATGCGGCGCCCACCTCGGCCACGTCTTCCCCGATGGCCCGGCCCCCAGTGGCCTGCGTTACTGCATCAATTCGGCATCGTTACAGCTGGCGAAAGATGACGACGGCGAGGGCTGAGCGGGGGACAAATCGACCGTCGGCCGGCAATAGCACGACGTGTTTTCTTACAACCCCCGCGCCCAGGCGGGCCGCAGGGGGGCCTCTCCGGCGATGGCCTGGCGTACTTGGGCGAGCAGTTTGTCCTTATCGGCACCGAGCGTACCCTTGAGAACCAGCCAGTTGGAGGCGTGATCGGCACGGAAAACGGTGCGTTTGAGCAGCAGGCCGCCGAGGAAGGTCTCCATTTCGCAGAACAATTCCTGCTGCGTCAGCGCTTCCCAGCCGGGGAAGCCAGCGCGTAGGCGTTGTTCGCCTTGCGGAAAACTGACCACCAGCGTCGCCAGGTATTCCGGTTGAGTGGCGTTGGCCAGACGCGCCGAGTTTTCGGCATGCTGGCGTGACAAGGCTTTGCCGCCCAGGCCGTTGAGAATCATCACCGAACGGGTGATGCCGGCTGCGCCAAGCTTGTTGAGGGCATCAACCGTGGTTTCGTAAGTTTCGCCCTTGTCGACCGCGGTCAACACCGCGTCATCGCCTGATTCGGCACCAACATAGACCATGCTCAGGCCGGCGGCGGCGAGGTCGTCGATTTCCTGCTGGCTTTTTTTGCGCAGATTGCGCGGCAAGCAGTAGCTGGAAATCCGGCGCACAGCCGGCAGGTGGATGCGGATGGCCTCGATTACGGTCAACAGGCGTTTGGTTGGCAAAACCAGGGCATCGCCGTCGGCCAGAAAAACACGGCGAATCTCGTCGCCGTAACGCGCGCCGGTGGCGCGAATGCTGTCCAGCACTTCGCCTTCGTCACGGGCGCGGAATTTCTTTTGCGGCGCAGTGTACATCTCGCAAAAAGTGCATTGATTCCACGAACAGCCGTCGGTCACCGGCAGGATCAGCGATTGCGCCTCGGACGGTGGCCGGAAAACGGGCTCGACGTAGCGGATAGGAATCATGCGCCGCCCACCTTGGCGACAAAAATGGCCGGCACCCGGGCCTTGCTGCGGCTGGCGTAGTCGAAGAAAACGAGGCCGTGCTTGCCGCGTGCCACCTCACGGCCCGTCGCCAGGTCGCTCAGCCGCCAGAGCAGATCACAGCCGTAATCGTTGAAATCGGCGGCGGCGAACTCGGCCCGCAACGTCTCGCCGTGGAAAGCTTCGCTGCGGTATTGCGCCGCGACATCGGCGACGACAATACCTGGCCCGCCCACATCCAGCTCGGTCCATCCGAAATGTTTGAACAAGCGCACCCGCGCTTCGGCAACCAGCATCAACAAGGCGGCGTTATCGAGATGACGGCCGTAGTTGATGTGCTGGATGTAGATCGGAATCTCCGTTGAAAAAACAAACTTTTCCGGAAGGTCAATGCGTAGGCGGGCCATGGGCTGGTCGTAAAAAAGAAGCGGAAAAAGGATTTTATCGTCAGTCAGCCAACTCAGCGTCCGAACCAGCCCTTGAGTTGCTCACCGAGCTGGTCGACTGCCTTCTGTTTCAATGCCTCCTTGCTGGCCACGAAACGGGCGCGGGCCGCATCGTTCAGAACCTGATCGAGCGCCAGCGAATAGGACAGGCGATCGAACGGGCCACGCAAGCGCAGGGGAATGGTCAGCCCGTTGAGATGGGCCAGCTCGCGCCCTTCCTGGCCGGTGCTGGTATTGACCACGCTGACCCGGGCCAGGTAATCGATGCGGGAATTCGCCAGATCGATGTCGCCTGCACCGTTGAGGCGCAGAAAAGGGGCCTTCATCAGCAGATCGTCGTTGTGCGCCACGCCCTGAGCCATCTGAAAACTAGCGGACAGTTCGGAGAAATCGGTTTTTTCGCTGGCGACCGCCCCCTGTTCACCCGACACCCCACCCGTCAGCCCGGCCTTGATTTCGCGCAGTCGGCGGGCAACATTGAAGCCATTGATCGCCCCGTCGCGCAGTTCGATCCGGGCCTGGCCAGCCAGCGCTTGCTTGAGTGCGCTCACCGTGTCGCCCCGAGTCTGCACATCGAGAGACACCCGGCCCCGGCCACTCAAGGGATCTTTCTGCAGCAAATCCTTAAGCAAGGGCTGAATGCTGACTGCTTGCAACTGCGACTGCAGGGTGAAGCGCTGCCCCTGAGCGAGGACGCTGGCCTGCCCGCTCAGATGCCCGCCATACAATTGCGCGGCGAGCGGCGCAATATCGAGCCGGCCCTGGGCGGCCCGCAGCCGCAGATCGACTGCCGCCAATTGCAATTTGTTGACCTGCATCTGGCCGACCCGCAGCCGACCCGACACATCCAGACCATTGAGCGCCGACAGATCGATTTTCGCTTCGCTGGCCGACTCACCCGCCGCCTTGGCCGACAGTGCGCCCTCCCCCGCGCCGCCCGGAGTGGCCTGGGCAGGTTGTCCATCGACCACCGGCTGACGGTAGCGATCCACATCCAAGCGGTCGACCTGCAGATCGAAGGCCAATTTGAGCGGTGTAAAGCGGTCGACCGCCAGCGTCAGATCCAGCGTCGACTCATCGAAGCGGCTGGCCAGTTGCAAATCGGCACGGGGCGTCGCCCAGTTCACGGTCAACTGCCCTTTGATCGGTAAATGAATGGTTTTCATCGACCGCCCGCTGGCGTCGACCTGCAGCGCACCGGCCAAGCTGGCCAGCGTCAGTTGCTGCTTGGCCAGATCCACACGCAGCGGCGAATTCAGCGTCGCCTGCACGGTGCGCGCAGCCGTCTGCCAGCCGGCATCCAACGCGAATTGCGGGATCGTCAGCTGACCGTCCGCCAAACGCACCGCCGGCAGGTCAAGCTGGAGATTAAAGCGGGCCAGGTCCTGTGCCCCGCGAGCCAGCAAGGCAAATTGCTCGACCGAGAACTGCTGCTGCGCTGGCTGCGCTTGCAGGCGACCGGTATGCAGATTCAGGTCGCTCAATTGCCATTGCTGGCCACTGGCCTGGTCCACATAACTCAGCTGCGCCTGGCTCAGCGCGATACCGGCCACATCGATGGTCAAGGCATCGCCCGACACGCCCGCTGCCGACGTGACATCCTTTTCGTCGGGTAAGCGCTCAGCGGCCGGCACCGACCACAAATCGGCAATATTGAACTGCCCGGCGCGGTCGCGCACCAACTTGAGCGCCAGCCCGTCAATCGCCACCTGCCGTACCACCAGCCGCTGGCTGAGCAAGGGCGCGGCGGCAACTGCCAGACGGGCTGAGTCGAGGCGGGCAAAAGGGGTGGTGCCATCGCGTTCACTCAAGGCAAGCGCCCCCAAATGGACGCTAAGCTCCGGCCAGAGCGACAGACCGACATCGCCGTCGATGGTCAGCGTACGCCCGGTACGGGCAGCGAATTGCTCAACCAGTTGCGCTCGCACGGTGGCCTGATCAAACACGGCATACAGCGTAGCGGCAGCCAGAGCGAGCAGCAGACAGACAGCGGCCAATGCCCAAGCCAGGCGGCG
>JAQTXC010000068.1 GCA_028689015.1 Dechloromonas sp. | reverse complement strand
GAGACACCAATTCCAACCTTGGCCACAACCGTGATCGGACTGCAAAATTCCCGCCATCCAACCTCAGAATGCATATAGCCGATAAAAAAAGGGGGCCAGTCAAGGCCCCCCAAAGGTTGGTAGAAGACCAGGAACACAAGGCCTTCACCGCAGATACACCCGAGGGTGTGGAGGATGGATTAATCGCCGCCGCGCAGGTTCTGCACCTGGAACAGACGGGGCGGATTCTTCTTCGGATCAACCTGACCCTTGAACTGACCCGTCGTGCAATGCTTGGACTGCAGGTCGACCATCGAGAAAGCATCGTCAATACCGATACCGGAGCCTTTGTTGACCGGCAGGTGATGGTCAGCGTGCGACTTGCCGACCATGAAGACCTTCCAAAGCTCGCCCTTGCGGTCGTAGATCTCGTTTGAGCCATTCAGGTTCTGCAACTGCACGTCCATGTAGAACACCCGTTTGCTGACCGGGTGATTGGGATTGACCGGGGCAGCCTCCAGGACATAGACCTTACGCAATTGCCAGGTGCCATCGGCAAAACAACCGCCCTGGCCATGGAAATTGACATATTTGTAGCCATCGGCTTCAGCCGGCTTGTCAGAGGCCAGTTTCAGCTCGTTGTGGTTCCACATCGGCAACAGGACATTCTTGGTGCCTTTGTAGGTCCACTTCATGTCAGAGACGCGACCGTTATAACCTTCGAAGTCCTCGATCATCAGATCGGAGCCCAAGAAAGAATCGGTTGCCTGCCCCTGTGCCAGACGACGGACGCGCCGCTGGAAACCAAGGTACAGGTAGGCATCGTCCAGCTTGGCATCATCTTCAAAACGCTGAATCAGCAACTGCGTATTTTTGAGATCCTGCGGCTCATGCGCCTTGACGTAAATGGCACGGAAAATACCCGATGGATTCGGTGTAATTTCTGGAACCGGGGCATCCTTGGTCCGATGCATGAAATTCAGGAAATGGAAATCCCAGTTGATCTCCTTTTCGACCTGGCCGCTTTGCATATTGCGATACTGCCAGTAGAAGGGCGAAATAATCGCCCCATCACCCCAGTTGACCCCGTACTTATAGTTCCACGCGAGTTTCTCGCCAGCCCGCGGATCCTTGGCATCCGGTTCCTCTGGGAAAGGGCGACCGGCAACGTAACCACTGATCATGTCGCCTGGCTTGGCACCTAGCTTGGTCTTGTTCAAATTGTTTTTGGTGGCATCAACATACGCTTTGGAAATTGAGAACTGGGTTGTTTCACCAATCTTTATTTCCATTGATCCGTCCTTGATCAGCTTGAAGACCCCTGCTCCCAGGGCCTCCTTAAACTGATCGACGTTCGCTTTGCTGATCGTCATCCCCGCCTTCAGGCCAGGAAACGCCGGCAAGCCATTTTTATAGGGGTTGAACGAATTGTCGACATCCGCCTCAGTGGCGGCGAATGCGCTGCCGGCCAGGCCAGCCATCAACAGGGCAATAAGTGTTTTTTTCATGAATTGTCTCCTCGGTGATCAGAACTTGTAGTTCAACTTGACGAACAAGTCGTTTTCCTTGAATGCGGCCCCGATCGGACCAGCACGGAAGCGACCCAGCGGTTCCATGCCGCTCAGACCACGCGAATAGGCCGTAAACGGATCGGTATCGCCATTCGGTGCTGTGAACGGTGCGAAGGGGTTGCAGGAACGGCAGTCATCGAAAGACCAGCGATCCCGATTGCTGGCGATCTTGTAGTTGGCGCCAATGGTCAGTTTCAAATCATTGCTGACGTTCCATTCAACTTGCGGTGCCATCGCGGTGGCGCGAGCCTGAAAGTCATGCGCAAAGATGACCTGTGGGCTGACCGTGCCATTCTTCAGGAAGCCCTTGATTAGCAAAGTACCAATCACAGTGTCTTCCCAGTCCGGGATACCAACCGTACCCAGAGTGCCCTGCTTGCGCTCGTGATCGAAGATGTGCTGGTAAAACAACTGCCCGGAAATCAGCGTTGCCGAACTGCTGCTGATGAAAGGAATGAAGGTCGGACGGTCGACCCCGATGACCGAGCGGAAAACACGATTCTTCGAATAAAGCTCTTCGCGTGCCGTATTGGCAAACTCCTCACCATCGGTCACCGCGGCTTCAACGCGTACCGCAGCACTGGCGGCCGGCAGTTGGAAGTCCATCGAGCCGCCGATCATGTTGACACGCGGGAATTCCATGTCGAACGAAATCAGGTACGGCCAGGCACTCTGCTGGACACCGGTGAAGGAGTTGGTTGCCCGTTTTCCTCCGTGCAGCGACGGCAGTTGCGAACGATAGGTCATGGCATTGAGCGAGAAGGACAAACCATCCATCGTCACGCCCTCATATTTCATACCCAACTGCGTATTGGCCAAACTCCAGTCCGGCAAGTTGACATCCTTGATACCAATCTGACCCGGACCAAAATTGGTTGCCAGCAAGGTGCCTGGTGCCACGTTGGCGAAGTTGGCCACCGTCCCGCCGTTGTCCCACAAATTGGCCATGCCACGGAAGAAACAACCCGCATCCAGAATGCTGTTCGGCGAACCACACTGTCCGAGGTTATTGGCCCGGAACTTGTCGAAGTTCCAGACAATCTGGAAATTGCGATCCTGCATCGTCTCGCTGGCACCCATCCGGTACTCGGCCTGGGCGATCCACATCGGGATGCGGATGTCGGAGAGCTCGTCGTAAATGTTGTTGCGCGAGTAGTCGACCGGGTTGATCACGTCCAGGACGCGGAACAGGTCGGTACGTCCCCACACTACTTGTTGCTTACCCACCTTGACGAACAAACCCTTGCCATCACCCAGGTCGAAGGTTTTCTTGGCATAAAGTTCGCGCACGAAGTCGAGCCGGTCGTTGAACTCCGGTGCTTCAAGCTCGGACAGTTTCTGGTTGCCATAGCCACCAAAATCCCGACAACCACGGCTATCGGTATCGCAGGGGCGAACCGGAACAGCAAAGGCCACACCGCCATTGATGTCATGCCAACGGTCACCCAGGACACGAAAACCTTCATTCGGACTGGCTGGATAGCTATCGACGAACGCATTCAGATTCGAGCCCGGATAACCCAGGCCGTTAACCACTGTATAACCAATACCACTGCCATACGGGACCGATACCAGCCCACCCGGCGTAGTCGATTGCAAATTGACAGCTCCACCCGCCTTGTTTCCGTACTCGCTGCTGTTCAGGCGATACACCCCATCCCAGCTGCCGCGCATGATGCCGTGAACTGTCCAGCCATTGCCGACCTTCTTGTCGCCTTCGGCTTGGATGGTGTTGCGAAACTTGGCCAGGCCCGTGTGTTCACGCTTGACCGTATGGTTTTCGTAAGACACATCAATATCCCAAGGCGAACTGCCTTCGCCCAGGGAGGGCAATTCGTAAGCCAATGCCTGCCCGGAAAACGCTGCCGCGAGCGCTGTGGCGATCAACGTCAGCCGCTTTCCAGAGTTGAGTTTTGTCTCCATGGATAATCCCCCAATGGTTGTTAAAGGTTGGTTTGCTGTTCCCCCGGTGGTCCGGAGTGTTGTTAATCGTTCTCGAGTACGCCGTCTTCGTCGTAATGCACGGCAGTCACGAATTTCGGTTTAAAAACCACGCACCACGACGGCACGATCAGTACGGCAGCGATCGCATTGACGATGAGCATGAAAGAAAGAAGGATCGCGGCGTCGGACTGGAAACGCAGGTCGGACATGAAAATCCACATCACGACCCCGGCAATCAGCGTGGCCGCCGTAAAACTGACCGCCGCACCGGTCGTCGCCACCGCCGTAATCACCGCCTGCTTCATGTCGCGCAAGCGGGCGAACTCTTCGCGAATACGGTCCATGAAATACACGGCGTAATCGATACCGACACCGACGCCGACCGCAATCACCGGCACGGTATTGACGTTGATCCCGATATTGAGCGCCCCCATGTAGGCATAGGTCATCAAGGTCGAGAACAGCATCGGCAGGATCATCAGCCAGCCGGCATGCAGCGAGCTGTAGTAGATCATCACGATGAGGAAGGCCAGTCCCATCACCGCGGGAATGATGATCATGTGGTCGGTATGCAGCGCCTGGTTGCCTGCAGCGGTGACGCCGATGATGCCGCCCCCCAGCTCAATGTGCAGTCCGGGCACCTCGGCTTCAATCTGCTTGATGCCCTCCTCGGCCAGCGCAACCACCCGCTTGATGGTGTCTGCTTGGTGATCTTTGTAATAGAACACCATGTCCGCCTCGTCTTCATCCGGCGTGACGAATTCCTTCAACGCACCAGGAATCGGGCTGGACGCCATGTAGGTGAACATCAGGCCACCAATCTCGTCCTTGGCATCCGGCAACTGCATCCAGCGTGGATCGTCGTTATGGATCAGTTTATTGACCACGCGCAGCACCCCGGGCATGGCTTTGGTCCCGCCCAGTTGCGGGTCGGACATCATGTGCGCCTGGAAACGCTCGATTGCCGCCATCACTTCAGGACGCTTGATGCCGCCCTTGTCATCGGTGCGGGCGACGACGTGCAACTCTTCCGAACCAGGGAAGCGGGTATTGATGGCCTTGGTCGAGAGGTTGTAATCGTGATCGTGGTGCAGCAAGGGCGAACCTGGCTCGGACTCACCCAACTGGACTTTGCCGACCAGATAGGAGCCGCCGATGGCACCGATCAGGGTCAAAATCAGAATAGAACGGGCGCCTCCCTCTGTTCCGCCGGTCAGCGCCATGGCCCGACCGAGGAAATTCCGTATCCACTCATTGCCGTTCTCGTGATTCTTCGGCGCGGGCAACACGGTCAACGCCAGCGGAACCATGAAATGCACGGTGAAGATGACGGAGAAGCCCCAGAAGCCGGCGGCAATACCCAGCTTGTGGTTGAATGGCGCCGCCCCAAGCACCAGAACGGCAATCCCCACCGCATCCACGATAATGGCGAGCGAGCCCGGACGGAACAAGGCGTCGAGCGCATTGCGTGCCGCCTTTTTGCCATCATGAACAATGGCCAGTTCCTCGTAATAACGCACCACCAATTGCACACCATGCGAGGTAGCCCGGGCTGCAATCAGGAAAGGAATCGGCAGGGATAGCGGTTCGAGATTGATCCCCATCACTGCCATGAATCCCAGCCCCCAGATCGACGACAGGGCAATCCCCAGCAAGGGCAACGCAATGCCGTAAAAGCGCCGGAAATAAACCACGAGCAAGGTGGCAAGCAAGATCAGGGTATAGGCCATGATCTCGACGATTTGGTTGAGATAGGTGTACACCCAGCCGGTCAGGACCGGATTCCCGGTGATATGGATCTGATGACCCGGTCGATTCAACTCGGCACGTACCGCCTGCAAAGCCGCAAAGGTCGTGGGATAGTCAATGTCGCCTTCATTCAGTTGCGCCTTGATCAAGGCAGCCTTCATGTCGGGCGAAACCAGCAAACCGTAAATGGTCGGATTGGCGATAACGTCGTTGCGCAGTTGCTCCAGTTCGGCCACGGTTCGGTTCGGCTGGAGCGGATCGTAATAGGACTCCGACGCAAAGCCCCCCTGATCATCCAGAAAAACCTTGCGGGCCGTCCGATGGGTCAAACTGCTGACCAGGTTGTGATTCACCCCGGGCAGGTTGTCGACGCCTTGAGTCGCCTGGTGAATCAGCTTGAGGGTTTCATCATTGAAGATCGTTCCCTTATCCACTTCGACCGCCATGACAATCATGTTGGCACCGCCAAAATTCTCTTTGAGGCGGTTGTAAACCTTGATGTAGCTATGGTTCTGCGGCAACAGGTCGGAAAAATCCGTAAAAACGCGCAGCTTGGGCAATGCAATGCCGAAAAGGATCGTCACCACCAGGACCAGCGCCAGGACGATCTTCGGATTACGGAAAATCCACTCTTCGCCCTGATGCAGGCGATGGGTAATGGAATGGCGGATTTGGCTAACCATGATCTTGTTCGCTCCCCGATTTAGTTATTTTTGGCTGTGCTGACGGTACGGAGCAGCCCACCCGGACCACCAACCACCACCGCAGATTGGCCAGGCAAGGCAGCCGCCCCACCGAGGAACAAAGGTTGCGGATCGGAATAGGGCACATTGCGCCAACGATCGCCCTGCAACCGGGCAATCACCCCGCCATTGCCAGCGCCATAGGGCATGCCCTCATGCATGAACAAACGGTTCAAGGACGCCCCTGTTTCGTTGCTCTGCTTCTGCCAGCTCTTTCCACCATCCCGGGTGTGCAGCATCTGACCGGCAATCCCGGCCACCCAGGCCTGCTGAGAATCACTGAACAAAGCCGCATAGGGGTAAAAATCATCCGGCAAGGATGGCCCTTTTGCCCAAGAGGCTCCCCCATCGTGGGTCCAGACCTGCATACCGAATTCACCCAATGCCACACCATGCTCGGCATCGATGAACTGGATAGTGGTGAGTTGGGCATCCTCGCCCAGATCGGTGATCTGCCATGTTTTGCCCTGGTCGCGAGAACCGGCGATGACTGAATTGATGCCGGCCACCCACCAGCCCCCCTGCGGATCACACGTCACAGCCAACGGAGTGCGTGGCCGTTCCAGCTTGACCGCCTGCCACGTCGCGCCATCGGGGCCGGCAAACCAGACTTGCCGATAATGATCAATCGCGACAAAGCTCTTGTCGTGACAGACCGCAATATCCACCAGCGATGCCTGGCCGAGTGTCAGCCTCGACCAACTGAGCCCTTGATCCGTTGAGCGCAGAATGCTGCCGGTCTGGGTCCCGACCACCACCACCTCGCCATTCGCGGCAATCGCCTGACTGATGTCATAGCGCTGTACGGGCTTCAGACGCTCTGCCTGAATACCTGTCATATCTGGCCCCTGGGTACACCCCACGAGTACCCCCCCTGCAACCACCAGACTCAGTGTTAACTGCCTGAAATCAGTCAAGCACCTCATAAATGTCTCCTTCGTCCGCCTTTATTGGGCATGTAGTTGGTCCGAGCCACCGACGCCATACCTGGCCAGCAGCCAACCTGATTTTTCTCTGTTGAAACTATGCGCGGCAAAGATCAATACCGTCCAATACCATTTGTAAGCACACAAAATACCTAAAAGGTATTGAATAGCCTAAGCGAGCAGCCATCGCCATCCACATGAATAAACTCAACCGGCGCCTTGGGGCAGGTGCATAGACCTACCCCAAAAGCAGCTAACGCCCGAGTTCTTGGGCGGTTTTGCCGCCAATGCCCCATTGCGCCTTAGGCACGTCCTGAATCCACACCCGTGTGTTTTCAAGCGGCGCCCCCAGCGCTTCAGCCATGGCAGCGCTGACCTTCTCAATCAGCACCTTTTTTTGTTCGTCAGTACGACCCTCGATCAGATAAATCTGGGCGAATGGCATCTTCTTCTCCCTGGTCGCTTACTTGAAATGGACACTGACGCTACCCAGGGACTGGATGCGCAAATTGACGTGATCGCCGGCGTTGACCGCAACAGCCTCGGTCACCCCACCGGAAAGAATCATCGTGCCAGCCGGAATCTCTTCGCCACGCGCCCCCAGATGGTTGGCCAGCATGGCGATGGCCGCTGCCGGGTGACCCAGCACCGCCGCCCCGGCGCCGATGGCCACTGCTTCGCCGTTCTTTTCCATGACCACGCCCAGCGTGCGCAGATCGAGGCCCGCCACCGGCACGGCCATGCCGCCGAGGACATAACGCGACGACGAGCAGTTATCCGCGATGACGCTCTTCAGGTCGAACTTGAAGTCGCGGTAGCGAGAGTCAATGACCTCAATCCCCGGCATCACGAAATCGGTCGCCGCCAGCACCGCACCGACATGGCAGCCGGGTCCCTTGAGCGCCTTTTTCAGCACGAAAGCGATTTCCGGTTCCACTTTCGGGTGAATCAATTCCTTGATACTGATTTCGCCACCATCGGCCACCGTAAAGTAGTCGACCAGGAAACCGAAACACGGGGTATCAACCCCCATCTGCTTCATCTTGGCATGTGAGGTCAGACCACACTTCAGGCCGACGACGCGATGACCGCGGGCCAGTTTGCGACGCAGGATCTCGTTCTGGATGGCATAGGCGTCATCCCAATCCATCTCCGGATGCGCATCGGTAATCTTGACGACGTCGTGCGCCTGCAACTCGGCGTTTTCAAGCAATTCGGCAAGTTGTTCGATCGTTTGTTGATTCAGTTTCATTTGAGCAGTCCCCGTTCGCGAGCCATGGTGATGGCGGTGTCTTCGATCATGTCTTCCTGGCCGCCGACCATGCCACGCCGGCCCAGTTCGACCAGAATGTCGCGAGCCGGCACGCCGTATTTCACGGCAGCCCGCTTGGCAAACAGCAGGAAGGAGCCATAGACCCCGGCATAGCCCAGCGTAAGCGCATCGCGATCGATACGGATCGGAAAATCCATCATCGGCACGACCAGGTCTTCAGCGACGTCGGTGATTCTGGCCACATCAACGCCCGTTTCAATGCCCATCAGGCTGCACACGGCAATGAAAACCTCCATTGGCGTATTGCCAGCCCCGGCGCCCAGGCCGGCTGCGGCCGCATCAATGCGGTTAGCCCCCACCTCGATGGCGGCAATGGAATTAGCAACGCCCATGGCCAGGTTATGGTGGCCATGGAAGCCAAGTTCGGTTTCCGGCTTCAATGCCGAACGCACAGCACCGAGACGTTCCTTGACGCCTTCCGGCAGCAGGTGACCAGCCGAATCGGTAACGTAGATGCAGTTGGCGCCGTAGCTTTCCATGAGCTTGGCTTGGCTGACCAGGCCTTCGGCACTGTTCATGTGCGCCATCATCAGAAAACCGACGGTGTCCATCTCCAACTTGCGCGCCATCGTGATGTGCTGTTCAGAAACATCCGCTTCCGTACAGTGGGTGGCGACACGGATGGTGTTCACGCCCAGGTTTCTGGCCATTTTCAGGTGGTCGACCGTGCCAATGCCGGGCAACAGCAGGGCCGAGACCTTGGCCTTCTTCATTTTGGGGATGACGGCGCCGAGATATTCCTCGTCGGTATGCGCCGGGAAGCCATAGTTGACCGAGGAGCCGCCGAGGCCATCGCCATGGGTGACTTCAATGAGCGGAATACCGGCTTCGTCCAGGCCGGTGGCGATGCTGACCATCTGCTCAAGGGTCATCAGATGGCGTTTGGGATGCATGCCATCGCGCAGGGTCATGTCGTGGACGGTGACTTTCTTGCCTTTCAGTGTCATCTCTTTTTCTCCTTAGGCTTTCACTGGCTCGAGCTTGAGCGTGCCGTTGATCATTTCTTCGGCAAACATCTCGGCGGTACGCGCACCGGCGGCGGTCATGATGTCGAGGTTGCCGGCATAGGTCGGCAGGAAGTCGCCAAGGCCGGTCACTTCCATGTAGACAGAAACACGGTTGCCCTCGAAAACCGGGCCATTGACCAAGCGGTAACCCGGCACGTATTTCTGGACTTCCTTGATCATGGCGTGAATGGATTCGGTGATTTTTTCCTGATCCGGGGCGTCGACCGTCAGACAATGGACGGTGTCACGCATGACCAACGGCGGTTCGGCCGGGTTGATGATGATGATGGCCTTACCCTTTTGGGCCCCCCCCACCTTCTCGACCGCACCTGCCGTGGTGCGAGTGAATTCGTCGATGTTCTTGCGGGTGCCGGGACCCGCCGATTTGGAAGACACCGTGGCGACGATTTCGCCGTAGGCCACCGCTTGAAC
>JAQTXC010000022.1 GCA_028689015.1 Dechloromonas sp. | reverse complement strand
ATCTGGGCAACGTCGAGCAGTGCGGCGATTCTGGGTGCCAGATTCTTGCCGAAGGTGGTGGCCGGGGCGAGGATGTGGCTGTAGCCCGCTGCGTTGGCCATGACGAGCGCCGTGAGGTTCTCGGCGGTCTGGCTTTGGTAGTGGGCAGCGTCGGCGACCTTGACGAGGCTGACACCGGTCAGGGTGGAGGCTTCCTGGGCGGCGGCGCTGCAGCCGGATCCGGCGACGAGGATGTGAATGTCGCCACCGATCTTCGCTGCGGCAGCGACGGTGTTGAGGGTGGCGGCTTTGAGTTGCTGGTGGTCGTGTTCGGCGATTACGAGAATGGTCATGATCAGATCACCTTGGCTTCGTTCTTGAGTTTGTTGACGAGTTCGGCGACGTCGGCGACGCGGATGCCGGCGGAACGCTTGGCAGGCTCGGCGACCTTGAGTGTGGTCAGGCGCGGGGTGACGTCAACGCCAAGGTCGGCCGGCTTGACGGTCGCCAGCGGCTTCTTCTTGGCCTTCATGATGTTCGGCAGGGTGGCGTAGCGCGGTTCGTTCAGACGCAGGTCGGTAGTCACCACGGCCGGCAGGCTGATCGCCAGGCTTTCCAGGCCACCGTCGATTTCGCGGGTGACGGTGGCTTTACCATCAGCGATGACGACCTTGGAGGCAAAAGTGGCTTGCGGCCAGCCGGCGAGTGCTGCGAGCATCTGGCCGGTCTGGTTGGCGTCGTCGTCGATGGCTTGTTTGCCGCAGATGACGAGTTGCGGTGCTTCCTTGTCGCACAGGGCCTTGAGCAGCTTGGCGACGGCGAGCGGCTGGAGTTCGACGTCGGTTTCGACGAGGATGCCGCGGTCGGCTCCGATGGCCATGGCGGTGCGGAGCGTCTCTTGGCAGGCGGCGACGCCGCAGCTGACAGCGATGACTTCGCTGGCGATGCCGGCTTCTTTCAGACGGACGGCTTCTTCGATGGCGATTTCGTCGAAGGGGTTCATGCTCATCTTGACGTTGGCAAGATCAACACCAGTGCCATCCGCCTTGACGCGAACTTTAACGTTGTAATCAACAACGCGTTTTACGGGTACGAGAATCTTCATGGGAATGTCTCCTGCTTTTTGTAAAAAGCCCTGCCGGCGGTCAGCGCGGCAGGGAAAACGCAAGAACTACTCGATGGCAAGCGCCGAGTTGGCATGCTGGCGCAGGACGTATTTCTGGATCTTGCCGGTAGAAGTTTTCGGCAGTTCACCGAACACCACCTGCTTGGGCACCTTGAAGCGGGCCAGATGGGCGCGGCAATGTTCGATCATTTCGGCCTCGGTGCAGGTCGCATCGGCCTTGAGTTCGACGAAGGCCGCCGGCACCTCGCCCCACTTCTCGTCGGGCTTGGCGACAACAGCGGCGGCAACGACCGCCGGGTGGCGGTAGAGCACGTCTTCGACTTCCAGCGACGAAATGTTTTCGCCACCGGAGATGATCACGTCCTTCGAGCGGTCCTTGATCTTGACGTAACCGTCGCTATGGACGACGGCCAGATCGCCGGTATGGAACCAGCCGCCGACAAACGACTCTTCAGTCGCCTTCGGATTTTTCAGGTAGCCCTTCATGACCAGATTGCCGCGGAACATGATTTCGCCCATCGTTTCGCCATCCCAGGGCACGGGCTCGAGGCTGACCGGATCACGAACTTCGATTCCCTCCTGCATGTGGTAACGCACGCCTTGACGGCCGTTGCGCGCAGCACGCAGGTCAATCGGCAACTTGTCCCATTCCGGATGCTTGGCGCAGACGGAGGCCGGGCCGTAGGTTTCGGTCAGGCCATAAACGTGGGTGATGTTGAAGCCCATCGTCTCGCAGCCCTCGATGATGGCGGCGGGTGGCGCAGCGCCGGCGATCAGGCCGTTGACCTGGTGCTCGATGCCTTCCTTGAGCGCAGCCGGGGCATTGATCATCATGCCGTACACGATCGGCGCGCCGCACATGTGGCTGACCTTGTGCTCCTTGATCAGACCGAAGATCAGGGCCGGATCTACCTTGCGCAGGCAAACGCTGGTGCCGGCATTGGCGGCCAGCGTCCAGGGAAAGCACCAGCCGTTGCAGTGGAACATCGGCAGCGTCCAGAGATACACCGAGTGCGGCGGCATGCCCCAGGAAATGATGTTGGAGGCCGAATTCAGGTAGGCGCCACGATGGTGGTAGACGACGCCCTTCGGATTGCCGGTGGTACCCGAGGTGTAATTGAGCGCAATGGCTTCCCACTCGTCTTCCGGCAGTTGCCAGGCAAAATCCGACTCGCCTTCATTCAGGAAGGCTTCGTAGTTCTTTTCACCGAGCGCTTCGCCTTCGGTGTAGTCCGGGTCGAGGCTGTCGATGACCAGCGGTTTCGGACCTTCGAGCATGGCCAGCGCAGCCTTGACTACCTTGGAAAACTCCGGGTCGGTGATCAGTACCTTGGCTTCGCCGTGGGCCAGCATGAAGGCGATGGCTTCGGCATCGAGACGTGTGTTCAGCGTATTGAGCACAGCACCGATCATCGGCACGCCGAAGTGGCACTCGAACATTGCCGCCGTATTCGGCAGCATGACAGCCACGGTATCCCCTTTACCAATGCCGCGATGGCTCAAGGCAGAGCCTAGTTGACGGGCACGGTCGTAGCTTTCCTTCCATGTGTATTGACGATTGCCCTGAATCACCGAAATCCGCTTGGGGTAAATGAAGGCGGAACGCTCGATGAAACTGAGCGGCGACAGGGGTACATAGTTGGCCGGATTACGGTCCAGTCCGACGGAATACGGGTTAGCCAAGATCAAATCTCCTCACGTTTGCTTGCCGGGTGCTGTTCTCAATGGGCAAGGTTTTTTAGTTATTGGCCGTGAGGATAAAAAAACACTCTTGCGCAACTATTGGCGGAATGTAACGAATCGTTACATTCCGAAATCCTTCCCATCCCCTGCACTAGAATCGTCCGATGATTGTAGAAACGACCTCGTCCCCCACCCCGCCCCGCCGCGATTTGTTGCAGGCAGGACTGGATCTGCTCGACCAGGGAATCACAGTTTTCGATGCCGAACTTTGCCTCGTTGCCTGGAACCGTACCTTTCTCAAGCTGCTCGAATTCCCCGATGAACTGGCCTACATTGGTGCGCCGTTTGCCGGGTTCATCCGTTACAACGCCGAACGCGGCGAATATGGTCCGGGCAATATCGAAGAACAGATTGCCGAGCGGGTCACTGCCGCAAAGAACTTCGCACCGCACGTCACCGAACGCCGGCGACCCAATGGCCGAGTCCTGCTTTTGCGTGGCGAACCGCTGGCTAACAAAGGCTTTGTTACCCTGTACAGCGACGTCACTGAACAGCGCTACATCGAGCACCTGACCGAGCACCAGAACATCCAGCTCGACGAGCGCGTGCGTCGGCGCACCGCCCAGCTCGAAAACGCCAACGCCAACCTGCGCCGTGCCAACGAAGACAACGAACGCATTGCTGCAGCGTTGGGCCGCAGCGAAGCTCGTCTGCGCCTGATCAACGATACGGTGCCCATTTTGATCGGCTACGTCGACCAAAATGAGGTGTACCAATACACCAACAAAGGTTACTCGGACTGGTATGGCCACCCGGAAGGCTCGGTGACCGGCCGTGCCGTACTCGATGTAATCGGCCCGCATGTTTATGGGCAGGTGAAGGATTGCGTCCGCAAGGCGCTGGCCGGCCAGCAAGTCACCTATGAATACCAGATGGAACGCCTTGGCCAAACAATGCATGCGCGCAGTACACTGGTGCCGGAATTTACGGTCGACGGCACAACACTCGGATTTTTCGTTTTTTCCCACGACATCACTGAGCAGAAGCGCATGCAGGCGGCGCTCATCCAAGCACAAAAACTAGAGGCAATCGGCCAGCTCACCGGCGGCCTGGCGCACGACTTCAATAATTTGCTGACGGTCATCATCGGCAATCTGGCCGCCCTGCAGGACCATCACCAGGACGATGCCGGGGTCAATGAGTTTGTCGAGCCGGCGCTACAGTCGGCACGGCGCGGCGTACAGCTGATCAAGCGGCTGCTCACCTTCTCGCGCCAGCAGCCGCTGGAGCCAGAAGCGGTCGATATCGTCCAGCTCATCACCAGCCTCGCCAAGCTGGTTCGCCGCTCACTGCCTGAAAATATAATGCTATCAACCGACACTGCAGGCTGCAACGCACATGTCTTGGCTGACCCAGGACAACTGGAAAGTGCCATGCTGAACTTCGCAATCAACGCCCGCGATGCAATGCCTAATGGCGGGCGGTTGCACATTGCGGCCCGCGTCGTCGATCTGGATGCCAACGCCGCTAGTTTTGATGTAGCACCCGGCCGCTACGCAATGATCGAGGTGGCCGACAATGGTGTTGGTATGAATGCCGCGACGCTAGCACGTGCCTGCGAACCTTTTTTTACGACCAAACGCTTCGGCTTAGGCAGCGGCCTTGGCCTGGCAATGGCTTACGGCTTTGCCAAACAATCTGGCGGCGGCGTTGCCATTCAAAGCCAGCCGAATCAGGGCACAACCGTGCTCCTCGCCCTGCCTCTCACCGATATCGTGCCCGAGTTCGACGAACCCGGCGAGGAAAGCAACCCAGCGCATACTGGCGAACTGGTGCTCCTAGTCGAGGACGACCCCAATGTCCGGCGGGTTGTCCGCCAGCAACTGATCGATCTGGGCTACCCGGTGATCGAGGCAAAATCTGGCCAGCAGGCCATCGACATGATCGAGCAGATTCCTGACATCGCGCTGGTCGTCAGTGATGTGATTATGCCTGGCGGTATCGATGGCCGTCAGCTGGCCACCCACATCTTGGCTAACTACCCAGCGACACGTATCGTCCTGATGAGTGGCTACACTGATGATTCGGAGACCAATTTGCCCACCAATATTCCGATGCTGACCAAACCCTTCCTGCGCCAGGATTTGATCCGGGCTCTGGCTCAACTTGGACAAGTCCGGAAATGAAAGAGAACGAGTCTCCCAAATTGATTGCTATCGTTGAAGATGACCCTGATGTTGCCAGGATCATCGAGCAATCATTGGCCGATTTTGGCTTTCGTACTACCTGGTGTCGCAACGGTGGCGATCTGCTACGCAAACTGCGCACGATGGCGCCTGATCTTTGCATCATTGACCTCGGCCTACCTGACATGGATGGCATCGAAGCCATGCAGCGAGTCAAGGCACAATCGGCGTGTGGCCTCCTGATCCTGACCGGGCGCACCCACGTTAGCGACCGGGTGATGGGGCTGGAACTGGGGGCTGACGATTACGTACTCAAGCCTTTCGAGCCGCGCGAACTGGTTGCCCGCGTACGCAGCATCCTGCGCCGGCGCGAAAGCACCAGCAGTACCGGCAGCAAGCAACTGGCAGAATTTTCAGGCTGGCGCTTCAATATGGGCAACAACACGCTGAGTTCGCCCAAGGGCGATGAAACTGTGTTGAGTACGTCCGAAGCCGAACTACTCAAGGTTTTCGTCACCCATCCCAACCGCATTTTGCAACGAGAGCAACTGATGGGTACCCGCGACCTGTCACCAACCGACCGTAGCATCGACGTCCGTATTTCTCGGCTACGGCGGAAACTGGAACCGGACGAACAAAGCCAAGCCTTCATCAAAACCGTCTATGGTGCCGGTTATTTGTTCATGGCTACGGTCAACTGGAAAAAATCAGCAAAACCGGAATAAATAAGGGAGGGGGAAGCCGCCCCCCCATCCTGTTGGTACTGTCTAGAAATTGCTTACTGCAGTTCTTCCAGACGAATCCGCTTGACCTTGCCTTTTTGCGCAGACAGGCCTTCGATCTTGGCGATGGCCGCATCGGCGCAGCTTTCCTTGCAGACGTGGGTCAGGATGATGATGTCGGTCTCACCTTCACCTTCACCCGGCTCACGTTGCAGCATGGCGTCAATCGAGATGCCCTGGTCGGCCAGGATGCGGGTCACGTCGGCCAGCACGCCCGGCTTGTCCTCAACCCGCAGGCGCAGGTAGTAGCCGGTCTCAATATCGCTCATCGGCAGAATGGGCAGATTGGACATGGCATCCGGCTGGAAAGCCAGGTGCGGCACGCGATGCGCGGCATCGGCCGTAGCCAGACGGGTGACATCGACCAGGTCGGCAATGACGGCCGACGCGGTCGGCTCGGCACCAGCGCCCTTGCCGTAGTACAGCGTTTCGCCCACGGCATCGCACTTGACGACAACCGCGTTCATCGCCCCTTCGACATTGGCGATCAGGCGTTTGGCCGGAATCAAGGTCGGGTGGACGCGCAGCTCGACCCCATTGTCACGGCGCTTGGCAATGCCCAGCAGCTTGATGCGATAGCCGAGTTGCTCGGCATAGGTGATGTCGGAGGCTTCGAGCTGGGTGATCCCTTCGATGTAAGCCTTGTCGAACTGCACCGGGATGCCGAAGGCAATTGAGGCAATCAGCGTTGCCTTGTGCGCGGCATCAACGCCTTCGATATCGAAGGTCGGATCCGCTTCGGCATAACCCAGACGCTGCGCCTCGGCCAGTACATCGGCAAAAGACAAGCCCTTGTCGCGCATTTCCGACAGGATGAAATTGGTGGTGCCGTTGATGATGCCGGCCGCCCACTGAATACGGTTGGCAGTCAGACCTTCACGCAGCGACTTGATGATGGGAATGCCGCCGGCAACGGCTGCTTCGAAAGCGACCATGACCCCTTTTTCCTGAGCGGCGGTGAAAATTTCGGTGCCATGCACGGCGAGCAGCGCCTTGTTGGCAGTGACCACATGTTTGCCATTGGCGATCGACTGCATGACCACCTCCTTGGCCACGCCATAGCCGCCGATCAGTTCGACGATGATGTCGATGTCCGGATCATTGACCAGCGAAAAGGCATCGTCGGTCACGCGGGCACTGCCACCCGTGATCTGCGTGGCCAGTTCGACATTCTTGTCGGCCACAGCCGTAATGCGAATCGGCCGGCCGGCGCGACGGGTAATTTCTTCCGCGTTGCGCTTGAGAACAGTCCAGGTGCCACCGCCGACGGTGCCGATGCCAATAAGGCCAACATTGATAGGGTTCATTTCAGTTATGCGTCGCTAGTAATTAGTCGTTAAAAAAACATCGAAGTCTGGCGGCGGAGGCTAGCCCCAAGTGACTAGCCCCTTGCCATTAGTTCGTGCCGTGCCGTTTGCGGTAATTTTCAAGGAATCGGGCCAGTCGACCGATGGCTTCGCGCAGATCGTCCTCGTGCGGCAGAAAAACCAGCCGGAAGTGGTCGGGATGGGGCCAGTTGAAACCCGAGCCCTGGACCAGCAACACTTTTTCTTCCTGCAGCAATTCGGCGATGAAAGCCTGATCATTCTTGATCGGATAGACCGCCGGGTCGAGGCGCGGGAACATGTACAGCGCCGCTTTTGGCTTGACGCAACTGACGCCGGGAATGGCGTTGATCAGGTCATGGGCGATGTCACGCTGGCGGCGCAGGCGGCCGCCTTCGGCGATCAGGTCGTCGATGCTCTGGTAGCCACCCAGTGCCGTCTGGATGCCGTGCTGCCCCGGCGCGTTGGCGCACAGGCGCATCGACGCCAGCATGTCCAGTCCTTCGATGTAATCCTTGGCGTGGCGCTTGTCGCCGGACACGATCATCCAGCCGGCGCGATAGCCGCAGGAACGGTAGTTTTTGGACAGCCCGTTGAAGGTGATGGTCAGCACGTCTTCCGACAGTGCGGCAATCGACGTGTGCGTGACGCCGTCGTAGAGCACCTTGTCGTACACCTCGTCGGCGTAGATGATCAGATGATGTTGGCGGGCGATGTCGATCAGCTCGTGTAGCAGATCATCCGGATAGAGCGCGCCGGTCGGGTTGTTCGGATTGATGATGACGATGGCGCGGGTGTTCTTATTGATCTTGCTGCGAATGTCGTTCAGATCCGGCAGCCAGCCCTTCTCCTCGTCGCACAGATAATGCACCGGCTTGCCACCGGACAGGCTGATTGCTGCCGTCCACAAGGGGTAATCCGGCGCGGGCACCAGCACTTCGTCACCAGCGTCAAGCAACGCATTCATCGCCATGACGATCAGCTCGGACACGCCATTGCCGACGTAGATATCCTCCAGCGTCACGCCCTTGATGTTCTTCTGCTGGGTGTAATGCATGATCGCCTTGCGAGCGGCGAAAATGCCTTTCGAGTCGGTATAGCCCGCCGCATTGGGCAGGTTGCGGATGATGTCCTGCTGGATTTCTTCCGGCGCATCGAAACCGAAGGCCGCCAGATTGCCGATATTGAGCTTGATGATCTTGTGGCCTTCTTCCTCCATTTGCTTGGCCATCTGCAGCACGGGGCCGCGGATGTCATAGCAGACATTGGCGAGTTTGGCGGATTTCTTGACGTGTTTCATGGAAAAGGTCCAGGTTGGCCACTTTGGGCCAAAGGTATAATCCTACTTTAAGGCTTGATACGCCGCAATTTCGGCGGGCTTTTCTGAGCACAATTTCAGTGAAACTTCACATTTCCAACACGGCAGGTCTCAATATTTTTACGGCGTATGGCGACGGCTATGTCGCGGTCAACCATGAAAATTACTCGGAAAACCTGATTGTCCTGCCCGAAAACATCATTTCAGGCTGGTCGACCGCAAGCATCGACACCCTTTGTTCCGACGACATGCAAAAACTGCTGGCACTGGACACGGAGGTCATTTTGCTGGGTACCGGTCGTCGCCTGCGGTTTCCGCCAAGTGCCTTGATGCGTCCATTTGCGCCGGCCGGCATCGGCCTGGAGGTCATGGACCTGCAGGCCGCCTGCCGGACTTACAACATTCTGGCAGCCGAAGGGCGCAAGGTAGCCGCCGCCCTGTTGTTCGACTAAACCGCGCCGCTCAGTACCACTCCAGCAGCGACAGGCCAACGCCGTAGTAATTGGCGCGGTGGTTGTAGTCGATCAGGCTTTCGCCATAGCCGGAGAACCATTGCAGATGGCCGCGCAGCTTGCCGGCCAGCGGGAAGGCGTAATCCAGCTGAACGGCGCCGTGGCTATTGCCGCCGCTACGCAGGCTGTGACGCAACATCACCGACAGTTCCTGGTCGCCAAAATGGCGGATCACCTGTAGGTCGCCGCGGCCAAGGTAATTGGCGATGTCGGGGTTGTCGTCCTGGTCACGGCTTTCCGGAATGCGCCACCATGGCCGAAAAGTCACCGTCCATTCCTCCTTCTCCAGTGCCAGGGTGCCGATCATCCGGTTCCAGCTACGGGACAAGGGTAGCGAGCGGCCATTCGACTGATGATTGATGCCCAGCCCCAGGGTGCGAACGCGCCAGCCGGCCAGTGGAGAGTTGGTGCGCCACAGGAACATGAGCTCCGGTTCGTAATTGGTTTCGCGGAAAGGCCGTGAGGTGTTGCTGTTGAACACCTGCCAGCGCGACGACTGGGTGTAGCCAAACCACAGGTCGCCGTTGTCGCCCAGCAGATCTTCGAACAACTTGGCTTTCAGGCTGATCTGGTACTTCGTTTCGGTCGCATCGACATCAGCCGAGCTGATGCTGGCATGACCAGACGCTGGCGAAGATGGAAAATGATTGACCCGGCTGGCGTGAAAAGCCGGCAGCACATAAACCGGCTTGTACTGCCGGATACGCAGGATCTGCCCACGTTCGCCGTCGTCGAGCTCCCAGGCTTGGCCGAGCAGCGAGGATGACCGGGGTGCAGGGACGCCGGTCTGGCCGGAAACCTGGCGGGTAGCGGGCAGCACGGCAATAGTGGAAACTGGCAACTGGTCGTAGCAAGCCAGCCGCCGTTCGGCACCTGGGATGGAGCGACAGTCGGCCAGTGTCTGGGCGCTGACCAGGCCGGGTAGCACAAGCATCAACAAGGCCAACGGCCGATTCAGTAAGGACATGATTTCAGTTCAAGGCACGGCAGCAATGGCGGGAGCAAAATGTACCCGATTCGCCGGTCGACCGCATGACTTGACGGCCACGGCAAAAATGACTCAGCCGGCAAGCGGCTATAATCGCCCTCCCCCCAGCTGCCCTCACTCTGCCGTGTCCGCCATCCACCTGTTGTCCCTGCCCGCCCTGCCCAAGCCCGGTAGCCGTCTTGATCTACCGGTGAGCACCGGCTCGTCCGATGCCCTCACCCTGGCTGAACTGGCGTGCCAGAACCCTGGCCGTTTGCTCGCCGTGGTCAGTGCCAGCGCCGCCGATGCGCAGCGCCTGCTCGATGAAATTCCCTGGTTTGCGCCGAATCTACGCGTGCGCCTGCTGCCGGACTGGGAAACCCTGCCCTACGACCATTTCTCGCCGCATCAGGATCTGGTGTCCGAGCGTCTGGCCACCTTATGGGCAGCCATGCAGGGTGATCTGGATATTTTGCTGGTCCCGGCGTCGACCGCGGTCAACCGTCTGGCCCCGCCGGAATTCATGGCGGCCTACACATTTGAATTCAAAAAGGGACAGCGCCTGGACGCCGACAAGTTCCGCGCTCAGGTCACGCTGGCCGGCTACGCCCACGTTACGCAAGTGGTGTCACCCGGCGAATACTCGATCCGCGGCGGCCTGATCGACCTCTTTCCGATGGGCTCGCAACTGCCCTACCGCCTCGACCTGTTCGACGACGAGATCGAAAGCATCAAGACCTTCGACGTCGATACCCAGCGCACCGTTTACCCAGTGCCGGAAATCCGCCTCTTGCCGGCGCGCGAATTTCCGATGGACGACAAGGGGCGCACCCACTTTCGGCAGGCTTTCCGCGAACGCTTCGAGGGCGACCCGGCCAAATCGGGCATTTACAAGGACATCTCGACCGGCATCGCCAGCGCCGGCATCGAGTATTACCTGCCGCTGTTTTTCGATGACATGGCCAGTCTTTTCGACTACCTGCCCCAAAACGCCCTGTTCGTCACCCACGGTGACGCCCCGGCGGCGATAGCCGCTTTCTGGGCCGACACCAAATCACGCTACTTGTTGCTGCAAGGCGACAAGGGCCGGCCGCTGCTTGCTCCGGAAGAACTTTTCCTCAGTGACGAAGCCTTTTTCAGCGCCGCCAAAGCTTACGGTCGACTGGCACTGGACAAGAGCCATGCGGACAAGCCCGACCTTGCCTCCGAAAGCCGTGCGTTGTCCCTGAAAAATTTGCCCGCTATCGCTGTTGACCGCAGACACGACGAGCCGCTGGGCAAGCTCAAGGCATTTTTGGCGGCTTATCCTGGCCGCGTCCTGCTTGTTGCGGAAACCGCCGGTCGGCGCGAGACACTGGCTGCGATGTTTGCCGAGCACCAGATCAGGCCGGATATTTGCGCCGATCTCGCTGCTTTTTTGAACACTCAGGCACCGCTGGTCCTCGGCATCGGCCCCTTGCACGCCGGCTTTGTGCTGGCTGACAGCCTGGCCTTCATCACCGAAACCGAGTTGTACGCGGGTAGCCCGCGCCGCCTGCGCCGCGAATCAGCCCGCAAGGCAAGCTTCGACAACTGGCTGAAGGATCTGACCGAACTGAAAGTCGGCGACCCCGTGGTGCACGAAAGTCACGGCATCGGCCGTTACCGTGGCCTGATCCGCATGGATCTTGGCCTGGGCGAACAGGAATTTCTCGAACTGCACTACGCTAATGACGCCAAGCTGTTTGTGCCAGTAGCGCAACTGCAGCTGATTTCCCGTTATTCCGGCGCCGACCCGGACAGCGCCCCGCTGCACACCCTGGGCTCGGGCCAGTGGGAAAAAGCCAAACGCAAGGCGGCCGAGCAGGCACGCGACACCGCCGCCGAATTGCTTGCCCTCTATGCGGCCCGTGCCGCCCGCCAGGGCCACGCCTTTGATTTTGAAGAACACGACTACGAAGCTTTCGCCGATGGTTTTGGTTTTGAGGAAACCAATGATCAGGCCCAGGCCATTGCTGCCGTCATCGCTGACATGAAATCCGGCAAGCCGATGGACCGACTGGTCTGTGGCGATGTGGGCTTTGGCAAGACCGAAGTAGCGCTGCGTGCTGCCTTTTGTGCGGTGGCCGGCGGCAAGCAGGTGGCGGTGCTGTGCCCGACCACCCTGCTCTGCGAACAGCATTACCAGACTTTCGCCGACCGCTTTGCCGACTGGCCAGTAAAAATCGCTGAAATCTCCCGCTTCAAAACCGCTAAGGAATCGGCGCAAGCCTTGCAGGACCTGGCCGAAGGCAAAATCGACATCATCATCGGCACCCACAAGCTGATCGGCAAGGACGTCAAATTCAACCGCCTCGGCCTGGTGGTCATTGATGAGGAACACCGCTTTGGTGTGCGCCAGAAGGAAACACTGAAGGCCATGCGCGCCGAGGTCGACGTACTGACCCTGACCGCAACCCCCATCCCGCGCACGCTGGCGATGTCGATGGAAGGCCTGCGCGATTTTTCAGTCATTGCCACGGCGCCGCAGAAACGCCTCGCCATCAAGACCTTTGTCAGCAAATTCTCCGACGGCATCATCCGCGAAGCGGTGCTGCGCGAACTGAAACGCGGCGGCCAGGTGTACTTCCTGCACAACGAAGTCGACACCATCGCCAACATGCGCGAGAAGCTGGAAAAACTGGTGCCCGAGGCACGCATCGTCATCGGCCACGGCCAGATGAACGAGCGCGAGCTGGAGCGCGTCATGCGCGACTTCACCGGCCAGCGCGCCAACGTACTGCTGTGTACGACCATCATCGAAACCGGCATCGACAACCCGCACGCCAACACCATCCTGATCAACCGCGCCGAGAAATTCGGTCTCGCCCAGTTGCACCAGTTGCGCGGCCGGGTCGGGCGCTCGCACCATCAGGCTTACGCTTATTTGCTGGTGCAGGACGAAAAAGCGCTGACCAAGCAGGCGAAGATGCGCCTCGATGCCATCCAGGCCATGGAAGAACTGGGTTCCGGCTTTTTCCTGGCGATGCACGACCTTGAGATCCGCGGTGCCGGCGAAGTACTGGGCGACAACCAGTCGGGCGAAATGCAGGAAGTCGGTTTCAACATGTACGCCGACATGCTCAACCGCGCCGTCGCCCACCTGAAACAGGGCAAGTCGATTGCCGCCACCGACCTGACCCAACCGCTGGGCATCGGCAGCGAAATCAACCTGCGCACGCCGGCGTTGTTGCCCGATGCCTACTGTCCGGATGTCCATGAACGCCTGACGCTGTACAAGCGCCTGGCCAATGGCGAAAGCGCCGACGAGATCGATGCGCTGCAGGAAGAATTGATCGACCGCTTCGGTGAACTCCCCTTGCAGGCGCAGTCGCTACTTGCCACCCACCGCCTGCGGCTGCTGATCAAACCGCTGCTAATCGCCAAGCTTGACGCCAGCAACGACCAGATCACCCTGCAGTTTGCCCCGGCGTTCAGCAAGAATCCGCCTATCGAACCGATCAAGATCATCAATTTGATTCAGAAAAACCGCAGCTATAAGCTGGCGGGACAGGATAAAATTTCCCTTTTACGCCACTGCCCCGGCCTGAATGACAAGGTCGCTGCAGTCAGAGACATGATTCGCGAGCTGACCAAATGACCACACAAAACATCGACAACATCAATGTAGCGGCCTTCGACACCATGCCGACGCCGGCCGAAATTAACGCCAAAGTGCCGTTGACCGCGAGCGCCGAAGCGACGGTTCGCCAAGGCCGCGAGCAACTGCGCAACATCCTGGACCGCAAGGATCACCGCCTCTTCGTCGTCGTCGGCCCCTGCTCCATCCACGACCCGATCGCCGGCATGGACTACGCCCGCCGCCTGAAAGCGCTGGCCGACGAGGTCAGCGACACGCTGCAGATCATCATGCGCGTCTATTTCGAAAAGCCGCGCACCACGGTCGGCTGGAAGGGCTACATCAATGACCCGTTTATGGATGACTCCTTCCAGGTTGATGTCGGCATGGAAAAGGCCCGCCAGTTCCTGCGTGACGTCAACGAACTTGGCTTGCCCGCTGGTACCGAAGCGCTCGACCCCTACGGCCCGCAATACTACGGCGACCTGATCACCTGGACCGCCATCGGCGCCCGCACCACCGAATCGCAGACGCACCGCGAAATGTCGTCCGGCCTGTCTACTCCGGTCGGCTTCAAGAACGCCACCAGCGGCGACCTGACGGTCGCTACCAACGCCATCCTGTCGGCCTCCAACCCGCACTCTTTCCTGGGCCTCAACAACGACGGTCGCGTCGCCATTGTCCGCACTACCGGCAACGCCTACGGCCATGTCGTCCTGCGCGGCGGCGACGGCAAACCCAATTACGACACGGTATCGATCACCGTTGCCGAACAAGCGCTGGCCAAAGCCAAGCTGCCGGCCAACCTGGTCGTTGACTGCTCGCACGCCAATAGCTCCAAAAAACCGGCCCTGCAGCCGCTGGTCATGGCCGACGTGGTCAACCAGATCCGCAACGGCAATAAATCGCTGCTCGGCGTGATGATCGAATCCAACATCGAAGCCGGCAACCAGCCCATCCCGGCCGACCTGTCGCAACTCAAATACGGCTGCTCAGTCACCGACGGCTGCGTTGGTTGGGACGACACCGAGCAAATGATCCGCGACGCCGCTGTGATGCTGCGCGACGTGCTGCCGGGTCGCCTGGAAGACTAAGCCGCCAGTTGCTGCCATCCACGCCGGGTGGCAGCGCATTCCGGCACGTTGCCGGACTTGCCGCGTGGGCGGGTTTGCTTGCAAGATAGGCTGTCCGCTCACCAAGGAGTCATCGCCATGGCCATTCCTCAAATTGCCCAAGGCCCATTCATCTACGCCGACTACCGCCACTGGCCGGAAGACCAGCGCTGGGAACTGATTCACGGCGAGGCCTACGCCATGTCGCCAGCGCCATCGATCAGTCATCAGATGATCGTCGGGCAGTTATTTCGGCAGATTGACGAAGCGCTTGATGGCAAGCCCTGTCAGGCCCTGATTGCTCCGCTCGATGTGCTTTTGCCGGCGCTCAATGAAGCCGATGAACAGGTCGATACCATCGTCCAGCCGGATATTCTGGTCGTCTGCGACCCGGCCAAGATCGGTGACAGCCATGTTCGGGGAGCGCCAGACTGGATCATCGAAGTGCTGTCACCGCGCACTGCCCGCCACGACCACCTGACCAAACGCGCGCTCTATGAACGTGCTGGCGTCCGTGAATATTGGCTGGTACACCCGGTCGACCGCGTGATTACGCTGTACACATTGCACGACGGCCAATACGGTCGTCCCGAAATCGTCGACATGGCCGGAGAACTCGCTCCCGCCATCTTTCCTGAAATCCTCATCCGCTGGCAGCGGATTGTCGAAAAATTGCCCGACAACACCTTGCCAAGCCAACCCTCCCCCGCATGAACCTCATTCTCCAGGGCGGCGCGCTGCCCACTTTCCTGCTCGAAAAAATTATTGCCGCGACCGGCGCATCGACCGCTGAACCACGTCCACCGCAAGTGGTGCGCATCAAGGACGCCACGCGCACGGCCGAGTTTGACGCGCTGATTCCGTTGATCGAAGCGGAAAAGCTTGACTGGGCCTTCGTTGACCGTGACAAGACCCTGTCCGATTTCGGCCTGATCTGTTTCGATATGGATTCGACGCTGATTACCATCGAATGCATCGATGAGCTGGCCGATTTTGCAGGGAAGAAGGCCGAGGTTTCGGCGGTGACCGAGGCGGCGATGCGTGGCGAGATTGATTACCGCGAGAGCCTGCGTCGCCGGCTGGCGCTGATGGCCGGGCTGGATGCACGGGTGCTGGCGCGGGTATTCGGCGAGCGCCTGCTGCTTTCTCCTGGCGCCCGTGAGCTGCTTGAGGCGGTGCAACAGGCGGGTCTGCGCACGGCCATTCTATCCGGCGGGTTTACCTATTTCACCGAGCGGCTGCGCATCGAGCTGGGTTTTGACTTTGCGACGTCGAACGAGCTGGAAATTGCGGGGGGCAAGCTGACTGGCCGGGTGGTCGGCGACATCATCGATGCCGCAGCAAAAGCGCATCATCTGGCCCGCCTACGCGATGAACTGGGCTTACGCCGGGATCAGGTCATTGCCGTGGGTGATGGGGCCAATGATTTGATGATGATGGCAGAGGCGGGTTTGTCGGTGGCTTATCAGGCCAAGCCGGCAACGCGCGCCAAGGCGGATGTGGCGATCAATTTTGGTGGGCTCGATGCCCTGCTCAAGCTTTTCGACTGAGCGCCCGCTCAGTCGCGCAGGCTATCCAGGTAGAGCGTTTCGACCTTGGCCCGCGCCCAGGGGGTGCGGCGCAGAAATTTGAGGCTGGAGGCAATGCTCGGTTCGTGATTGAAGCAGCGGATGTCGATTTGCCGGCCGAGCATATCCCAGCCGTACCAGCGCACCAGTTCGTTGAGCATGGTTTCCAGTGTCACGCCATGCAGTGGATTGTTGCTTTGCTGCGCCATCGCCGTGCCCCGCCGATCAGGCGACTTCGTCGATCCAGGCTTGCTGGATGGCTTCGAGGATTTTTTCGCCGCAACGATTGGCATCGTCGTCAAAACCGGGCAAGGCCATGACCCAGTTACGCAGGTCGACAAAATTGATTTTCAGCGGGTCGACCGCGGAATGAGCATCGGAGAGTTCGATGGCGATATCGTTGATGTCAGTCCATTTCATTTGCGGTGCCCTTCCTTCGCCATGTTGATACTGTATTTTGGAATTTCGACCACCAGCGGGGTCGACCGCACGATGGCCTGACAACCCAGACGGGAGTTCGGCTCCAGGCCCCAGGCCTTGTCGAGCAAGTCTTCCTCGACCTCCTCTGCCTCTTCCAGAGAATTGAAACCTTCCCGCACGATGACGTGGCAGGTTGTGCAGGCGCAGGACATTTCACAGGCGTGATCGAGTTCGATGTCATGGGCCAGCAGGTTCTCGCAGATCGATTTGCCGGCTTCGGCTTCAATTACCGCGCCGTCCGGGCAGAGCTCAAGGTGCGGCAGCACAATCATTTGGGTCATGCGTCTTCTCCCGTAGCGATGTCATTCACCTTGCGGCCGGATAGCACCTTCTTGATGCTTTGATCCATGCGACGGTGGGCGAAGGTTTGTGTCTCGAAGCCAAGGTCGTCCATCGCCAGATTGATCAGGCGACGATTGTCACCGGCAATGCTATTGCGCAGTTTGGCGATGGTGGTGTTGATCTTGTCGATTTCAGCAGTGCTGAGCAGATGCGCATCCTCGGCCAGTGCGGCTTCCGTGGCTTCGATCATGCGCTCGCCTTCAACCTGGGCTTCGCGCAAGGCCCGTGCCATGGCGTCATCCTTGGCATGGGCCATCGAATCCTTGAGCATGCCGGCAATTTCATCATCGGACAGGCCATAGGAAGGCTTGACGTTGATGCTGGCCTCGACGCCGGTGGTTTGCTCGCGCGCCGTGACCGACAGCAGGCCATCGGCATCGACCTGAAAGGTGACGCGAATGCGTGCCGCGCCTGCCACCATGGCCGGGATGCCACGCAACTCGAAGCGGGCCAGCGAGCGGCAATCGGCGATCATTTCGCGCTCACCCTGAACCACATGAATGGCCATCGCCGTCTGACCATCCTTGTAGGTAGTGAACTCCTGGGCACGGGCGGTCGGAATGGTCGAATTGCGCGGAATGACTTTTTCAGTCAGCCCCCCCATCGTTTCCAGGCCAAGCGATAACGGAATGACATCAAGCAGCAGCCAGTCGTCCTTGCCGGTCTTGTTGCCAGCCAGCAGGTTGGCTTGGGTCGCGGCGCCAAGGGCGACGACCTTGTCCGGGTCGAGATTGGTCAGCGGTTCCTGGCGGAAAAAATCACCCACGGCTTTCTGGATCTGCGGCATGCGGGTGGCGCCGCCGACCATGACCACACCCTTGATGTCGTCGGCGCGCAGGCCGGCATCGCGCAGGGCTTTCTTGACCGGTTGCAGTGTTTTTGAAACCAGGGTGCGGGTAATCTCGGCAAAGGTCTGGACATCCAGTTTGATGTCGACCATTTCATCCGACCCCAAGCGCAGCGAAATCGGCGCTTCCGGGTTATTGGTCAGGAATTCCTTGGCTTCGCGGCAACGCATCATCAGACGGCGGGCATCTTCCGGCGACAGGGGCTGCAGCTTGGCTTGCTCAATGACCCAGCAGAAAATCCGGTGGTCAAAATCATCCCCACCCAGCGCCGAATCACCCCCCGTGGCCATGACCTCGAAAACACCCTTGGTCAGCTTGAGGATGGAAATATCGAATGTGCCGCCCCCCAGGTCGTAGACCGCGTACACCCCTTCCGCCGCATTATCGAGTCCGTAGGCAATGGCCGCCGCCGTCGGTTCGTTGAGCAGGCGCAGGACATTGAGCCCGGCGAGACGGGCGGCGTCCTTGGTGGCCTGACGTTGTGCATCGTCAAAATAGGCCGGTACGGTGATCACCGCGCCCAGCAGTTCGCCAGCTAGGGCGTGTTCGGCCCGAGCCTTCAGACTTTTGAGAATTTCGGCGGACACCTCGACCGGGCTTTTGATGCCGGCGTGCGTTTTGAGCTTAACCATGCCCGGCGCTTCAATGAAGTCGTAAGGCATCGATTCGACATGCGCGATGTCCTGCTTGCCGCGCCCCATGAATCGTTTGACCGAAATGATGGTGTTTTTGGGGTCGACCGCTTGCGTCTTGCGTGCCTCGTAGCCAACATCCACCTGACCGTCGACGTGGTAGCGCACCACGGAGGGCAGCAAGGGGCGGCCCTGTGCGTCATGCAAACAGACCGCCATGCCGCTGCGCACGGTGGCCACCAGCGAATTGGTCGTACCAAGATCGATCCCGATGGCGAGCTTGTGCTCATGCGGGGCAGCAGATTCGCCGGGTTCGGCAATTTGAAACAGGGCCATATTTTTATTCTTCCAGCGACGCCAGCGCGTCGTCGATTTCAGACAGCAGCTTTTCCAGGAACATCAGGCGACGCACCCGGTCAGTGGCTTGCGAATAATCTTGCTGCAGATCCAGCAACTCGCCCACTTCGGCAAAGCGCTGCTCGATATCGGCACGCAGACGATGGTGAAGGTGAGTCAACTCATGGTGGTCGCCGCCGGTACGGGCTTCCATCACCGCCTCACGCCACTCCATCTGTTCCATCAGAAAGTCAGCCGGCATGGCGGTGTTGTTCTCCGCCTGCAGATCGTGCCCGGCCAGTTCAAGCAGGTATTTCGCCCGCGCCAGCGGTTTCTTCAAAGCCAGGTAAGCCTCGTTGGCCCGCGTCGCCCACTGCATCGACAAGCGCCGCGCTGCATCGCTGGCACTGGCGAAGCGATCCGGATGCACCTGCGCCTGCAGGTCGCGATAACGCGAATCCAGCTCGGACAGGCTCAGCCGGAAGCGGCGCGGCAAAGCAAACAGGGAGAAAAAATCAGTACTGAGGTCCATCAAACGTTGAACGACTCGCCGCAGCCGCACTGATCCTTGACGTTCGGGTTATTGAACTTGAAGCCTTCATTGAGGCCTTCGCGGGCGAAGTCGAGTTCCATGCCTTCGAGATACGGCATGCTCTTGGCATCGATAATGACTTTGACGCCATTCTGTTCAAACACCTGATCGTCCTCATTCACCTCGTCGACGAATTCCAGCTTGTAGGCCATGCCGGAACAGCCCGAAGTCCGTACGCCAAGGCGCAGGCCAATGCCCTTGCCGCGCTTCTGCAGGAAATTGGCGACGTGCTTCGCCGCCGATTCGCTCAAGGTCACGCCCATGCTTATTCTCCGTGCTTTTTCTTGTAATCCGCGACCGCCGCCTTGATGGCGTCTTCGGCCAGGATCGAACAGTGGATTTTAACCGGCGGCAAGGCCAGCTCTTCGGCGATTTCAGTGTTTTTGATGCTCAAAGCCTGGTCGACCGTCTTGCCCTTGACCCATTCGGTCACCAGCGACGATGACGCAATCGCCGAGCCGCAGCCGTAGGTCTTGAACTTGGCATCTTCAATCACGCCTGATTTGTTGACCTTGATCTGCAACTTCATCACATCGCCGCAAGCCGGCGCGCCGACCATGCCGGTCCCGACACCGTCATCTTCCTTGGCAAAGGAACCAACGTTGCGAGGATTCTCATAATGATCAATGACTTTGACGCTATAGCTCATGTTATTTCTCCTAAATTCAATGGTAAGTCACCAGTGATGAGTGGCTCATAAAATCTTGCTCATCACCAACGACGCGTGACTCGCAACTCAATGCGCGGCCCACTGGACGGTGCTCAGGTCGATACCGTCCTTGTACATATCCCACAGCGGCGACAGATCACGCAGTTTGCCGACTTTGGCTTTCAGCAACTGGATGGCGTAGTCAATTTCCTCTTCGGTCGTGAAGCGGCCAATGGAGAAACGGATCGAGCTGTGCGCCAGTTCGTCATCACGGCCCAGCGCGCGCAGCACGTAGGACGGTTCCAGGCTGGCCGAGGTGCAGGCCGAACCGGACGATACGGCCAGATCCTTGATCGCCATGATCATCGACTCGCCTTCCACATAGGCAAAGCTGATATTCAAGTTATGGGCGACACGCTGTTCGAGATCACCATTGACGAAGGTGGCTTCCATGTCCTGCAAGCCGTTGAGCAGACGATCACGCAAGGCCTTGACGCGGGCGTTTTCCTCGCTCATTTCTTCCTTGGCCAGGCGAAAGGCTTCACCCATGCCGACGATCTGGTGCGTCGCCAGCGTGCCGGAGCGGAAACCGCGCTCGTGACCGCCGCCGTGCATCTGTGCTTCGAGACGGATGCGCGGCTTGCGGCGCACGTACAGCGCGCCGATGCCCTTGGGGCCGTAGGTCTTGTGCGCCGAGAAACTCATCAGGTCGACCTTGAGCGTGCTCAGGTCGATATCCACCTTGCCGGTCGCCTGCGCGGCATCGACGTGGAAGACGATGCCTTTTTCACGGCAGATTTCACCCAGTTCGGCGATGGGCTGAATGACGCCGACTTCGTTATTGACGAACATCACCGAGGCCAGCACGGTGTCCGGGCGAATCGCCGCCTTGAAGACTTCCAGGTCAAGCAACCCGTTGTCCTGAACATCGAGGTAAGTGGCTTCAAAACCCTGGCGTTCCAGCTCGCGCACGGTGTCGAGGACGGCCTTGTGCTCGGTCTTCACCGTGATGAGGTGCTTGCCCTTGGTGCCGGCGTAGAAATTGGCGGCGCCCTTAATGGCGAGGTTATTGGATTCGGTGGCGCCTGAGGTCCAGACGATTTCCTTGGGGTCAGCACCGACGAGCGCTGCCACCTGCTCGCGCGCTTCTTCCACCGCCGCGTCGGCAACCCAGCCGAAGCTGTGCGAACGCGAGGCGGGATTGCCGAAATGCTCGCACAGATACGGAATCATTTTTTCGGCGACGCGCGGGTCGACCGGGGTAGTGGCCGAATAATCAAGGTAGATGGGCAGTTTCATCGTCATTCTCGCTAGTCAGGTCGGGTTTGTTTCAAACCGCCAGAGCGGTCAGTCCCTGCAGGCGTCCGACTGTAGCCCGCAAGGCGTTGATGAATTGTTCGATATCCGCGTCGCAGTTGCCCTCGCCCAAGCTGACGCGGATAGCGCCGCGGGCGATTTCCGGCGCCACACCCATCGCCCGCAAGACATGCGAGGGTTCCGGGTTGGCGCTGGAACAGGCGGCACCGCTGGCCACGGCAAAACCTTCACGATCCAGCTTGCCAACCAGGGTTTCGCCATCGAGTTCGGGAAAAGCGAAGTAGCTGGTATTGGGCAAACGCGGCGCGTCGACCGCAAAAATCTGGGCGCCGATTGCGGTCAACCCGCTTTCCAGACGATTTTTCAGAATCTGCATCCGTTGCGGCAGTTCGGCAACGCGTTGTGCGGCAAGTTCCGCCGCCACACCGAAACCAACGATGGCCGGTACATTTTCCGTTCCTGAACGCAGACCGCGCTCGTGACCACCGCCGGCAATCAAGGGCTGCAATTCCACCCGCTTGTCCAGCACCAGCGCCGCGGCGCCTTTCGGCCCGTTGATCTTGTGCGCTGACACCGTCAGCGCATGGACGCCGGCGGCATTGAGCAGGCGAAAATCCACCGGCAGCTTGCCGAAGGCCTGCACCGCATCGCTGTGGAACCAGGCACCAGTGGCGCGTGCCGTCGCCGCCAGCGCGGCGACATCCTGAATCACGCCAGTTTCGTTATTAGCCAGCATGACCGAAAGCAGCGCCGGCCGGTTTTGCAGCAACAAGGCGTAAGCGTCGGTTTTTACCCGCCCGGCACCGTCGACCGCGATTTTCTGCAGCGTCCAGCCCTGCCGCGCCAGTTGCGCCGCTGGCTTGAGCACGCAGGGGTGTTCCGTCGCGCTGACGGCGATCAGCCCCGGTTTCATGCCGGCGGCCGCCCCTTTGAGGAACAGGTTGTTGGCTTCACTGCCACCGCTGGTGAACACCACCTCGGTCGGATGTGCGCCGAGCGCCGCAGCGACCTGCTGCCGCGCCTCGTCAATCGCCTGGCGCGCCCGCCGTCCGTACTCGTGCCGGCTCGACGCATTGCCGCACAGGCCGTCAAGCCAGGGCAGCATCGCCGCCTTCACCACTGAAGCGAGCGGTGTGGTGGCGTTATGGTCGAGAAAGACGGGCTGGAACATGGGAATACTCAGGCTAGGGCAGCAATTTTGTCGCGCTGCACCCGACGCGGCCCAGGGCCCAGGGCGCGCTGGTCGGTCAACACCGACTCGCCGCGGGCAGCGGCTTTCTTGCGCTCGCGCTCAACCAGATCCGCCAAGGTCACCGACGCCAGATAATCAAACATCTTGGCATTCAGGGTGGACCACAGTTCATGGGTCATGCAGCGGTGCTCGTCCTGACAATTTTCCTGGCCGCCGCACTGCGTCGCGTCCAATTGCTCATCGACCGCTCGAATGATGTCAGCCACCGTCACCGTATCCAGCGGGCGGGCAATGCAATAACCGCCGCCCGGACCGCGCACCGAATCGACCAACTGACCACGCCGCAGCTTGCCAAACAACTGTTCAAGATACGACAGGGAAATCCCCTGCCGCTCCGCCACGCTGGCCAGCGCCACCGGCCCGTCATCGCCGCGCAAAGCGAGGTCCATCATCGCCGTCACGGCAAAACGCCCTTTGGTCGTCAAACGCATTCCGTTCTCCAGATCAATAACCTAGTGTTACGGTCAACTATATGAAACCGGACAAAATTAGTCAACTATTTTGCTCAGGTATTGTGGGTCAAAGCGGTCGGCCGCCTGGACCTCGTCATCGCACTGAACCCCCTGCGCTTCCAACTCCTTGAGCAAGGATGCCAGACGGCGATCGGTTTCGGCGGCATGGTCGAGTAGACCGTGAATGGCCTTGGCCAGCGGATCGTCTTGATCACGCCCTACGGCATAAGCGGAAAAACCCATTTTCTCGGCTTGCGCCTCGCGTTGCTTGCTTTGCTCCGAGCGATCGAGAATGCGCGCCGGGTTTCCCACCGCCGTCGCACCCGCCGGCACCGGCTTGGTGACCACGGCATTCGACCCCACCTTGGCCCCGGCTGCAATGGTGATCGGCCCCAAGACCTTGGCGCCGGCCCCAATCACCACGCCGTTTTCCAGCGTCGGATGGCGCTTGCCCTTGTTCCACGAGGTGCCACCCAGCGTAACGCCGTGATACAGCGTGACATCGTCCTTGATTTCTGCGGTTTCGCCGATGACCACCCCCATGCCGTGGTCGATGAAAAAACGGCGACCAATGCTCGCTCCGGGGTGGATTTCGATCCCGGTCAAGAAACGTGAGACATGGGCCGTGAATCGGGCCAGCCAGCGCAACCGATAGCCCCACAGCCGATGTGCGATGCGATGCAGGAACAGGGCATGAATGCCGGGATAACAGGTGAGCACCTCCCAGAACGAGCGAGCCGCCGGATCGCGGTCAAAAACCGCGCGGATATCCTCACGCAAGTGCCGGAACATGGGGGCAATCTCCCTATTGAAAGGGGGTGAATTCTAAAATACTCGACTGAAATTGTCAGCTATTTCCGGCAAAATTGCGCTACGCTCAAATAGAAACAACGCACACAGATCACCATGCCGACCACTTCCCCAACCACACTTCAACTTGATATCGTTTCCGACATCGTCTGCCCCTGGTGCTTCATCGGCCTGCGCCGGCTGGACGTCGCCTTGGCCCAGCTCAAGGCAACACACCCCGCGCTGCAAATTGTCACGCGCTGGCAGCCTTTTTTCCTCAATCCACAGACACCACCCAGCGGCGAACCTTATCTCCCTTTTCTGATCGAAAAATTCGGCAGCGAAGCCGCTGTGGCCGCCCTCTTCCAGCGTGTCCGTGACGCCGGTGCCGCGTATGGCCTCGACTACCAGTTCGAGAAAATTGCGCTGCGGGCCAACACCCTGCAAGCGCATCGCTTGATCTACTGGGCACAACAGCGGGGTGATGCCCGGCCCTTGGTTGAACGGTTGTTCGTCGGTCAATTCCAGCGCGGCGAGCACATCGGCGATCCGGCCGTGCTGCTTGAGATTGCCGTCGCGTGCGGCTATCCGTCCGCCGAGGTCGCCGACTATCTGGCCAGCGAGCGCGATTACGAACAGATCCGCCACATGGAAGAGCACTACCGCGCCAGCGGCGTGCGTGCTGTGCCAACCTTCATCGTCGACCAGCGACTCATGATTCCCGGCGCCGAAGATCCCACAGTACTGGTTGCTGCCATCGAACAGGCCCTTGCGAGCCGGGATGATGCCAAAACCCCGCACTGAGGCGAAAAAGGACAGGCCCGGCTGGTGAGCCGCAGAAAACCTGACGCCTGGAGCGGTTCCGAGCAAGCCCTGGGCCGGGACAGGATCACCGCAAAATCAAGCATCAAGAAAACAACAACGGAGTTTGCTTGCCTCATGCAGCGCTTTCTGATATTAAATCGCTTTTTTGGTCACTGGGACGCACCGACAAAATGGCAGAAGACCTGCTCCACAAACATTTCGCACCTTACGAGCCCAAGGCTGGTGAGGAGTACATGAGCAACAAGCAACTTGCCCACTTCAGAAAGATGCTCGAAGCGGTGAAGAAGGAGCTTGGCGAGGACATCGACCGCACCGTGCACACCATGCAAGACGAAGCGACGGTATTTGCCGACCCTAACGACCGAGCCAGCCAGGAAACCGACATGGCGATCGAACTGCGCAATCGTGACCGTGAGCGCAAGTTGATCAAAAAAATCGACGAAACGCTGGGGCGTATCGACAGTGGTGACTACGGCTTCTGCGACAAGTGCGGTGTCGAGATCGGCATCAAGCGTTTGGAAGCTCGCCCGACGGCGACCCTGTGCATTGACTGCAAAACTTTGGATGAAATGAAAGAAAAACAAATGGCGAAATAATCGCCATGGCAATTCTTACGGTCAACGGCGGTTGACCGCAAAAAGGGCACCCGAAGGTGCCCTTTTTCATAGCCAAGGCGCCCGGAAGCGCCTGTGGTAGCAATTACTGCGGCGCTTGCTGCGCAGCGGCTTGCGGTTGGGCGGCAGCCTCTTCGGCAGCAACGGCCTTCATCGACAGCTTGACGCGACCACGGTCGTCAGTTTCCAGAACCTTGACGCGAACGATCTGGCCTTCCTTGACGTAGTCTTCGACCTTGTTGACACGTTCCTGAGCGATCTGGGAAATGTGCAGCAGACCATCCTTGCCCGGCAGCACGGAAACAATCGCGCCGAAATCAAGAATCTTCAGGACCGTACCTTCGTAGATCTTGCCGATTTCGACTTCTGCCGTGATCGCATCGATGCGGGCACGGGCGGCGGCGGCGGCTTCACCGCTGCTGGAGGCAATGGTGATCGTGCCGTCGTCCTGAATGTCGATCGTGGTGCCGGTTTCTTCGGTCAGGGCACGGATCACTGCACCGCCCTTGCCGATGACGTCACGGATCTTTTCCGGATTGATCTTGAAGGTGTACAGACGCGGTGCGTAAGCCGACATTTCTTCACGCGGGCCGGCAGCAGCTTCCTGCATCAGATTCAGGATATGGATGCGGGCATCCTTGGCCTGAGCCAGTGCCACCTGCATGATTTCCTTGGTGATGCCCTGGATCTTGATATCCATCTGCAGCGCGGTGATACCGGTCGTTGAACCCGCTACCTTGAAGTCCATGTCGCCGAGGTGATCTTCGTCGCCCAGGATATCGGTCAGCACGGCGAAACGGTTGCCGTCCTTGATCAGACCCATGGCGATACCAGCAACGTGCGCCTTGAGCGGCACACCGGCGTCCAGCAGGGCCAGACAGCCGCCGCAAACGGAAGCCATGGAAGAGGAACCGTTGGATTCGGTGATTTCCGAGACCAGACGCATCGAGTAGGAGAAATCTTCCGGCTTCGGCAGCACGGCGAGCAGCGCGCGCTTGGCCAAACGACCGTGACCGATTTCGCGACGCTTCGGCGTACCGACGCGACCACATTCGCCGGTGGCGTACGGAGGCATGTTGTAGTGCAGCATGAAGCGATCGCGGTATTCGCCAGCCAGCGCATCAATGATCTGCTCGTCGCGGTTGGTACCGAGCGTGGCAACAGCCAGTGCCTGGGTTTCACCACGGGTAAACAGGGCCGAGCCATGGGTGCGCGGCAGAACGCCGGAGCGCATGGTGATCGGACGCACGGTGCGCGTGTCGCGACCGTCGATACGCGGTGCACCACTCAGGATGCGGCCGCGAACGATGGAAGCTTCGATTTCGTGGAACAGGTTGCCGACGGTGTTTTCGTCGGGCGCGCCTTCAGCGCCGGTACACAGCGCAGCGACCGCTTCGGCGCGGATGACCTTGACGGCCTGGCTACGCGTTTGCTTGACGGTGATGTTGTAGGCTTCTTCGAGCTTGGCACCAACCAAGGCGGTCAGGCTGGCGACCAGCGCTTCGTCCTTCGGTGCAGCTTGCCATTCCCATTCCGGCTTGCCGGCTTCTTCGACCAGTTCGTTGATGGCGTTGATCGCCTTCTGCATTTCGGTGTGACCAAAAACGACGGCGCCGAGCATGATTTCTTCGGACAACTGGTCGGCTTCGGATTCAACCATCAGCACAGCGGCTTCGGTACCGGCGACGACGAGGTCGAGCTGGCTGGACTTAAGCTGGCTCAGGGTCGGGCACAGAACGTACTGGCCGTCGATGTAACCGACGCGGGCAGCACCGATCGGGCCGTTGAACGGCACACCGGAGATGGCCAGAGCGGCGGAAGCGCCGATCAGGGCCGGGATATCGGAATCAACTTCCGGGTTCAGCGACATCACGGTAGCGATGACCTGGACTTCGTTGTAGAAGCCTTCCGGGAATAGCGGGCGGATCGGACGGTCGATCAGGCGGCAGGTCAGAGTTTCCTTTTCGGAAGGACGGCCTTCGCGCTTGAAGAAGCCACCGGGGATACGACCGGCAGCGTAGGTTTTTTCCTGGTAATCAACGGTCAGCGGGAAGAAATCCTGACCTGGCTTGGCATTCTTGGCGGCGACAACGGTGACCAGAACCACAGTTTCTTCCATGGAAACGAGCACAGCACCACCCGCCTGGCGGGCGACTTCGCCAGTTTCAATGGTGACTTGATGCGCACCATAGGCGAAGGTCTTTTTCACGACATTAAACATAACTTCCTTTCACTCTCACAATAAACAACAACAATAACAACGCGTTACAACGATATAAACAACGACACAACAAAAACAAAAAAGCGGCCGGGAGTTTTCCGGGCCGCTTTTTGCCTGCCTTGGTCTGGCTTACTTCCGCAGACCCAGACGGGTAATCAGGGTGCGATAACGATCAACGTCCTTGCCCTTCAGGTAGTCAAGCAGCTTACGACGCTGCGACACCAGGTGCAAAAGGCCACGACGGGAGTGGTGATCCTTTTTATGCTCCTTGAAGTGCGGCATCAGGTCGGTGATGCGGGCGGTCAGCAGCGCGATCTGGACTTCCGGGGAACCCGTGTCGCCCTTGGCTTGCTGGTATTCGGCGACAACGCCGGCCTTGAATTCAGTGGTCAATGCCATGTCAAACTCTCTTTCAATAAAAACGACGCCGCCCCAGTTTGATAGAGCAGACGCCAATTCATTTTTCGCGACATGCGAAAGCGGCGGATTATAACAGCAATCAGGCCAGTTGCACCAGGCGTTTGGGCCACAAACGCCCTTCCCTTCCTGGTTCGCCCAGACCGGCCAGACGCCCGTCTACATAAACCCGTACCTTGCCATTCAGGCCTGCGGGCATATCAACCGGATTGCCATGCTGGAAGCGCTGGGCAGCTTCAGCAGCCAAATCGACACGCGGCAGGGTATGCAGCAAAGCGTCGACAGGCTGCAGGCAAGCCAGGCGTTCCGTTTCGCCCAACTGCTCAAGTTGAGCCAGCGTCACCGCCGACGCCAGCGTCAGGGATGCGACCCGCGTCCGGCGCAACGCCGTCAGATGCGCACCACAACCCAGCGCCTGACCGATGTCTGCCGCCAGCACACGGATGTAAGTCCCTTTGCTGCACGCCACGCGTAACACCAGGCGTTGCCCGGAAAACTCCAGACAATCCAGGGCGTGGATGGTAATTGCCCGTGCGGCACGATCAACCACGATCCCCTGCCGCGCTAGTTCATAAAGCGGACGACCATCGCGCTTGAGCGCCGAATACATCGGCGGCACTTGTTCAATCGCGCCGGTAAAGCGCGGCAGCAGCGCAGAAATGGCCGCTTGCTCGACGTCGACCGCGGCCGTCGCAATCACCTGCCCTTCGGCATCACCGGTATCCGTCACGGCACCGAGACGCAGCTCGGCCTCATAGGTTTTATCGGCATCAAGCAAGTCGGCCGAAAACTTGGTGGCTTCACCAAAACACAGCGGTAACAAACCCGTCGCTAGCGGGTCCAGGGTGCCGGTATGGCCGCCTTTGGCCGCTGAAAACAAACGACGCGCCTTTTGCAGCGCGTCATTCGAGGTCATGCCGATGGCCTTATCGAGCAACAGTACGCCATCGACCTGTTGCCAGACCTTTTTTACCCGTGTTTGCATCTGTGCGGCCTAAGCGTCTGGCGTTTGATCGCTCAGCGCATTGGCTTCATCAATCAACAAACTCAGGCTGGCACCCCGCTCAATTGAGGCGTCATAGATGAAATGAAGTTCCGGCAGGGTGTGGATGTGAATCCGCCGCCCTAGCTCGCGACGCAGAAAACCTGCCGCCCGCTTCAATCCCTGCTCGATTTCCGGCAGATGCTCGGGCTTGAGAGTGGCAAAAAACACCTTGGCGTGGGCGTAATCCGGTGTCAGTTCGACACTGGTCAGGCTGATCATGCCTACCCGAGGGTCTTTCAGTTCACTGCGAATCAGGTCGGCCAGGTCGCGGCGAACCTGCTCCGCGACCCGATCACTCCGTTGAAAACCTCTGGACTGCTTTTTTTTCATTACAGCGAACGCGCCACTTCCTGGATTTCATAGGCTTCGAGCTGATCGCCTTCATGGATGTCGTTGGTACCACGCAGCGACAAACCACACTCGAAGTTGGAACGCACTTCCTTGACATCGTCCTTGAAGCGCTTGAGCGAGTCGAGCTCGCCGTCCCACTGCACGACGTTGTTGCGGATGAGACGAACCCGCGAAGCACGCTTGATGAAACCTTCCAGGACATAACAGCCGGCAATGGCGCCCACCTTGGAAATGTTGAACACCTGACGAATTTCGACCATCCCGGTGACCTGCTCGCGCTTTTCCGGCGACAACATGCCGGAAAGTGCGGCCTTGACCTCGTCGACCGCGTCATAGATCACGTTGTAGTAACGAATATCCACTTCGAAGGTTTCTGCCACCTTGCGGGCACCCGCATCCGCCCGGGTATTGAAGCCGATGATGACCGCACCCGAAGCCTGCGCCAGATTGACGTCGGATTCGCTGATCGCACCAACGGCACCGTGAATAACGTTGACCCGAACTTCCTCGGTCGACAGCTTCTGCAGGGCATGAACCAGAGCTTCCTGCGAACCTTGCACGTCGGCCTTGATGATGAGCGGCAGGGTCTTGACCTCGCCCTCTTCCATCTGCTGGAACATGTTCTCGAGCTTGGCGGCCTGTTGCTTGGCTAGTTTGACATCGCGGAACTTTCCTTGACGGAACAGGGCGATTTCACGCGCCTTCTTCTCGTCGGTCAGAACGATGGCTTCTTCACCTGCGGCCGGCACATCCGACAAGCCAAGAATCTCGACCGGAATCGACGGCCCGGCTTCGTTGATCGGCTTGCCATTCTCGTCCAGCATGGCGCGGACACGACCAAAGACCTGGCCGGCCAGCACGACATCGCCTCGTTTCAAGGTGCCCGACAAAACCAGCATCGTGGCCACCGCACCACGCCCCTTGTCGAGACGCGCTTCGATGATCAAGCCTTTGGCCGGCGCATCCTTCTGCGCCGTCAGTTCCAGCACTTCGGCTTGCAATAGCACCTGTTCGAGCAGGTCATCAATGCCGGTTCCCTTCTTGGCCGAGACCGGCACGAAGGGTGAATCGCCGCCGTACTCTTCCGGAATAACGCCTTCAGCGACTAGTTCCTGCTTGACTCGATCTGGATTGGCATCCGGTTTGTCCATCTTGTTAATGGCGACCACCAGCGGCACACCGGCCGCCTTGGCATGGTGGATGGCTTCCTTGGTCTGCGGCATCACGCCGTCGTCCGCCGCCACCACCAGAATGACGATGTCGGTCGCCTTGGCGCCGCGCGCCCGCATCGCCGTAAACGCTTCGTGGCCCGGAGTGTCGAGGAAGGTGATCATGCCGCCTTCAGTCTCAACGTGGTAAGCGCCGATATGCTGGGTAATGCCGCCAGCTTCACCTGAAGCGACCTTGGCACGACGGATGTGGTCGAGCAGCGAGGTCTTGCCATGGTCGACGTGACCCATGACAGTAACGACCGGGGCTCGGTGCTCAAGCGGCACATCTTTATGCTCAACACTGTCTTCAACCAGGAAGGCATCCGGATCATCCAACTTGGCCGCCAGGGCCTTGTGGCCCATTTCCTCGACCACGATCATGGCGGTTTCCTGATCCAGCACCTGATTGATGGTGACCATGGAGCCCATTTTCATCATTGTCTTGATGATTTCTGTCGCCTTGATCGCCATCTTGTGCGCCAGATCGGACACCGAAATGGTTTCCGGAATGTGCACTTCGCGCACCACCGGCTCGGTCGGCGCCTGGAAGCTGCCTTGACCATCGTCAGTCTTGCTCGATTTTTTGTGGCCGTGGCGACCATCCTTCCAACCGGTACCCACATCGGCGCCACGCGTCTTCAGGCCACCCTTCTTTTTGCCTTCATCGGCATTGCGACCCTTCTCGCCCTTCTTGCCAACCGCATCCGGCCGCTTGTGCAGAGTACCTTTTTCGGGCGTGGCATCGCCCGTTTTAGCCTGAGCCGCCGCTTGCTGCTTGGCCACCTCGGCTTCCTTGGCAACAACAGCTGCGGCCTCGGCCTGCTGGCGCATGCGAACCAGGGCTGCTTCACGAGCCTGCTTTTCTTTCAGTTCACGTTCTTGAATCTCGCGCAGACGATTAAAGCGACGCGCCTCTTCTTCACGTGACTTCAGTTCCTTTTCACCAATGATGGCTGCCCGACTGAGCGGAGCTGGCCGAACCACGGGTTCCGGGGTCGGCTGAGTTTCAGCGACAGGCGCCTCGTTGGCGACTTCGCTCACCGGCTCGGCCTCAACGACTGGCTCGGCGACCGGCTCGGGTTCTGGCACCGGCTCGGGCTCGGGCTCGGGGGGAAGCGGCTCCGGCACTAATTCGACCACCGGCTCGGGCACGAGTTCGACCACAGCTTCCATCGGCAAATCTTGATCCAGCGCTTCAAGCGGCAAATCGTCGTCCTGCTCAGCGGCATGATCAAGGGCCTGATCGGCCGCCGGATGCTCCCCGGCTTCACGCTTGACCAGTACGCGCTTCTTGCGCACTTCCACCTGAACGGTCCGGGCACGACCATGCGAGTCGGTCGCCCGAATCTCCGAGGTCTGCTTGCGCATCAGGGTGATCTTGTTCTTGGCTTCGGAATCGCCATGGGAGCGCCGCAGATAATCAAGCAGATGCGTTTTATCTTGGTCAGTCAGCGTATCGCTGCCACCGACCTTGCTCACGCCGGCTTTGCCCAGCTGCTCGAGCAGGGCCGCCACCGGCATTTTGAGTTCTACGGCAAATTGTGAAACGGTTGTTGCAGACATATCGCTACCTCCTGCTCACTCGAACCAGTGAGCTCGTGCCTTCAGAATGATTTCCTTGGCACGCGCTTCGTCGATGCCGGTCATTTCCATGAGTTCATCAACAGCCAGCTCGGCGAGGTCATCGCGCGTTTTGACATCGTGTTCCGCCAGACTTGCAGCCAACTCTTTGCTCATTCCTTCCAGACCGATCAAATCCTCAGAAACGCTTTCCAGCTTTTCTTCGGTGACGATGGCTTCGGTCAGCAGAACATTGCGTGCGCGGTTACGCAATTCATTAACAATTTCTTCATCCAGACCATCGATTTCCAGCATCTCGGCCAGCGGCACATAGGCCACCTCTTCCAGCGTCGAGAAACCTTCCTCAATCAGCAGGTCGGCCAACTCTTCATCGATATCCAGCTTTTCCATGAAGACGACACGCGTCACCGCGTATTCGGCTTCAGCTTTCTTGGCCGACTCATCCTGGGTCATCAGATTGATGGACCAGCCGGTCAATTCGGAGGCCAGGCGAACATTCTGCCCATTGCGTCCGATGGCGATGGCGAGGTTGTCATCATCGACCACCACATCCATCGCGTGCTTTTCTTCATCGACGACAATCGACGACACTTCAGCCGGCGACAAGGCACCGATGACGAACTGTGCCGGATCGGCCGACCACAGCACGATGTCGATGTTCTCACCGCCGATTTCGTTACGAACTGCCGTCACACGCGAACCGCGCAGACCGACGCAAGTGCCGATCGGGTCAATCCGCGGATCATTCGACTTGACGGCGATCTTGGCGCGCAAACCCGGATCGCGGGCGCAGGCTTTCAATTCCATCAATTCATCGGAAATCTCCGGGACTTCAATATCGAACAACTTGATCACGAACTCCGGCGCTGTCCGCGACAGAATGATCTGCGGGCCACGGGCGTTCCGATCGATACGCAGCAAATACGCCTTGATGCGATCACCAACGCGCAGATTTTCCTTGGGGATCATCTGATCTCGCGGCAGCACAGCTTCCATTTTGCCGGCTTCGATGATGGCATTGCCCCGCTCCATGCGCTTGATGGCGCCTGAGATGACATGTTCCTTGCGATCCAGAAAATCATTCAGGATCTGCTCGCGCTCGGCATCACGAATTTTCTGCAAGATAACCTGCTTGGCCGCCTGCGCGCCAATCCGGCCAAAATCGATCGGCTCCAGGGTTTCTTCCAGATATTCGTCGAGTTCGACTTCCGAATCATCCTTGCGCGCTTCAGACAAGGGAATTTCCAGGAACTCGTTAACATACGCATCGTCAGCAACCACATGCCAGCGACGGAACGATTCGAAGTGACCGGTCTGGCGATCAATCGACACCCGCACTTCGGCTTCGTCGTTGATACGCTTTTTGGTTGCGGAGGCAAGCGCCAGTTCAAGGGCACCAAATACGATTTCCTTGCTGACATTCTTTTCGCGGGCCAGTGCATCGACCAGCAGCAACATTTCACGGCTCATGGGCTAAAACCTCCTAGTCCTTCAGTCGAATCGCGGCACCAGACGTGCCTTTTCGATATTGGTATATTCGAGTTCCACATCATCTTTTTCGAGGCGCAGACCCACTTTGCCATCCTGGTGACCCAGCAGCTCACCCTGAAAATTACGCCGGCCATTAACTGGAATGCGCAATTTGATCTGGATGTCCTGACCGGCAAAACGCTCAAAGTCTGCCGCTTTTTTGACCACGCGATCCATGCCGGGCGACGAGATTTCCAGCCGGTCGAAATCGATGTTTTCGACTTCGAAAACTCGCGTCAACTGATTGGACACCTTGGCGCAGTCTTCGACATCGACACCGCTCTCTTTGTCCGGCACATCGATAAAGACGCGAATCGTCCGCCCACGGGGGGACATCTCGACATCCACGAGTTCATAACCCAGACCGACTACGGTCGTTTCCAGCAGCGTATTTAAATCCATGGCCACAAATAAAAAATGGGCGAAACGCCCATCCTAGAAAAAGATGCCCCGCCAAAGACGGCGGGAGAAACAAACCCGTGAATTATAACGGGTTTGTTTCTCCCGGTAAATGACTCGCGCGTCTTAAACGGACTGAGGGGGAACGTCTTCTGCCGCTACAGCACTGGCTTTCAGCGCCTTCATCAGCGACTTGACCTCGGTTTCCGACAATTCCTGACAGCGGCCCCGCTTCAATTGCGGCGGCAAGGCAAACGGGCCGTAGCGAACACGGATCAGGCGACTAACGGTGCAGCCCACCGCCTCGAACATACGCCGTACTTCGCGATTGCGGCCTTCGAACAAGCCGACGCGATACCAGCGATTCGCCCCTTCACCACCCGCATCAAGCAGGGTCGAGAAACTGGCCGGACCATCCTCCAGTTCGATACCGTTCAGCAACTGGTGCTGCGCATCCAGCGTCAATTCGCCGAGCACGCGGACGGCGTACTCGCGCATCAACTGCGAACTCGGGTGCATCAGGCGGTTAGCGAGGTCACCCGAGGTCGTAAACAGCAACAGGCCCGAGGTATTGAAGTCGAGACGGCCAACATTGATCCAACGTCCGGCCCGCATACGTGGCAAGGCCGTGAATACGGAGGGGCGACCATCCGGATCATCACGTGAAACGATTTCGCCTTCCGGCTTGTGATAAATCAGCACACGCGGCAGACGATCGCTGCCGGCAAAGCGGATATTGATCAGGCGACCGCCAATTTTGACCTTGTCGGTCGGCAAGACGGACTGGCCCAGTTTGGCCAGCTCCCCATTGACCGAAATCCGGCCGGCGACGATCCATTCTTCCATTTCGCGACGCGAACCGACGCCCGCCTGGGCCAGCACTTTTTGCAGACGCTCCGGCTTGCCTTCCGGCACAGGTTTGCCATTGCGCCCGACGGCGCCGCGATTCGCCCGTCCACCGGGCGCCGGACGCGGGCTGCGCTTGACCGGCTTGGCTGCCGGTGCAGCCTCATCAGCCGCCATCGGCACATCGGGCCGGCGGCGAGTTGCGCCGGCATCCGCTGCCGCACCCGGGCTGCGAAAGGGCGTTCGTTTATTGGTTTTCATGAGTTAGTTCCAGTTCCTGAGCCAGTTGCTCAATAGGTGGCAATTCGCTGATGGCCCGTAATCCGAGATCATCCAGAAACTGCCGTGTCGTCGCAAACAGGGCCGGTCGCCCCGGGGTATCCCGATGCCCCACTTCATCGATCCAGCCGCGCTCGACGAGAATTCGGATCACATTCGGGTTGACCGCAACCCCGCGAATTTCTTCGATGTCACCCCGGGTCACCGGTTGACGATAGGCAATGATAGCCAGTGTTTCCAATACTGCTCGCGAATATTTCGGCGGTTTTTCCGGATTCAGGCGTTCAAGATAGGGCAAAAACTCTGCCCGCGTCCGAAAACGCCAGCCAGACGCCAGCTGCAACAATTCCAGCGGGCGCTTGCGCCAGTCATCACGCAATTGATCGAGCAATTTGCGCAATACCTCGGTCGACGGCGGTTCATCGAACATTTTCTTCAGGTCATGCACACTCATCGGCTCGCGCGCCGACAGCAGGGCTGCCTCAAGAATCAGTTTCAGCTGTTTCGGTTCCACCGTCATTCACTCGGACATAAATCGGCTCGAAAGCCGCCGTTTGGGTGATTTCAATCAATCGCTCACGCGCCAATTCCAGCATGGCCAGAAAATGCACCACCAGACCAGGCACCCCCATCACCGGCGAGAACAGCGCCTCAAAACGGACAAAGCCTGCTGCATCACGCAAAAAACGCAGAATGATGCCCATATGTTCGCGCACCGACAACTCTTCGCGACTGATCTGATGATTGCGTTTTAAAACCGCTTGCCGGAGCACGCCATCCCAGGCGGCCTTCAAATCGCCAATCGATACCTCAGGCAGGCGCTGCTGCATCGACTTCTCGACCAGTGTCTCGGCCCAGAAAAAATCACGCTCGGCATGCGGCAAAGCGTTCAGCCGCTGCCCAGCCAGTTTCATCTGCTCATATTCGATCAGGCGACGGACCAGTTCGGCTCGCGGATCATCGCCCTCCGCCTCACCCACCTGACGCGGCCGGGGTAACAGCAGGCGCGATTTGATCTCGATCAGCATCGCCGCCATCAGCAAATACTCGCCTGCCAATTCCAGGTTACGGGCCTGCATGCTATCCACGTAATCGAGATATTGCCGGGTCAGCGTCGCCATCGGGATATCGAGAATATCGACATTGGCTTTACGAATCAGGTAAAGCAGCAGATCGAGCGGCCCTTCAAACGCATCGAGCATGACCGCCAGGGCATCGGGTGGAACGTAGAGGTCGTGCGGCAAGGCGGCCAGCGGCTGGCCATAAATACGCGCCACCGGCGACAAAATATCCGCCTGCACCGGGTCGACCGCAAGCGTCATCTCACGAAGCCGCTGAGCGGCCCTTGCCCCGGTAGTGCAGATGCAGGTTGCGCGCATAGATGACCAGACTCAAGGCCTGGCCAAAAATGAACACTGGGTCATCGCGATGAATGGCATACACGGTCAGCACCAGGCCACCCGCCAGACTGAAATACCAGAACGCCACCGGAATAACGACTTGACCGGCTCGCTCGCTGCTCCACCACTGAATCACGAAACGCATCATGAACAGCGCCTGGCCGCCAAAACCAATGGCGATCCACACCCAGGCGCTGACGCCGCCTTCTGCCATCAGTGGTATTCCAGCCCCATCGACTCACGAACATCGCGCATCGTTTCACGCGCCAATTCGCGCGCCTTTTCGCAACCGTCAGCAATGATGTTCTTGACCAGCGTCGGATCGTCGAGATAAACCTGCGCCCGCTCACGCATCGGCGCTTGTTCCTTGAGGATGCCGTCAATGACGGGCTGTTTGCACTCGACGCAACCGATGCCCGCTGTCTTGCAACCCTGACTGGCCCAGGCGCGCGTGTTTTCATCGGAATAAACCTGATGCAACTGCCAGACCGGACAACGCGCCGGATCACCCGGGTCGGTGCGCAGCTTGCGCTGGGTATCGGTCGGCATGCTCTTGATCTTTTTGGCCACCGAAGCCTCGGACTCACGCAAGGTAATGGTGTTGTTATAGGACTTCGACATTTTCTGGCCGTCCAGCCCCGGCATTTTGGATTCCGGAGTCAGCAAATACCCTGGCTCAACCAGAATCATCTTGCCGGTGCCCTCGAGGAAACCAAACAAGCGTTCACGGTCGACCGCAGAAAGATGCTGAATATCACCGAGCATGGCTTTGGCCTGCTCAAGCGCTTCCTTGTCGCCGGCCTGCTGGTAGCGGGTACGCAACTCGTCGTACAGACGCGCCTTTTTGCTACCCAGTTTTTTGACCGCCTCGCGCGCCTTGTCCTCGAAACCGGGTTCGCGACCGTACATGTGATTGAAACGGCGAGCCAGTTCGCGGGTGAATTCGACGTGCGGAATCTGGTCCTCGCCAACCGGCACCTTGTCAGCACGGTAAATCAGGATATCGGCGCTCATCAGCAAGGGATAGCCCAGGAAACCGTAGGTGGTCAGATCCTTGCCCGCCAATTTTTCCTGCTGATCCTTGTAGGTCGGCACCCGCTCCAGCCAGCCGAGCGGCGTCATCATCGACATCAGAAGATGCAATTCGGCATGCTCGGGCACCCGCGACTGGATGAACAAGGTGGCCTGGTTGGGGTCCACACCGGCGGCCAGCCAGTCGATGACCATGTCCCAGCTCGCCTGCTCGATACCCTGCGGATTATCGTAATGCGTGGTCAGCGCGTGCCAGTCGGCCACGAAAAACAGGCAGGGATGCTCGTGCTGTAGACGCACCCAGTTTTTGAGGACGCCATGATAATGACCAAGATGAAGCGCGCCGGTCGGCCGCATGCCGGAGAGAACACGTTCTGCGTACATAAATTTTTCTAGTAAAGACCGAAAAGGGTTTCGATGGCCCCCGCCACCAGACTGACCAGGGGATTCATGATGTCGCCGAGGATACCGGTGAACAACAGCAGCAACAAAATGGGAAAGCCCCAGCGTTCAAGCTGGGCGAATTTCCAGGCAAGCCGATGCGGTAACAGGCTAACGGCGATCCGGCCGCCATCAAGCGGCGGCAGAGGAAGCAAGTTGAGCACCATCAGTACACAATTGATGATGACGCCGATCTTGGCCATTTCGGTCATCGGCACGGTGTAATCGCTAACCGGCATCAGCCAGGCGAGTTTGAGTACCATCGCCCAGGCCAGCGCCATCGCCAAATTGGCCAGCGGGCCGGCGGCGGCAACCCACAACATGTCTTTCTTCGGCTGGCGCAGGCGGGAAAAATCAACCGGCACCGGCTTGGCATAACCAAATAAAAAATTCCCGGCAGAAAAAAGCAGAATGGCCACCGGAATGATGATGGTACCCATCAGATCGATATGGCGTAGCGGATTCAAGCTGATCCGCCCCATCTGCCAGGCCGTTGGATCGCCGAAATAACGCGCGGCATAACCATGCGCCGCCTCATGCAGCGTGATCGCGAAAACCACCGGCAAGGCAGCGATGGCAATCGTCTGGATCAGGGCATTGAAATCGAGCATGCTCAGCCGAGACCGAAGGGGGCCAGCGGCCCACGGCCAGCGCGCACCAGCACCGGTGACGAGCCAGTCAGATCGATAATGGTGGTCGGCTCGATCCCGCAATGACCGGCATCGAGGATCAATTCAAGATGATCGTCCAGACGATCCTGGATTTCCCAGCCTTCGGTCAGCGGCGCTTCGTCCCCCGGCAACTGCAGCGTGGTAGTCAGCAAGGGCTCGTTCAGCTCTTCGAGCAAAGCCAGCGCCACTGGGTGATTCGGCACCCGCAGGCCAATGGTCTTGCGCTTGGGGTGCGCCACCCGGCGCGGCAATTCTTTGGTCGCTTCGAGGATGAAGGTGTAACTCCCCGGCGTCGTCGCTTTGAGAAGTCGATACTGGCTGTTATCGACCCGGGCGTAGGTAGCGATTTCGGACAAGTCGCGCACCATCAGCGTCAGGTGATGGCGGTCGTCGATCATGCGAAGCTGTCGGATGCGATCAAGCGCCTCGCGGTCCCCCAGATGACAACCGAGGGCATAACAGGAATCGGTCGGCAGAGCGAGCACCGCACCATGACGGATCATCTCGGCCGCTTGAATCAGCAGGCGGGGTTGTGGCGTTTCAGGGTGAATATTGACAACACGAGCCATGGTCAGCAGAGAAGACGCCAGATAGGTTTGAGATCCTGAGGCAAGGCCGGCAGCCGCCCCAGATCGATATAGCTTTCAGCCGGCCCATGAAAGTCGGAACCGCGCGAAGCATGAAAAGCATAGTGCCGAGCCAGCCGCGCAAAATGCAGCACATGGTCGGGCGAATGGCTGCCGCAGGTCACTTCGATGCCCTGCCCGCCCAGCGCCTTGAAGTCATCGAGAAAATGCCGCATCTCAGCCCCCGACATGCGGTAGCGCCCGGGGTGGGCGACCACGGCCACGCCACCACCGTCGCGTATCCAGCCGACCGCATCGGCCAGCGTCGCCCAGCGATGATCGACATAACCCGGTTTGCCAGGGGTCAGGTAATGCTGAAACACTTCGCTGGTTTCACGGGCAATGCCGATTGATACCAGGTAACGGGCAAAATGAGCCCGGGAAATCAGACTGGGGTTGGTGACATAGGTCAGCGCCCCGTCATAGACACCGGGAATGCCGATCGCCGCCAAGGCATCGCCCATACGCCGAGCCCGCGCCAGACGGCCGTGGCGCAATTCGGCCAAACCGGCATTCAGGGCGGTGGCAGTGGGGTCAAAGCCCAGACCGACGATATGAATCGGGGTCTGGCGCCATTCGATCGAAATTTCGACGCCAGGCACAAAGACCATGCCGGACGCTTCGGCCGTGGCACGAGCCTCAAGCAGCCCCCCCAGATCATCGTGATCGGTCAGCGCCCAGCAATCAACCCCATTGGCCGCCGCTCGCTGGCCGACCTCGGCCGGCGACAGCAGGCCATCGGACACCGAGGAATGACTATGAAAATCGAAATTGGCTGGATTCACGGCAAAGCAGGACAAGGCAAAGGGCGAGTCTAACATGAAGCCCCGCCTCACCCGATCCATTGTTGCAGCGCAACAGGTTGCCTGCGGCCAGCCATCCAGCTATAGTGCCTGCCGTTCCATGGGAGAGCGCAGCGCACGCTGCCGCCGAAGGCGCAAACCCACCCGAAAACGCTCAGGCAAAAGGACCGTGGAACCGGGCGCAGGCCCGAAACTCTGGAGAGCTGATGGCGACTTTCACGGTCGACATCCACCGATGGGGCAAATCTCTCAGGTATCGAGGACAGAGGGGTGAAACGCAAGATTCGTTCTTTCGTTTCACCCCTTTTCCGTTTCTAGAATCGACGTTAATAAACGTTCGTAAAGGATTGATATGCTGAAGAAAACGGTTTTAAATTCCGCCCACCGCGCGCAGGGTGCCCGCATGGTCGATTTCGGCGGCTGGGACATGCCGGTCAACTACGGCTCGCAAATTGAAGAACACCACGCCGTACGCAACGATTGCGGCATGTTCGACGTCTCGCACATGTGCCCGGTTGATTTGGTCGGTGCCGATTGCCGCCCCTTTCTCTCCCGCCTGGTCGCCAACGACGTCGCCAAGCTGACCGTCTCCGGCAAGGCGCTCTACGCCGCCATGCTCAACGACGCAGGCGGCGTCATCGACGATCTGATCATCTACTTTCTGAGCGACACCCGCTTCCGCCTCGTGGTTAATGCCGGCACCGCCGAAAAAGACCTGGCCTGGATGCAAGCCCGGGCCACCGAATGGCAGATGGCAGTGACCATCACCCAGCGTCGCGATGGCGAAAACAATCTGGGAATCATCGCCGTGCAAGGCCCGAACGCGCGCGCCAAAGTCTGGCAGGTCCTGCCGCAAGCCAAGGCAGCGATTGCCGACCTGAAGCCCTTCTTCGCCGCTGAAATCGACCAATACTTCATTGCCAGCACCGGCTACACCGGTGAAGACGGTTACGAAATCATGCTGCCGGCGGGTGAAGCCGAAGCCCTGTGGAACGCCCTGCACGCGGCGGGCGTCGCGCCCTGCGGCCTGGGTGCCCGCGACACCCTGCGCCTGGAAGCCGGGATGAATCTCTACGGCCAGGATATGGATGAGACGGTTTCGCCGCTCGACGCCGGCCTGAGCTGGACGGTGGCCCTGAAGGACGGGCGCGATTTCGTCGGCAAAGCGGCGTTGACCGCAAACGGCCAGATGGCGCAGTTCCTCGGCCTCATCCTGCTCGACAAAGGCGTCCTGAGAGGACATCAACAAGTTATTACAAAACAAGGAAATGGCGAAATAACCTCAGGTAGTTTCTCGCCTACCTTGCAGCAGTCCATCGCCCTCGCCCGCCTGCCCCTTGGCGTCGCCATCGGCGACGAAGTCGAGGTCGACATCCGCGGCAAGCGGCTCAAGGCCAAAGTCACCAAACCCGTATTCGCCCGCAACGGCCAAGCAGTTCAGTAAGCACATTTAGCCCATTCGCCCATTCTGGAGAAAACCATGTCCAACGTCCCGTCCAACCTCAAATACGCCGCCTCCCACGAGTGGGTTCTGAAAAACGAAGACGGTTCTGTCACCGTCGGCATTTCCGACCACGCCCAGGAAGCCCTCGGCGACCTCGTTTTTGTCGAACTGCCGGAAGTCGGGGCGCATTACGCAGCTGAAAAGGAAATCGCCGTCGTTGAATCGGTCAAGGCGGCCGCCGACGTGTACGCCCCGATTGCCGGCACCGTGACCGAGGTCAACCAGGCGGCCATCGATGCGCCGGAATCGGTCAATGCCGATGCCTACGCTGCCTGGCTGTTCAAGATGACGCCGGACAACCTGGCCGACGTGGATGCCTTGCTCGACGCCGCCGCCTACCAGGCCGTCGCTGACGCCGCCTGATTCACCGCCTGCATTTTTCTGAAAAAAGCCCGGTCGACCGCGAAACACTGGGCTTTTTCGCTATTCTCCCGCCGCGAGACGACCCCGACATGAGCCACCTCCCCCTTTCCGTGCTGGAACAGCACGACGAGTTCATCCACCGCCACATCGGCCCCTGCGCCACTGAAATGGAGGCCATGCTGGCCGCCATCGGCGCGCACAGCCTCGACCAGTTGATCGATCAGACTGTCCCCGCCGCCATCCGCCTGCCGGCCGACCTGCCGCTGCCTGCCCCGAAGCGCGAGCACGAAGCGCTGGCCGAACTGAAAGCCATCGCCAGCAAGAACGTGGTTGCCCGTTCGTGCATTGGCATGGGCTACTACGACACCCTGACGCCCAAGGTCATCCTGCGCAACGTCATGGAAAACCCCGGCTGGTACACCGCCTACACGCCCTACCAGGCCGAAATCGCCCAGGGCCGCCTGGAAGCGCTGATGAATTTCCAGCAGATGGTCGTCGACCTCACCGGCCTGGAAATCGCCAACGCCTCGTTGCTTGACGAAGCCACCGCCGCCGCCGAAGCCATGACCATGGCCCGCCGTGTGTCCAAGTCCAAATCGAACCGCTTCCTGGTCGATGCCAACTGCTTTCCGCAGACCATCGACGTCGTCAAGACGCGCGCCGCCTATTTCGGTTTTGAGCTGGTGATTGCTGCGGTCGACGCGCAAAAAGATCAAGAATTCTTCGGTGCCCTGCTCCAGTATCCGGGCGACAACGGCGAAGTCTGCGACCTCACCGACCTCATCGCCGGCCTGAAAGCCAAGGGTGCCACCATCGCCGTCGCCACCGACTTGATGGCCCTCGTGCTCCTCAAATCGCCCGGCGCCATGGGGGCCGACATTGCGCTCGGCTCCAGCCAGCGCTTCGGCATCCCGATGGGCTTCGGTGGCCCGCACGCCGCTTTCTTCGCCACCCGCGAAGCCAATGTCCGCTCCATGCCAGGCCGCATCATCGGCGTTTCCAAAGACGCCCGCGGCAAGACCGCCTACCGCATGACCCTGCAGACGCGCGAACAACACATCCGCCGCGAAAAGGCCAACTCCAACATCTGCACCTCGCAAGTGCTGCTCGCCAACATGGCCGGCATGTACGCCGTCTATCACGGCCCGCAAGGCCTGCAGACCATCGCCCAGCGCATCCACCGCCTCACCGGCATTCTGGTTGAAGGCCTGAAAAAAGCCGGTATTGAGGTGTCGACCGCAACATTCTTCGACACCGTCCAGATCAAGACCGACAAAACCGTGCCCGGCTACAACCTGCGTGCGGTCGACGGGCAAACCCGGTCAATTTCTCTCGACGAAACCAGCACCGCCGCCGATGTCGCCGCGCTGCTGCAAGGCCTCACCGGCCAGCAGTTTGATCTTGCCGCGCTCGATGCTGCTGCCGCCGCCAACAGCCCGCTGGCCGGCCTGCTGCGCAGCGACGCCATCCTGAACCACCCGGTATTCAATACCCACCATACCGAACACGAAATGCTGCGCTACCTGAAAGCGCTGCAAAACAAGGACCTGGCCCTCGACCATTCGATGATCTCGCTCGGCTCGTGCACCATGAAGCTGAACGCCACCAGCGAAATGATCCCGGTCACCTGGCCGGAATTTGGCGGCATCCACCCGTTTGCCCCGGCCGAGCAAACCACCGGCTACCTGGAAATGATCGCCAGCCTGACCGATTGGCTAAAGACCGTCACCGGTTTCGACGCCATCTGCATGCAACCCAACTCCGGCGCCCAAGGCGAATACGCCGGCCTGGTCGCCATCGACCGTTACCACGCCAGCCGCGGCGAAGCGCATCGTAACGTCTGCCTGATCCCAAAATCGGC
>JAQTXC010000067.1 GCA_028689015.1 Dechloromonas sp. | reverse complement strand
GAGTGGGAATAAGCCCACGTACCCTTCCAGGTCGAGCCTGCCTTTCGCATCACAGCATGTCGTTTTCACGACAAGCCCAGAAGTTTAGCTTTTCAGGACACATGCCATGCATGCCGCCACGCTACTGATGATTGTTCTTGCTGCTGGTCTGAGCAGTCAGTGGGTGGCCTGGCGGGTTGGGCTGCCAGCCATTGTCATCCTGATTGCCAGTGGCCTGGCACTCGGGCCGGTCAGTGGGCTTATTGAACTCAGTCTGTCGCAGCAGGAATTAGGCGAGTTAATCGGCCTTGGGGTCGCCATCATCCTCTTTGAGGGTGGGATGGACTTAAAACTGGGTGAGTTCAAGCGGGTCGGTCACGGCATCGGACGCCTGACGGTACTGGGCCCGCCGCTGGCCTGGTTGTTCGGCAGTCTGGCGGCACATTACGTCGCTGGCCTGAGTTGGCCAGTTGCCTGCGTCTTGGGCGCCATCCTGGTCGTCACCGGGCCGACCGTCATTTTGCCGCTACTGCGCCAGGCCCGGCTAAACAAGGAGTCGGCTTCCCTCCTTAAGTGGGAGGGCATCGTCAACGATCCAATCGGCGTCCTCCTCGCCGTCCTGACGTTCCAGTATTTCACCATCGGTGGCGGTTTCGCCCCGACCCTGCACGGCCTGGGGATCGCGATTGCTGCGGCGGCGCTCTTTGGCGGCGTCGGCGGCTGGTTGACCGGCCTGGTGTATCAGCGCGGCATGGTGCCTGAGCACCTTAAAGCCCCGGTTTTGATGGTGCTGGTGCTGGTGGTTTATTGGTTCAGTAACCTGGCGCAACACGAGGCGGGCCTGCTCAGCGTCACCTTGATGGGTCTAGTGGTCGGCAATATGAAGTTGGTCGACCGCGAGGCATTGCAGCACTTCAAGGAAAATCTGACGGTGGTCCTGCTGTCGGTACTGTTCATCGTTATCCCGTCGCAACTGAAATTAAGCCACCTCCAATTGATCGATTGGCGCCTGGTTCTGTTTGTCATTGTCCTGCTGCTGGTCGTTCGCCCGTTGACCATCGGTCTGGCTACGCTGGGTGCGCCGATGCGGGCAGGCGACAAGTGGCTGCTGGCCTGGATTGCCCCCCGCGGCATTGTTGCGGCAGCTACGGCCGGTATTTTTGGGCCGGCGCTGGTCGCGAGTGGTTATCCCGATGCTGAGAAAATGCTGCCAGTAGTCTTTTTGGTCATTGTCGTGACTGTGCTGGCGCATGGTCTGACCCTGGCCCGGTTGTCGCAGCGCCTGGGTTTGGCGGCCAAATCAGCCAATGGATTACTGATTGTTGGTGCCTCACCCTGGACTTGCGCCTTGGCGCAGGCCTTGCGCAAGCTCGATATTCGCGTGCTGATGGTCGATGGTGCCTACCATCGATTGAAAATGGCGCGCATGGATGGCACGGACGTCTATTACGGCGAAATCCTCTCCGAACGGGCCGAGCACACCCTGGAGACGCAGCATTTGAATCACCTGCTATGCGCCACGGATAACGATTTCTACAATGCCTTGGTCTGCAAGGCACAAGGCCGGAATTTTGGTCATCACCGCACGTTCCAACTGGCGACCCATCAAGAATCGACACAGGAACCCAAGCGCCTCACCCTGCAGCAACGTGGCCATATTGCCTTTGCCGGCGGCGCCGATTTTGAAACCCTGCACCTGCGGCAAAGCGAAGGCTGGCGCATCCAGACCACAACATTGCGCGAGAATTACGATTTCAATCAATTACGCCAGCGCATGGGCGCGCCAGGTGAGGATTGGCTGGTGATCGGTGCAGTGACCCCGGCCGGCATGTTCCGTCTTTACTCACCGGAACAACCGTTCAAGGCGGAAACTGGCTGGCGGATCGTCTATTTTTCGGCCGAGAGCAAGCCGGCCAGCAGCGATCATGAGATGGCGACAAGCACGGTGCAGGCCCCAGAAGCCTCAGGCGATCAGGACAAGGCAAGGAAACTCGATGTCTGACTCATTGGGCAGCGCACTGGACGACACCTATTTCATGCGCGAAGCCTTGTCGCTGGCACTGGCGGCGGAATGTCTGGGTGAAGTGCCGGTCGGTGCAGTGGTGGTGAAGGACGGCAAAATTGTCGGCCGGGGTTTCAATTCGCCGATCGGTGAGCACGATCCGACGGCACACGCCGAAATTGCCGCCTTGCGCGATGCCGCGCGCCGATTGGGCAATTACCGCCTGCCGGGTTGCGAATTGTTTGTCACCCTGGAGCCTTGCGCGATGTGTGCCGGCGCCATCATGCATGCCCGGATCAGCCGCGTTGTTTACGGCGCACGCGACCCCAAGACGGGCGTGCATGGCAGCGTCGTCGATCTGTTTGCAGTCAGCCAGCTCAATCACCATGCGACGGTCGATGGTGGCGTGCTGGCCGACGAGTGCAGCCGAACACTGTCGGAATTTTTTGCTCGTCGCCGCAAGAGGGGCAGTGCATGAAGTTAATCGTTTCGGTGGCCGATCAGACCCTGAGCGTGCTTGATGAACAAGGCGGGGTTTTACGGCAATACGTGGTGTCGACCGCAAAAGCCGGGGTGGGCGAAATTTCAGGCAGTTATCAGACCCCACGCGGTCGACATCTGATTCGCGCCAAAATTGGCGCGGGCCAACCGGCCAACACGGTTTTCGTCCGCCGCCGACCGACGGGGGAAATTTGGACTCCCGAGCTGGCCGAACGTTGTCCTGATCGAGACTGGATCCTGACTCGCATTCTGTGGCTGTCCGGCTGTGAGCCGGGCCACAACCGCCTGGGCTGCGTCGATACCATGCGGCGCTATGTGTACATCCACGGCAGCCCGGATACCGCCGAAATGGGCCATCCTGGCTCGCATGGCTGCGTACGCATGCGCAACGCCGACATCATTGAATTGTTCGATCAGGTGCCGTGTTTGACCGAGGTTGAAATTTCCGAGAGGTGAGCCCGTTGACCGTGTGCATCGAAACTGTGCTCGCATAAACGCAGCGTTCCGGTGCGATGCCAGGTCACCACGGTCGACGCTCGCGTACCGTAATTTTCTGAGTGCACAAAAATAGCTGACAGCAGTCGCTCCCAGGCCAGGGGGACGCCAGTGGTCGGCAATTCGTCGTCGGGCACGATGTCACGGTCAGTCAGCAAGTCAAATAAGGGCGTCCTATCCGGCAACTCGGGCAGTGCGGCGGTCAAGCGCTGACGGGCACTAAGCAACTTGGGCCAGGGCGAGTCGAGCAGGTGATTGGACAGGCCATACACACCGGGCGGCAGAGCGCGGCTCTCGGGGGCACGGTTGGAGCGATAAACCAGCGAGCGTCCATCGCACAGCAGCAGGTTGAAACCGGCGTACTCATCATCAACAATCTGCCGGGCGTATGCCTCGGGCGAAACATCACCGGCCAGAAAATCGTGGGTCAAGGCACCACGTGAGCGTTTACCAGGCGCCGGTGCCGGCTCACGCACATTGGTCACCGCCGCGAAGCGACCTGTTTCGGCCAGGCCCAGCCAAGTACCGCCCGCTTCGAGATCGCGCCCGCCCAATACCGTCGGCTGATCCGGCCAGTGCTGGGCATGCGCCGTCGGCCGGGCGTAGTATTCGTCGCGATTGGCGGCCACCACCAGCGGAAAATCAGGATGGACCTGCCAAGCAACGACGATCAGACACATTTTTCCGGCTTAATCAGGGTTGACCGCGAGCGCTTCGAGGACCGCGCCATCACGGCTGCCCAGGCGCAGATTGCCGGCAAAGTTGGATTGCACCACGGCCAGCGCCACGGCACCGCCGGTCGGCGAGGGTGCCGCCGTCATCACCTTGCCGACAGATTGATCGGGATTATCCGGCGAATACAAATCATCGCCGGCTACCAGCGGGACGCCTGCACTGAGACGGAACAGATGGCGTTTGACCTTGCCCAAATACTGCGTCCGGGCGACGATTTCCTGACCTGGATAACAGCCCTTGTGGAAACTGACCCCGCCAATTTTTTCGAAATCGGCCATTTGCGGCACAAACTCTTCCTTGGTTGCCAGCGTGACCAGCGGAAAGGCCGCCTGCACGTCCAACCACCGCCAGACCGGGAGGCCGGCCAGCTTTGCCTTGGCGGTCAGGGCAGGCCACCGTTGCGAAATGCTGGAAAAAACTGACAGCAGCAGATAACGTCCGGAATCAATGGCCAGCACCGTGTCGTCACCACGGGTTTCATGCGTCAGCAGGGTTTCTGGCACGGCTAGGGCGGCATCGCGCAAGGCTTCACCCGCCTGTTCACCGCTCAAACCCAGCAAAATCGCCTCGCTGTTCGCGGTCAACGTCACTTTCGAGCGCAAAACGAACATTTTCAGGCGTTTCACCGCCGCCTCCAGCAAGTCGGCTGCGATGATCAGACGATAACGATCAAGCTGTCGCCAGACCAGAAAACTGGCCTGCATGCGACCCTTGGCCGTGCACCAGCCGGCATGCTGGAGCTGGTTTGGCGCCAGATGGTTGATATCACAGGTCAGCTGGCTATGCAGAAAACTCTGCGCATCTTCGCCACTGACCTCAATGACGGCGAGGTGCGCCAGAGGAACAAGCAGGGTTTGCGTTGTCGCAGCCTGTAATTCACCGGCGGCGTCGCCAAAGTGCAGGGGATGGTCGGAATCGGCGGCAAAACAGGCCTCGGAAGATTCCAGAAAGCGATGCCAGTGGGGGGTCATGACGGCTCCTGTAGGGGTTTGGGCTATTATATCGTTCGTTTCAATTCGCTCGCGCCAGACGGGCAAGACCCCGTTTCTAGCGGCCAAGTTCCCATGCGTTTCGTTTTTCGGATTTTTCTGCTGTCCAGCGCCCTGCTGGGCATCACCATTGCCCTGTTTTTCGGCTGGGCGACGCACGCCCTCAGCATGCCGGGGGCCAGTGAGTTCCGCATCCTGCCGGGTAGTACTGTTCGCCAGGCGGCACTTCAGATTCGCCAGTCCGGCATTGCGCTGGAACCCCAGCTATTCACGCTGCTGGCCCGCCTCAAGGGGCAGGCCAGCGCCATCCGCGCGGGCAGCTATGCTGTCGAACCATCCACAACCCCGATCGAACTCCTGCGGATGCTGGTAGATGGCCGGGTTGTCCAGGCCGAAATCACTTTTCCCGAAGGCTGGACCTTCCGCCAGATTCGTGCTCGCCTCGACGCCCACCCCGATCTGACACACGACACCCGCGACTGGAGTGAAGCGCGCCTTCTGGCGGCGCTCGGTCTCGACGTGCCCAGCCTGGAAGGACAATTATTTCCGGATACCTACCATGTCGACAAACAGTCGACCGACCTTGAATTGCTCCGTCGTGCCCAGCGCGCCATGGCCAGCCGCCTGGCCAGTGCTTGGGCGGAAAGGGCGGCGGCACTCCCGTATCGCACGCCGCAGGAAGCACTGATCATGGCCTCTATTGTCGAAAAGGAAACCGGTCAGGCCGCAGACCGCAACCTGGTCGCTGCCGTTTTCGTCAATCGTCTGCGCCGTGGCATGTTGCTGCAAACTGACCCAACGGTAATTTACGGCCTGGGCAGCCAGTTTGACGGCAACCTGCGCAAACGCGACCTGCAGACCGATACGCCCTACAACACTTATACGCGTCCCGGCCTTCCGCCGACCCCCATTGCCATGCCGGGTGCCGCCGCCTTACAGGCCGCGCTCAATCCGGCCCACAGCGACGCCCTTTATTTCGTGGCCCGCGGCGATGGCAGTAGCCAGTTCTCGCGAACGCTCAACGAACACAATCACGCGGTCAACACCTACCAAAGAGGCAAAAAATGAGCGGCAAGTTCATCACCTTCGAAGGCATCGACGGTGCCGGAAAAAGTAGCCACGTCGATTGGCTGGCCGAGCAATTGCGCACGCGCGGGCTGATCGTCCATGTCACTCGCGAACCTGGCGGCACGCCACTGGGTGAACAATTGCGCGGCCTGCTGCTCAATTCGGCCATGCATCTTGAAACCGAAACTCTGCTCATGTTCGCTGCCCGCCGCGAGCATCTGGCGCAAGTCATCGAACCTGCGCTGGCGCGTGGTGAATGGGTGATCTGTGATCGTTTCAGCGATGCCACCTATGCCTACCAGGGCGGTGGCCGGGGACTGGATCGTAGCAAATTGCATACACTGGAACACTGGGTGCACGAACATCGCCAACCCGACCTGACCCTGCTGTTTGATCTGCCACTCGATGTGGCGCGCGAACGGATTATTCGAGCCCAGCGGGTACTCGACAAATTCGAGCAGGAAAAAGCCGATTTTCATGAACGAGTCCGCCAAGCTTATCTTGAACGCGCTCACAGCCAGACGCGCCGCATTCGCCTGATTGATGCCAATCAAAGCATCGAACTCATCAGGAAATCACTTGAAGTATTGATTTCAAGCCTATGAATATGAATGTTATTGAACTTCACAATCCAGTCTGGCAAGCGCTTCAGGAACGACGGCAACGCCTGCCGCATGCCTTGCTGCTAATCGGCCAGAATGGCTTGGGTAAATTTGAACTGGCCCGTCACTTTGCAGCAGCCTTGCTGTGCGAAGCCCCGGGAAGGGCACAGCAGGCCTGCGGCACTTGCCTGGCTTGCAACTGGTTTTCCCAGGGCAATCATCCTGATTTTCGCCTGCTGCAACCGGAAGCGCTGGCGACTGAGGGTGAGGTGGAGGAGGGCAAGAAAAAACCCAGCCAGCAGATCACCATAGACCAGGTGCGAGCACTGGACGAATTTCTCGGTGTGGGTAGTCATCGCGGTGGCTTGCGGGTTTTGATCGTCAATCCGGCCGAAGCGATGAATCGCAGTACCGCTAATTCAATTCTTAAAACACTTGAAGAACCGCCGCCAGATACCTTGTTTTTATTGGTTTCCAGCGAACCTAACCGTCTGCTACCCACCATCCGAAGTCGCTGCCAGGTGGTTCCGGTGCCCGTACCCAACCTGGCGCGAGCCACATCCGCCTTGCAGCAGGCCAGCATTGCCGATGCCGCGCACTGGCTGGCCTTGGCAGGCGGATCGCCGCGCCAGGCGATCGACATGGCTACGGCCGGGCAGCATGGCTGGCTGGAGACGCTTAGCGAACGTTTGGCGAGCGGTGCTCAACTGGATGTTTTAGCCCTGGCGGGGATGCTGGACAAGGCGATCAAAGACAGCAAAGGTCAACTTTTGTTGAAACAGGTGATCGAAGCCCTGCAAAAATGGCTGGTTGATCTTAGCCTGCTGCAATGTGGGCAAGCAGCCCGTTATTTTCTCGCCCGGGAAAAGCAATTGGCCGCCCTGGCTGCTATGATCCCGGGCATTCGTACCATCAATCTGTACCGTGCCATGCATCTTCGCCGCCAGGAGGCCGAGCAACCGCTCAATGCCCGCTTGTTTCTGGAAGGCGTCCTGCTGGACTACCGAGGCCTGTTTAAGCGTTGATCGACGATGAGTGAAGTCAAACCTGTTCCCCAGCGTCCCAGTGTTCTGTCACTGAACATCAACTCAAAATCCGCCCTTTATGCGGCCTTCATGCCACACCTGCGTCATGGCGGCATTTTCATTCCGACAACACGCCCCTATCACCTGGGCGATGAAGTCTTCATGCTGCTGTCGCTGATGGACGATCCGACCAAACTGCCGATTGCCGGCTCGGTCATCTGGCTGACACCGGCGGGTGCCCAGAATGGCCGGGCGCAAGGAATAGGCGTTCATTTCAACCCGGACGAGAGTGGCATCGAAGCCCGTCGCAAGATCGAAGCACTGCTTGGCGGCGTCTTGCAATCCTCGCGCCCAACGCACACCTTGTAAGCATCCCATGCTGATCGATTCACATTGCCACCTTGATTTTCCAGGGCTGGCCGAGCAATTGCCCACCGTGCTGCAACGCATGCAAGACAATGGCGTTGGCGCGGCCGTCTGCATCGGCGTCAATCTTGAGGACTTCCCCAAAGTCCTTGGAATTGCAGAAAGCTCGCCCCGACTCTATGCCACGGTTGGCGTCCATCCGGAATACACCGATGTAGCCGAACCAGATGAAGCTCAGCTCCTGGCACTGGCCAACCACCCCAAGGTGATTGGCATTGGCGAAACGGGACTGGATTACTACTGGCACAAGGACCGTCCTGCATGGCAGCGTGATCGTTTTCGCACCCACATTCGCGCTGCCCGTCAGTGCGCCAAGCCGCTCATCATCCATACTCGTGAATCAGCAGCGGACACCTTGCAGGTGCTGCGCGAGGAGGGCGCTGAGACAGTTGGCGGTGTCATGCATTGTTTCACCGAAAATTGGGAGATCGCCCAGCAGGCGCTCGACTTGGGGTTTTATCTCTCCTTTTCCGGCATCGTTACATTCAAAAATGCCAGCATCGTCAAAGAAGTGGCGCAACGCTGCCCGCTTGATCGAATGCTGATTGAAACCGATGCCCCCTATCTGGCCCCCACGCCTTATCGCGGCAAGCAGAACGAGCCATCCTACGTACGCCACGTCGCTGAAGAAATTGCCCGCCTGCGCGAAATTTCGCTTGAAGCCGTCAGTGTCGCGACCAAGCAGAACTTCCACACCCTGTTCCGCCACGCCCAGCCGCCCGCCCATTCATGAAAAAACAGTTCCTAACCCTTCTCATTGGCGGCATGCTGGCCGCCGCCCCCTTGTCCGCGGCCACCTATGATGACTTGATCAGCGGGGCCAAGAGCGGCGACACCGACGAGGTCCGACAACTGGTCGGGCAGGGCGCCTCAATCAACAGCACAGACATCGAAGGCAATACCCTGTTGATGCTGGCGGCGCGTGATGGCCATCTACAAACTGCCAGTTTCCTGGTCAAGAACCGGGCTCGCCTGAATGCCCGTAATGCCGCCGGCGACACCGCATTGCGCCTGGCCGCCTTACGTGGCCATCTCCCGGTTGTCAAACTGCTGGTAGACGCTGGGGCTGACGCCGACTCGACAGGCTGGACGGCGCTGGCCTATGCCATTTTTGGTGGTCATACCGACATTGCCCGCTACTTGATCGCGCAGGGCAGCGATGTCAATGCAGTCAGCGAAAATGGCATGACACCACTGATGATTGCAGCCCGTAGCGGCCAGCTGGATATCATTCGCGATTTGCTGGCTCGTCAGGCAGATCCCACCCGGACCATGGACACTGGCGAAACCGCGGTCGACATCGCCCTCAAGGCAAAAAATACCGACATCGCCGACCTGCTGCGCCAGCACGGCGGCCGCTCAGAAAAATCCGTCACAATTCAGATGAAATAGATATCCAGTTGCAACACTTTGTTGCTACCCCTGTTTTTGATCATTTCAGGGCTATAACTGAATTGAAGGCTTGAGTACAACATTGCAAAAGCACTTCAGGTTTCGCAGATTGCTTGCGTAATTTCTATCCAGCCAGGAGAACGAAAATGACCAACAACACCATAAAAATCCTACTGTCAGCGATGACAGTCAGCTTGCTCAGTCTGAATGCCGTTGCTACTGACACCACGGTTCGTGGCAGCCAACTGATGACCCAGCAGGAGCGTCTGGAACAACGGGTAAAAATGAACGCAGCACAATCGCCTGACGCCCGCCAACAGCTTCGCCAGGAACACCACGAGCAAATGGAAAAGCGTGCCAGCGAGCGTGGGCTGACATTGCCCGATACCCCTGCAGCCCAAGGTGCAGGCATGCGCCAAGGCATGGGACCCGGAGCAGGCCGCGGCCGTTGAGCACACCATCAAAGACAAGTCACTGGGTGACTAGACGCCGCTGTCCGCAGACTACGCTCGCAGTGGCGTCATTTAATTTTCGATAACCTATTCCAAACGACCAAACCTCGAATTCGCATAATT
>JAQTXC010000001.1:79757-186195 GCA_028689015.1 Dechloromonas sp. | reverse complement strand
GAACATCTGAAATTGTCCAAACGTCCCTGCCTGCCCTTTCCCGAGGCATCGCCTGCGGTACAATGCGCCCCTGCCAAACCGCGCTTCGCCTCCATAGTTAAATGGATATAACGGCTCCCTCCTAAGGAGCAATTCCTGGTTCGATTCCGGGTGGGGGCGCCAATTGGATGGCATAGCCTGGCAAACTCCCGGCGCTTGCCCAGCCAGAGAAAAGCCATGCTCGACGACATCAAGAAAACCCTTTGGGCCACTGCCGACAAACTCCGCGCCAACATGGACGCGGCGGAATACAAGCACCTCGTCCTTGGCTTGATTTTCCTCAAGTACATCTCCGACACCTTCGCCGCCCGCCGCAGCGAACTCACCCGGCGCTTTGCCGACGAGGCCGACGACTATTTCCTGCACGATTGCGACGACGCCTTGTTGGCCGAGGAACTCGAAGACCGCGATTACTACAAAGAGGTCAACGTCTTCTGGGTGCCGTTTTCGGAGGAGGTGGGGGATATTTTCGATGCGGTCGGCCTCGACAAGCCGAACATCGGCATTCTGGATGACGCCTTCCTCGCGGAGGTGAAAAACCTGCCCGAGCGCAATCTGGCGGTTGAACTGCTGGAGCGCTTGCTCGAAGGTGAGATCAAAAGCCGCTTTGCCGGCAATCTGGTGCAGAGAAAGAAGTTCAGCGAATTACTGACCAACGTCATCAAGCGTTACCAGAACCGCGCCATCGAGACTGCGCAAGTGATTGAAGAACTGATCGAGATGGCACATAAATTCCGCGCGGCAACCCAGCGGGGCGAGCAACTGGGACTGACTGAAGATGAAGTCCTCTTCTATGACGCGCTGGCCGATAACGAATCCGCTGTGCTCGAACTGTCCGACGACACGCTGAAGAAAATCGCCCATGAATTGACTGAGAACCTGCGCCAGAACATCACCGCCCTGGCTCGATGAACACGATAACGAACTAATTTCATGAAAAATTCCCGCCCGCTCCCCAAACACCCAGTCGATATCAGCGAAGCCGATGGCGTTCGCTACCTGCACTTTGGCTCCGAGTGGGTTCAAGGGGCCATGCGGATTGCCCGCCCGTGGTCGCTGGAACTCGAATACACCCGTGAAATGATGTTTTCGCTGCTGTTGCGCGAACCACTGACCTGGCCGCGCTCGGCCTTGCTGGTCGGCCTGGGCGCCGGTTCGCTGGCCCGTTTCATTTATCGTTATCTGCCTGACTGCAAGATCACCGCGGTCGAAATCAACCCGCAGGTCGAGTTCATCGCCCGCCAGTATTTCAGGCTCCCCGAGGATGCGCGGCTACGGGTTCGCATCGGCTGCGCGGCAGATTACATCCTGGCCGGCGGGCCTTCATTCGACCTGATTCTGTCCGATGGTTTCGATGCACATGGCCGCCCCGGCATTCTCGACAGCCAGCCCTTTTACCAGGCGTGCCGCGCCCGGCTGACGCCCAACGGGCTGTTTTGCGTCAATTTGCTGCGTGAAAAAGGCTTTGCCAGCAGCGTCGACCGTATTCAAAAGACCTTTGATGGCAAAACCTGCATCTTGCCGCCCTGCGCCAGTGGCAACACCCAGTTGTTCGCACATGGCGGTGCGGGGGTCGATGTCAGTTTCAGCGAGTTGGCTGAGCGCGCCGCGCAACTCAAAACGGCGACACGGCTGAAATTGCAGGACAGCCTCCAACGCCTGCAAGCCGCCCACCCGGCGGCGGACACGCTGCGCTTCTAAGCCGTCACCATCTTGTAATAACGGCACGCCCTGCTACAAATAAAGTAATCCGCCACCGATAAAAATGACAAGGCGGACAGAACAACGACAACAAACCCATGCTCAATTCACCGCACACAAAACGGAGGAAATCATGTTGTCGATGCAAGATGTCCTGGATTACTGCGATCTCGACCAAGGCGAGATTGAGGCCATTGCCGAACACGAACACATTCCCATGACCATCGCTGCTGAAATGAGCGAAGCTTTGCTGTGTACGCCGGAGGGCGTCTGCCGCCTGCACGGCATGTTGATCGAGAACATGCAGCATGCGATCGACTGCGGTCAGAACGAACACGTACAGGCCTTGCTGCAAACCTACGAACACCTGCAGCGAACGCACCCGCTACCAACCGTTACCGCGTAAAAACAGCCCGTTGCGTGAGCATACGGGCTGCTTGTCGCGACCTGCCCAAGCAGGCCATCTCACAGCGGCAATGGGTCAGGCGGCCATTTTCTCGACGTGTGCCTGCTTTTCGTAGAGGAAACGCAGCACGGCGGCACGGCACTGGATGTAGGCCGGATCGTTGGCCAGTTCAAGACGGGCGCGCGGCCGGGGCAGATTGACCTCGAGAATCTCGCCGATGGTCGCTGCCGGGCCGTTGGTCATCATGACAATGCGATCCGACAACAAGACGGCCTCGTCGACATCGTGCGTCACCATGACCACCGTCGCCTGCGTTTTTTCGCAGATTTTCATCAACTCGTCCTGCAGTTTGGCGCGAGTCAATGCATCCAGCGCACCAAAAGGCTCGTCCATCAGCAAAACTTTCGGTTCCATGGACAAGGCGCGGGCAATGCCCACCCGCTGCTTCATCCCGCCCGAAATTTCATGAGGATACTTGTGCGCGGCATGGGCCAGGCCGACCATGTCGATCGCGGCTTGCGTCCGCGCCTTCAGTTTCGGCTTGCCTTCCTTCTGGCTGAACACCCTCTCGACTGCCAGGTAGATGTTCTCGAAACAGGTCAGCCAGGGCAGCAGGCTGTGGTTCTGAAAAACCACCGCCCGCTCCGGACCCGGACCGGCGATTTCCCGCCCATCGCACAGCAACACACCGGTCGTCGGTTTGGTTAGGCCGGCGATCAGGTTGAGCAGCGTGGACTTGCCGCAACCGGAGTGGCCGATCAGGGCGACGAATTCACCACGGCGCAAGCTCAGGTCGATATCGCGCAGGGCGACAAACTTGCCCTTCTTGGTATCAAAGGTCTGGCCGACACGGTCGATTTGTACAAATTTTTCCATGATGTTTGCTCCGCTCAGGATGCTTCTTTGGTCAGCTTCTTGGCCAGCAGGATCAGCGCCTGTTCAAGAATCAGGCCGACGATACCGATGATGAAGATGGCGATGATGATGTGTTCGACCTTGAGGTTGTTCCACTCGTCCCACACCCAGAAACCGATCCCGACGCCGCCGGTCAGCATTTCTGCCGCAACGATCACCAACCAGGCCGTGCCGATGGACAGGCGAATACCGGTCAGCATGTAAGGCAATACCGCTGGGAACAAAATTTTGGTGACGATCTTCCACTCCGACAGATCGAGCACGCGGGCCACATTCAGATAATCCTGCGGCACGCGCTGTACGCCCTGGGCCGTGTTCATGATCATCGGCCAGATCGAGCAGATGAAGATGGTCCAGGTTGCCGCCGGGTCCGCCCGCTGAAAAACCAGCAGACCAATCGGCAACCAGGCAAGCGGCGACACCGGGCGCAGCAGGCTGATGATGGGATTCACCATATTGGCCAAGAAAGCGAAACGGCCAATCATGAAACCCATCGGAATGCCGACCAGGGCCGCCAGACCAAAACCGATCCCGACGCGCTCCAGCGACGCCAGCACATTCCAGCCGATGCCTTGGTCGTTGGGTCCATTATCGTAAAAAGGGTCGGCGAACAGGTTGAGGGCGGCATCCCAGACTACGGACGGTCCGGGGATCGCGCCACCATTCAGGGTTGCCACATACCAGACCCCGATCAACAACAAAAGGCCGAGAAGGGGAGGCAGCACGGCGCGGCCCATCGTTGCCAGCATTTCGGTGAAAGAAGGGCCGGCGTCGACTGCCTTGACTGTAGTCGTTTGTTCCATCGTCATTTCCTTGGCCGTCGGCACCTCGGTGGAGGTCGTTACGGTCGTGCTGCGGTCGACCGGCAGTTCGCCGGAAAAACCATCGTTCATCGTGAGGGTGCTCATGGCAATCTCCTGATCCTAGCCCCGCCGCCAGGGGCGGCGGGGCAATGAATGATCAAACCTTGACCTTGAATCCGTCGGCATATTTGGCCGGATTGCTACCATCCCAAACCACGCCGTCGATCAGCTTGGACGAGCGCATCGGGCTCTTCGGCACATTCACACCAACCTGCGCTGCAGCCTGCTTGTACAGCTCAATCTGGTTGATCTGTTTGGCCACGGCCAGGTAATCCGGATGCTTTTCAAGCAAACCCCAACGCTTGTGCTGGGTCAGGAACCACATGCCATCCGACAGGTAGGGGAAGTTGACCGCGCCATCGTTGAAGAACTTCATGTGGTTCGGATCGTCCCAGGTCTTGCCCAGACCATTCTGGTAACGCCCCAGAATGCGTTCGTTGATGACATTAACGCTGGTATTGACGTAAGACTTGGCGGCGATGGTTTCGGCCATCTTCATCCGGTTACTGATGCTCGAATCGATCCAGCGGCTGGCATCGAGAATGGCCATGATCATGGCGCGAGCGGTATTCGGATATTTTTGGGCGAATTCAGCGGTGGTGCCCAACACCTTTTCCGGGTGATCCTTCCAAACATCCTGCGAACTGGCGGCGTGGATCGACACCCCATCCATGATGCCGCGGTGATTCCACGGTTCGCCGACCGAGAAACCATCCATGGCACCGACGCGCGCATTGGCGACCATCTGCGGTGGCGGCACGACGATGGATTTGACATCTTTCATTGGGTTGACCCCGGCAGAGGCCAGCCAGTAGTACAACCACATGGCGTGCGTACCCGTCGGAAAAGTCTGGGCAAAGGTATATTCGCGCGGCTCCTTCTTCATCAAGCCGACCAGCGACTCAAGATTAACCGCGCCCTTGTCGGCCAGCTTGCGCGACAAGCTGAGGCCTTGGCCGTTGTTATTCAGGGTCATCAAAACCGACATGTCCTTTTTCGGGCCACCAATGCCCAGATGCACGCCGTAGATCAGGCCGTACAGGACGTGCGCCGCATCGAGTTCGCCGTTGACCAGTTTGTCGCGGACGCCGGCCCAGGATGCTTCCTTGGTCGGGATGATCTTGATGCCGTACTTTTCGTCAAATTTATTGACCGCCGCCATCACAACCGAGGCGCAATCGGTCAGCGGGATGAAGCCAATGCGGACTTCCTTCTTTTCGGGGGCATCCGAACCCGCAGCCCAGGCTGCGCTACGAACACCGGGGGGGACCATGGACATAAGGGAGGCTCCCAGGGCAGCAGTAACAAAATCGCGACGCTTGGTCGATACGGGGGCTGTTGCAGCCAGTTTTTTATCTTCCATTGCATAGACTCCTGATGGCTAAAAATAAAAAAGGCGTCACATCCAGGCCACACAGGGTAGCGAGGATGGACGCCATTGTCCTTGAACCGGAACTCCCGGTTTGTGCCCGGCCGCCTTTGACCGTGCGATGAGCTTCTTAATGCAACCGCCGTGCCAGCTTGCCAAAAAAGACGCTAGAACATTGAAAAAAAACGATTATTTATAAAAACTCGAACACCCGGGTCGTTGACCGCAAACTGCATCGCACTGTTGCAGTGCAGCACGGGAAGATTTCGCACAACATCGGGGACCGCCATCACGGCCAGCGCCAAGCTCAGAGCAGAACCTTGGCCATGTCGATAACGTCGCGCGCCACCTTGGCCATGTTCTGGCCGCGCTCCATGGCCAGCTTGCGCATGGCGTGGTAGGCCGCTTCTTCGTCCAGACCCCGGGCTTTCATCAGAATGCCCTTGGCCTTGTCGACCAGCTTGCGGTCAGACAATTTGCGGGAAATATCATCGAGTTCGCGCCGCATGGCCTGCGTGCCCTCAAAGCGGGCCCGTGCCACATCAACGATCGGTTTGATCCGCCGCGGGTCCAAACCATCGACGATATAGGCCGAAACACCCGCTTTAACCGCATCGCGGATCGCATCCTGACCGTCTTCCTGGGTAAAGATGACCACCGGGCGTGGCATGTTTTTATGCACCACGGCCAGGTTTTCCAGCGTGTCGCGACTGGGGCTTTCGGTATCGATCAGGATGACATCTGGCTGCAGTTTCTCAACCTCAGCCGTCAGGTTGGCGGAGTCAGCCAGGATGGCCGCCACCTGGTAGCCGGCAAGGGCAAGTCCGGCACAGATTTCTCCGGCCCGGCTGCGGGATTCGTCAATGATGAGAACGCGTAACATGGCAAGATTCTAAGCAAAATCCTAGCCAACAAAATCCAGCGCCACGGCTGCCATCGCAGTGCTGACGCGCGCATCCTCGCCAACCGCCGGGGCGAGCATAAATTCGACTTGCGGCCAGGTCGACCGCAAGCGATCGATCAACTGCGGCAAGTCCCGCTTCAGATGCCCGCCCTGGGCAATGAACATCGGCAGCACTTGAATGCGTTGGGCGCCGGCCGCCACCAGCTGCGATGCCGCAGCAGGCAAATCCGGGGCCATGAATTCCAGAAAAGCCAATTCAACCAATTGCCCGGGGCGCTGCGCCTGAATGGCCGCTTTGACCCGCTGCAATGGTTGAGCCCATTCCGGATCGCGGGCCCCGTGGGCAAAAAGTAGCAGCGCAGTAGTCATGAGCAGTCTCGTCGGTCGTCAAAAATTCGCAGGTTAGCGGATTCAGACCCCAAAGAGGTCGCCAGGTTCGCCTGACTACTCAAACAAACCGGCCCATGCTCAACTACGTACCAGTTTCTCGTAACGCGCGGTCAGACCATCCATCACCTCAAGCAAGCGTTCGCTGGTCGTTGCCACATTGCGTTGTGCCAATTCGCGCTCCCGCTCGCTGCCGTTCAGGGCCTGCTCGAAAAAAAGCCATTGCATGTTAGCCAAGGCCAGTTCCTGGCGGATCTCCGGCGTATTCTCTGGCGTCTGATTCAGCACGGCCAGGCCTTTGGCAAACTCACGATGCGCCGTCGCCAACTCGGTCTGAAATTGTGATGAGTTCAAACCGGCCTGGGCAACGAAATAGCACTTGGCCAAACGCTGCGACAGCATGCGTTGCCGACCGGAAATATTCACCAACTGCCCCGCCGAACTGTTGGCCATTTTTTCGTACTGACCGGTCAGGGCATGCGCCGCCAGCAAGGTTTTGTCGGCAGCCGCCAGGACGGCTGGCAATTGCTGGACGCTGGCCTCCTGATCCAGCAAGGCACGGTAGCCCTCCCAGGCCTGCCGTAAATCGAGCTGTCCCTGCTTGATTGCCGGCGTCGGCGCCAACTGCTGCAATTCACCGAGTTGTGCCTCGAAGAGCTGCCGGGAGCGTGCTTGAAGTTGCTCGGCCTGACGTGGCACCACGCCGAGCAAACGCATGGTATAGGCCTTGGCAATCCGTTGCGACAGCATGCGCTGCCGCCCGGCCTTGTTAATTGCCGCGCCAATCGCCAACTCGCTCTCGGCCGCCCACGAAGGGGCGGACAAGAGCGGGCCAGCGAGCAGCATGCCCAGGAATTGTCGACGTTTCATCGGGTACCCCATGCCTAGACGCTGATCCGGACCATCCGGTTTTCATCCACCTGAACAGCAAAACGATCACAGCCGCCCACATCCGGCGCAAGCGCTTGCCCATCGGCCAGGCCAATGTTCCAGCCATGCAGCGGGCAGGTCACTCGCTGACCATGTACCAGGCCCTGCGACAAGGGCCCGCCCTTGTGCGGACACTTGTCGTGCAGGGCAAATACTGTGTCATCGGCGGTGCGAAAGATGGCGATATCGCCACCGCTTTTCCGTTGCACGATGCGCGAACCGAGGCGCGGAATATCGTCCAGCGGGCAAATTTCAATCCAGTTGCTCATGAGATGTCCTCTTTTTCTGTTTTTCAGGCGTCGACCGCGATCGGGATGAATTGTTTGAGTGCCGCCCCTTCGCGGCTGGTTTGCCACGGGTCCTTGGCATCCTTCAAGGCCGCCAGCAGGCGTTCATGCAGCGCGCGGCGATTGTCGGCATCGTCCACCATCAGACCCTTGACGTAATCCAGACCGACCCGCTCCAGCCAGTGACAGGTACGCTCCAGATAACGGGCTTCCTCGCGGTAGAGCTGCAGGAAGGCACCACCATATTCCATCACCTCCTCGTCCGTCTTCACCTTGCACAGAAACTGGGCAACTTCGGTTTTGATACCACCGTTACCGCCGACATACAGTTCGTAACCCGAATCAACCCCAATCACGCCGACGTCCTTGATCCCGGCCTCGGCGCAGTTGCGCGGGCAGCCGGAGACGGCCAGTTTGACCTTGTGCGGCGCGTACATGTCGAACAGCATCTTCTCCAACTTGACGCCGAGATCCATCGCCAACTGGGTACCAAAGCGGCAATGTTCGGCCCCGACGCAGGTTTTGACGGTGCGGATCGACTTGCCGTAGGCGTGACCGGAGACCATGCCCGCTGCATTCAGATCAGCCCAGACAGCCGGCAAATCCGCCTTCTTGATGCCAAGCAGGTCGATGCGCTGACCGCCGGTGACCTTGACGGTCGGCACCTGAAATTTTTCGGCCACATCAGCAATCGCCCGCAATTCGGCCGGCGTGGTCAGGCCACCCCACATCCGCGGCACCACCGAGTAGGTGCCATCTTTCTGAATATTGGCGTGCGAACGTTCGTTGATCAGGCGCGATTGGGGGTCATCCTTGGCTTCATGCGGCCAGGTCGAGATCAGGTAGTAATTGATCGCCGGGCGGCACTTGTCACAACCATTTGCGGTCAACCAGCCCATTTCGGCAAAAACCATCTCCTTGGTGGTCAGATGTTCATCACGAATGCTCTGTCGCACCTTGTCGTGCGAATGTTCGGTGCAGGCGCAAATCGGCTTCTTGTCCGACGCTGCCGGCGTATAGGCCCCACCGATGGTCGATGACAAAATTTGTTCGACCAGCCCGGAACACGAACCACAAGACGAAGCAGCCTTGGTGTGTTTCTTGACCTCATCAAGCGAAAAGAGCCCTTGCTCCTTGATCGCCTTGACGATGGTGCCCTTGCAAACCCCGTTACAGCCGCAGACTTCGGCGCTGTCCGGCATGGATGCGGCACGACTTTCGCCCTGGTGGCCCGCATCACCAACCAGGGACTGCCCAAAAATCAGTTGATCCCGGATGTCGTGCACATCGCGCTCATCCTTGATCAACTGGAAATACCACGGCCCTTCCGAGGTGTCGCCATACAGCACGGCCCCAACCAGACGGTTGTTCTTCAGCACCAGCTTCTTGTACACACCCCCCGCTGGATCATTAAGCAGGATGTCATCGGTTGCCTCGCCGCCCATGAAGTCGCCGGCCGAGAACAAGTCGATGCCGGTCACTTTCAATTTGGTCGAAGTCACCGAGCCGACATAGCGGCTAATCCCGAAGCCCGCCAGATGATTCGCCGCGACTTTGGCCTGCTCAAATAGCGGCGCCACCAGGCCGTAGGCAATCCCCCGGTGGCTGACACACTCGCCCACGGCATAAATTTTTGGATCATAGGTCTGCATCGTGTCATTCACCACGATGCCACGGTTGCAATAGATGCCGGACTGCTCGGCCAGTGCGTAGTTGGGGCGAATACCCGCCGCCATTACCACCAGATCAGCGGCAATCTGCATACCATCCTTAAAGCGCACGCTACCAACCCGCCCCCCTTCACCAGGCAGCAAGGCCTCGGTCTGCTTCTGCAGCAGGAATTTCAGGCCTTTGTCTTCCAGCGACTTTTGCAGCATCTTGCCGGCCACTTCATCCAGCTGCCGCTCCAGCAACCAGGGACCCAGATGGACCACCGTCACATCCATGCCGCGCAACTTCAGGCCATTGGCCGCTTCCAGACCGAGCAAACCGCCACCGATCACCACCGCGTGCTTGTGGCGCGCCGCCTCGATCATCTCGTCGGTGTCCTTGATATCGCGATAGCCGATCACACCGGGCAAGTCGTTGCCAGGAATCGGTAAGACGAACGGCGTCGACCCGGTGGCGACCAGCAGGCGATCATAAGGCGCCTCGCTGCCGTCATCAGCGACCACCATGCGGCGAGCGCGGTCGATACGGACAATCTGCTTGCCCGTGTGCAGGGTGATGCCGTGCTCGCGATACCAATCGAGTTCGTTGAGCACGATCTCGGGCAGGCTCATTTCACCAGCCAGGACCGGTGAGAGCAGGATGCGGTTGTAATTGGGGTGAGGTTCCGCGCCGAAAATCGTGATCTCGTAATGATCGGGAGCGATTTTCAACAGTTCTTCGATGGTACGGACACCGGCCATGCCGTTGCCAATCAGGACAAGACGGGGTTTGCTCATTTTTCGGGCTCCAACGTTGCGCGCACCCAAAGGTGCAATTTGTATCAGCGCATGACGTCGTTGCCATCGGACCGCCCCCGTTGGCGGTTGATTCGCTGTGATGAATTAACTAAAGCATGGCTTGTGCCAGAATCGTAACTTAATGATTTTTATGAAATTTAACTTGTTGACCGCAAAACAAATGCACCAGATTCGGGCAGCGATGCGCTGCCCCGGTGCACGCTCGCTTAATTCCCGCCAACCAGCAAACCCGTGGCCTCGACCGCGACAATCGCCTTGGCCTGGTTGAAGTCTTCGGCATAGCCGCTGGCAAACAAGCAACAGGCCAACTGATTGGCCAGCGGCTTGGGCAAAGGCGTCTGCTTGTCGAGAACCCGCCGGATCCAGCGCGCCGTGCTTGCCGCATCACTCGCATCGGGCAGATGCGGCAAGGCGCGCAAACTGTCATGCTCGGCCTCGAACAAAACGTCACTGACCCCATCGTGAATGAACTCCAATTTGGGCCGACGCTTGGGATTGGCATAAGGCTCACCTTCGGTGCCGCGAAGCAACAATGCCCGGTCATTGCGGGCCAGCAGGATCTGCCGCATCAGATCAATAAACTCAGGATGCGTGGCCGGTGCCACCAGCAAGGCATCACCGGCAAACGGGTTAAGCAGTTTGACCAGGCTGTGTGCGCTGTTGCGCACACCCATGCGGCTGCGCAGCGCCAGCAGGTTGTGAATACCGGGGCAGAAAGCCGTCAGCGGCAAAAAAACCAAACCCTTTTCGTCCAGCATGGTTTGCGCCTGATGCGATGACGTCGCCGGCATCACCCCCAACTCGCGGAAAACATGCGCTGACGTCACCCGGCCAAAACCTTCCAGCAGGCCATGAACCACAACCGGCACACCAAAGCGTTGGAGCAGCAAGGCCAGCAAGGGTGTCAGATTCGCCTCTTTGCGTGCCCCGTTATAGGTCGGCAAGACAACCGGCCGCACCCGGCCATGTGGCAGGTCGAGACGATGGGTCCGCTCGTCCACCGCCAGCAAAAAGCCCAACATTTCTTCCAGCGACTCTCCCTTGACCCGCAGGCCAAGGATCAGTGCGCCCAGTTCAAGATCCGGCACCCCACCGTCCAACATGGCAGCGTACAACTGTCGGGCATCATCCAGCGACAAGTCGCGGGCCCCCTGGGCGCCACGGCCGATCTCCTTAATAAATTGCGTGTAACTCATGGGTCTCCTCCCCAACAACTCAGGCGGCAGCTGGTTGTTTTTGTAAATGATCTGCGGCCATGCGTTTGATCGCCGGCAAGCACGAACCGCAGAAGGTACCGCACTTGAAACGTTCCTGTACTCCGGCCAAGTCGGCGCCAGTGGCAAAGGCTTCGATGATTTGCTGGTCGCTGATATCGGCGCACTTACAAACAATGTGCCGCGGCGCCACCGGAATTGGTGTCCGCGCTGACGGCGCCAGCGCCAGACGCAGCAATTCGCTGCTCAGCTCATCCTCGGCCAGTGCAGGCTTCAGCCAGGCTTGCGCGGCATCTTCACCCGCCAGCCGAACACCGGCCAGCAAACCATCGACCACCCAGGCCAGCTTATGGACACCGCGGGCCGCATCATGAAACTCGATGCTGCCGGCACTGGCGCTGAAATCGGCAGCCGCATCAAGCTCGGCCAGCAGCTCGGCCGACGGTGCAGCGGCCAGCGCCAGACGCAGAACCACCAAAGCGTTGCTGCGACCATACAGGCCCAGTGTCGCATAGGGAAAACGGGCCAGCAGCCCTTGCAGACGCTGTGCCAAGGTCCGCGCACTGGACACATCGGCACAGCGCCGGATGATGGTTAGCGGATACGGCAGGTCGAGCGCTGTAATCTCTACAGCGGCATGTTTCAACTCGGGCTGCTGCGAATAGGGATCGACCGCACTGCTGGTCAAGGTGTTGACCCCTGGCGAATTCATGAACTGGCTACCCCAGTGCATCGGCAACCAGGCCTGCCCGGCTTGCAGGCGATGATCGGCCGCAACGCGCACCGCAAATTGACCACGTGCATTGCGCACCTCGGCGACCATGCCGTCTCGCAAGGCACGTACTGCCATGTCATCCGGATGCATGCCCAGCAGGGGTTCACTATCCAGGTTGAACAGGCGCGGCAAATTGCCGGTTCGGCTCATGCCATGCCATTGATCGCGCAAACGGCCGCTGAGCAGGCTGATCGGCTGCGTCGGACCCAAAGCGTCCGCCGTCGTCGTATCGCCAAGCTTGACGAAGCGGGCTCGACCACTGGGTGTTGGGAAACGGCCATCGGTATACAGACGGCGACGACCCGGTGCCTGATCCGGACAAGGCCATTGCTGCGGCCCCTCATTTTCCAGACGGGCATAGGATAAGCCACCGATATCGAGATCGCGACCGATCGTGCTTTGTCGGTGTTCGTTAAAGACTGCTTCCGCACTTTCATACGGAAACAAGCGGTCGACCGCAGGATGGGCCAGTTTTTCACCCAGCCGACGGGCAAACTCGGTAGCAATTGCCCAGTCGTGCTTCGCCTCGCCCGGACCGGCTACGGCGGCCTGGACGCGGGTAATGCAACGTTCGGAATTGGTCACCGTCCCTTCCTTCTCCCCCCAGCTGGTCGCAGGCAAGAGCAGGTCGGCGTAAGCCACCGTATCGGTCGTGGCATATGCTTCCTGAACAACCACATAATCCGCTGCGGCCAGGGCGGCCCGGACGCGATGTTGTTGTGGTAGCGACTGCGCCGGGTTGGTGCAGGCAATCCAGACCGCCTTGATCTGGCCGGTTTCGATGGCCTGGAACAAGTCGACCGCAGTTTTGCCCGGCTGCGCTGGCACCTCGGGAATCCCCCACAGGCGAGCCACCTCGGCCCGATGCTCGGCATTGGCCAGATCACGGTGAGCTGACAGCAGATTGGCCATGCCCCCCACCTCACGCCCGCCCATGGCATTCGGCTGCCCGGTCAGCGAGAATGGCCCTGCCCCTGGCTGACCAATGTGCCCGGTCGCTAGATGGAGATGGATCAGCGCCGCATTATTGTGCGTGCCATGTGCGGATTGATTGAGCCCTTGACAGTACAAGGACAGGGCCGGGCCATTGCTGGCAAACCAGCGTGCCGCCTGAACAATGTCGACGACGGCCAAACCGCAACGTTCGGCGACCACGGCCGGCGTGAAATCAGCCAGCAGTGCAGCCAGTTCGGCAAAACCTTCGGTATGCGCCGCGATGTACGCCGGGTCAATCAACTGCTCGGCAATCATGACCTGCAGCAAGCCGTTGAACAGCACCACGTCGGTCCCCGGCTGGAGTGCCAGATGGAGGTCGGCAATTTCCGCAGTTTCCGAGCGTCGCGGGTCGACGACCACGATCTTGAGTGCCGGATTGGCGGCGCGAGCATCTTCGATGGCGCGAAAAACGATGGGATGCGCAACCGCCGGGTTGGCACCGGCGATCAGGATCGTCGATGCCAACCCGATATCCTCGTAGCTGCAAGGCGGTGCATCCACACCCAACGTCTGTTTGTAACCGGCCACTGCCGAGGACATGCACAGTCGTGAATTGGTATCGACGTTATTGGTCCCGATCAAGCCTTTGGCCAGCTTGTTGAAAACGTAGTAATCCTCGGTCATCAATTGACCGGAAATATAAAACGCCACGGCATCTGGCCCGTGGCGCGAAATCACCTCAGCGAATCGATCCGCCGCCTGGTCGAGCGCGGCATCCCAGCTCAAGCGCTGCCCCGCCACGCCGCGTTGTGCGCGAAATTCCGGATACTCGAGTCGTTGCGCCTGCCCCAGACTGAGCGGCAAGGTCGCCCCTTTGGTGCACAACCGCCCACGATTGGCAGGGTGTTCTGGGTCACCGCGTAATCCGACGATTTTTTCATCGTCGACCGCGATCAGGACCCCGCAACCGACCCCACAATAACAACAAGTTGATTTGATTTCAGAACGCATGGTTTTCCTCTCGGCAGCTTCTCAGCAACAGCCATGCCACCTGAGAAAACCCGACTAAACCATGAAAAGGGGAAAAATCAGCCATGATTTTTCCCCTTATTGGTGCGTTGACCGCCAGCAGCGTCCCTATTTGATGCGTTGCAGCCAGGGACGCCCACTTTCGGGCTTGGGCCGCTCGGGAGGCGGCTCATCCGGCGGCGAAAAATCAGCAACCGTCGGCGCGTCCCCCGCCTCCGTCAGTGCGTCAGCATTCGTCTCATCGAGCTCAAATGCCATGCCGGCGCCAGTTTCACGCGCATAAATGGCTGTCACCCGACCAACTGGAATCGACAATTGACGGGCAGCCCCCCCAAAACGCGCCTGGAATTCAATGAAATCATTGCCCATGACAAGCTTGTTGGTGGCATCGGCGCCGATATTCAAGACGATCTGACCGTCGCGCACGAACTCACGGGGGACCTGCGTCCGACCATCCACCTGGACAGCCAGATAGGGCGTCAAGCCGTTATCGCAGCACCACTCCCACAACGCACGCAGCAGATAAGGCTTGGTCGAGGGATGGTCGGCACTCACTTGCGCATGGCCTTTTCAGACGGGGTCAGCGCATCGATAAAACCTTGGCGGCTGAAAATCCGTTCGGCATATTTCATCAACGGCGCAGCGGCCTTGCCCAGATCGATGCCGTAGTGGTCCAGACGCCACAACAAGGGGGCAATCGCCACGTCGAGCATCGAGAACTCATCACCCAGCATAAATTTCTGCTTGTTGAAGATCGGGATGATTTCGGTCAGGCGAGCCTTGATTTCCTGCCGCGCCTTGTCGGCGCCCTTCCCGTTTTTCTCGATCAATTCCATATGCGAAAAGATTTCGCGCTCCATGCCGACCAGCAACTGACGCGCCCGGGCCCGCATGATCGGGTCGGCCGGCATCAATTGCGGATGCGGAAAGCGCTCGTCGATGTATTCATTGATGATGTTCGGCTCGAACAGGACGAGATCGCGTTCGGCCAGCACCGGTACACGACCGTGCGGGTTGGTGGCAGCGATTTCTTCGGCCTTGGAAAACAGATCAACGTCGATCACCTGGAAATCCATGCCCTTTTCGTACAGGACAATGCGGCAACGGTGACTGAAAGGACACGTGGTGCCCGAGTAGAGGTTCATCATTGGTCACAACCCTCAAAATGAGATTCGGCATCGGGGGCTGGCCGTAGCCAAACCCGCGATGCCGCTAGCTAACCCGCAAGGATCAGTGAATATCTTTCCAGTATTCCTTCTTCAGGGCATAGGCCACGACGAAGAGTACCGCCAGGAAAGCCAGGACAAAGAAGCCCAACGTACGGCGGAACTCCTGTTGCGGCTCACCCATCCAGACCATGAAGCCGACCAGATCGGAAACCGCCTTGTCGAATTCGGCCGGCGCCATTTCACCCGGCACAGCCAGTTCCAGTGCATGGGTTTCGTGGTTACGAACCTGTTGACCTTGCAAGCCGTAGAGGACGTGCGGCATGCCGACGTTCTCGAAAACGACGTTATTCCAGCCAGTCGGCCGCTTGTCATCCCGGTAGAAGGAGCGCAGGTAGGTGTAGAGCCAGTCTGCACCCGCACCGGCATTGCCTGCCTCACCCCGGGCACGAGCAATAATGGAGAGATCCGGCGGGGTCGCGCCGAACCACTTCTTTTGCTCGTCCGAACGACCGGCGATATTCATCAGGGCGCCGATTTTGTCCGAGGTAAACATCAGGTTGTCCTTAACCTGCTGTTCGGTCAGACCGAGGTCGAGCAGATTCTTGTAGCGGACATACGATGCGCCGTGACAATTCATGCAGTAATTGACGAACAACTTGGCGCCATGCTGCAAGGCCGCCTTGTCGCTCACCGAACCAGGCCATTTGTCGAGGTGGACCGCTGCACCACTAGCCCAGGCCAGCATCGGTGCAAAGAGCAATGCAATCAGGAATTTTTTCATGTTGCGCATCCTCACTTGAACGTCACGCGTTCGGGAACCGGCTTGAACTTGTCCATCCGGGACCACCACGGCATGCCGAGGAAGAAACCAAAGTAGAAGACCGTACACACTTGCGACACCAACTCACCCATCGGCGACGGCGACAAGGTACCCAGATAGCCAAGGATGAAGAAGCAGATCACGAAAATGGTGATCATGACCTTGGTGATCGGACCGCGGTAGCGGATCGAACGAACCGGACTACGATCCAGCCAGGGCAGGAAGGCAAAGATGACGACCGAGGCGCCCATGGCCACCACACCCCAGAACTTGGCATCCAGGCCGAAGAAATTCCAGACCATGGCGCGCAGGATCGAGTAGAACGGCGTGAAATACCAGACCGGTGCAATGTGCGGCGGGGTCTTCAGCGGGTCAGCCGGATAGAAGTTCGGCGTTTCCAGGAAGTAACCACCCCCCTCCGGGGCAAAGAACAACACGGCGGAGAAGACCATCAGGAAGACGACCACACCGACGATGTCCTTGACCGTGTAATACGGGTGGAACGGGATGCCGTCGAGCGGAATACCCTTCTCGTCCTTCTTTTCCTTGATATCGATACCGTCCGGATTGTTCGAACCGGTTTCGTGCAGCGCCAGGATGTGGGCAGCAACCAGACCGATCAGTACCAACGGGAAGGCAATGACGTGGAAGGAGAAGAAACGGTTCAGGGTCGCATCACCGACGACGAAGTCACCGCGGATGATCAGCGACAGGTCAGAACCGATGACCGGAATGGCCGAGAACAGGTTAACGATCACCTGGGCGCCCCAGTAAGACATCTGGCCCCACGGCAACAGGTAGCCAAAGAAAGCCTCACCCATCAGCACCAGGAAGATGCCCACACCGAACAGCCAGGTCAATTCACGCGGTTTGCGATACGAACCGTAGAGCAGGCCACGGAACATATGCATATAAACCACAATAAAGAAGGCCGAAGCGCCAGTCGAGTGCATGTAGCGGATCAGCCAGCCACCCGCCACGTCGCGCATGATGTATTCAACCGAAGCAAAGGCCACCGGCACGCCATTGGCGTTCAGCGCCGCATCCGGCTTGTAATGCATGACGAGGAAAATGCCGGTAACGATCTGGATAACCAGAACTAGCAGAGCCAACGAACCAAAGAAATACCAGAAGTTGAAATTCTTCGGGCAATAGTACTCGGACAAATGCCCTTTCCACATCGAGGTTGCCGGGAAACGGGCATCGACCCATTCCAGCACATTGCCGCCGAGCGAGCCGTCGGACTTATATTTTTCGAACGTGCCACCAGCCATTTTAAGCTCCCTTCTTGTCATCGCCGATCAGGATACGGGTATCAGCCAGATACACGTGCGGCGGAACTTCAAGGTTGGTCGGTGCAGGCTTTGCCTTGAAGACGCGGCCGGCGAAATCGAACGTGGAACCGTGACAGGGGCAGAGGAAGCCGCCCAGCCAGTCACCTGCCATGCCTTCTTCGGCACCGGCTTTGAACTTGGAAGACGGCGAACACCCCAGGTGCGTACAAATACCGACGACCACCATGATTTCCGGCTTGATCGAACGGGTATCGTTCTGGGCATAGGCTGGCTGCTGGTTCTTTTCCGATTTCGGATCAGCGACCTGGTCAGCGAGCTTGGGCAAGGTGTCCAGCATGTCCTTGGTACGGTTGATGATCCAGACCGGCTTGCCGCGCCACTCAACGGTCATCATCTGACCGGGCTCCAGTTTGCCGATATCGACTTCAACCGGAGCGCCTGCTGCCTTGGCGCGTTCGGAAGGAAGCAAGCTGGAGACGAACGGTACAAGTGCGGCCACCGCACCCGCCCCGCCCACGGCTGCAGTCGCGACGATCAAACGCCGCCGCCCGCAGTCCACTTTTCCTTGATTGCTCATAACGCTGACCCCTAAAGGAATTGGATGGGATTGAAAAACAAACGCCGAATTATACGTTAACGGAACCTTCGTTAAAAGCGCTGGTCAGCCCGCGCAGCGTTTCCGTTCGCGCAAAGATTGCGCCAGCGTCCCCGCATCCACGTACTCCAGTTCGCCACCGACCGGCACACCCCGCGCAATACGCGTCACATTCACCCCTTTGGGCCGCAGCATCGCCGCGATGTAATGCGCCGTCGCCTCGCCCTCGTTGGTGTAATTGGTGGCCAGTATGACCTCCCGTACGACCCCGTCGAGCGCTCGCGCCAGCAGGCGTTCCAAGCCCAGCTGCCGCGCCCCGACCCCGTCGAGCGGAGAAATCTTGCCCATCAACACGTAATACAAGCCCTGGTAAGCCAGGGTTTGTTCAAGCATGTTCATATCAACCGGCGTTTCGACCACACACAGCACCGTGGCATCACGCTTGGGTGACTGACAGCGCTCGCAAATCTCGTGCTCGGTAAAGGTATTACAACGCTGACAATGGCGGATGCCATCCAGCGCCTGTGCAATGCACCGCCCCAAGTGCCGAGCACCTGCCCGGTCGTGTTGCAGCAGGTGATAAGCCAGGCGTTGGGCCGACTTCGGTCCAACGCCTGGCAAGCAACGTAAGGCCTCGATCAGGGCCTCGACGCCCGAAGGATTCACTTAGAAAGGCAACTTGAAGCCCGGCGGCAGATTGAGGCCTGCCGTAAAACCGGACATTTTGTCCTGCGACAAGGCCTCACCACGACGCATGGCATCATTAACAGCCGCCGCCACCAAATCCTCGAGCATTTCGCGATCATCCATCACCGAGGGATCGATACTGACCCGACGCACGTCGTGCGAACACGTCATCAGTACCTTGACCATACCTGCGCCAGAAACACCCTCGACCTCGATCTGCGCCAACTGCTCCTGCGCCTTCTTCATATTTTCCTGCATCTGCTGGGCCTGCTTCATCAGACCACCCAAACCACCCTTGATCATTGCGAACTCCGTTAAACGATGGGTTTAATTGTTGACGCGACGACCGAAGCTCCAAGGAGATCGATGGCGTCGCGCACGAAAATATCCTGTTCGATGGCGTCGACCGCGCGCGCCTGCCGGGCCTGCCGTTCACGACCTGCGGCCACAGCCGGCGTATCGCCTTCCGGCGAACCCAGTTCGATACGCACCGTGACCGCCCGCCCCAGATGATCGCACAGCGCCTGCTGCAACCGATCCGGCGAAGGCTTCATTTGCAGATGCGCCTGCGACTGCGGCAAACACAAAATGCACAAACCCTCATCCAACTGACGCAATTCACAATTCAGGGCCAACTCACGGGCCAAGCCACTCAACGGCAAGGCGGCAAGCAGTTCCGGCCAGTGAACCGAGGTCATGGTTGCCGCCAGTGCCAACGGCGACGGGGCCACAGGGCTTGCAAACGCCGACTCAGCCCCCGTCGACCGCGAGACCGCCAACGAACCCGAGCCAGACGCTGCGGCCCGCGGCAGCGCAACGGCGGCCGCAGCCGCACTCACCGGCGGACGAGGCTGCACCGCCGAGCGGACAATCTCGGCAACGGTCGTCGGCCGAAAGGCATGCAGCCGTAACAAGGTCATCACAAAACCGGCATATTCATCTGGCGCGGTCGACAATTCCTGGCGACCAATAATCACTATCTGATACGCCAACTGAATGAACTCAGCCGACAAACCTGCCGCCACTTCCAGCAACAAAGCCTTGTCAGGCGCATCATCGTCAAGCGCCCCCGGCACACATTGCACAATCTGGACACGGGTCAACAAGGCAGCAAGATCCTGCAAGGCCGTGCCAAAAGACAAACTACGCACCGCCAGGTCAGCCGCCACCTGCAATAACGCTGCGGCATCGCCGGCCTGCAGGGCCTGCAGAATGGTATACAGATGATCTTGATCGACCGCGCCCAGCATGCTGCGCACCTGCCCTTCCTCGACCCGGCCGGCACCATGGGCAATCGCCTGATCAAGCAGTGACAGCGCATCGCGCATACTCCCCCCGGCCGAACGGGCGACCAGCGCGAGGGCGGCTGGCTCATGCGGCACCGCCTCGGCATCAAGAATATGCGCCAGGTGCGCGGTGATCGCAGTCAACGGCATTTGCTTGAGATTGAATTGCAGGCAACGCGACAAGACTGTCACCGGAATTTTTTGCGGATCGGTGGTAGCCAGGATGAACTTGACATGCTCAGGCGGCTCTTCGAGCGTTTTCAGCATGGCATTGAAGGCCGAGGTGGACAGCATATGCACCTCGTCGATCACATAAACTTTGAAACGGCCGCGCGTCGGAGCATAAACGGCGTTTTCGAGCAACTGCCGCATTTCGTCAACCCGGGTATTGGTGGCCGCATCGACCTCCAGCAAATCGACGAAGCGACCGGCATCAATTTCCAGACAAGACGAGCAGCGGCCGCAAGGGGTCGCCGTGATCCCAGTTTCGCAATTGAGGGATTTGGCAAGGATTCTGGCCAGCGTCGTCTTGCCGACACCCCGGGTGCCGGTAAATAGATACGCATGATGTAGACGCTGCTCAGTCAGGGCATGTGTCAGAGCACGAACCACATGCTCCTGCCCCACCAGCGTCGAAAAGTTGCGCGGTCGCCACTTGCGTGCAAGAACCTGATAACTCATGCGCCGAATACCAAAGCAGAAAATGAAAGTGGCGAGCCTAACCCCCGGCACTTGCAGTTAATGGCTGTGGCTGCTTCCTTCCGGACCTGACCAGATTCACCACCCTGCAATGCGGGGAGACCCGCCGGCGCGAATTCTAACACAGCCCCTGCCGATAGCAGCCCGAATTTGCGCGGATTCAAAACCGGCAGAAAATCTCAGTGCTCAACCCACTGCAACAGACCTGCCCATTGCGCCACGTCGCGACGATGTTTGGCGCGCGGCGGATCAAACACCGTCGCACCCGCCGCCGCCACGTTGACGTAATTTTGGGTGTTGCGCAAATAGGCAACGATGGGAATATCGAAATGACGCAAGAACTCTTCCAGCATGCCGGCCGCCCGGGTCCGTGGATCGACCCGCATAGCCACAATGCCCACCTTGGCCCGTTGACCGCGAATCTCGTTGCGAATCGAATTCAGAAAATCCTCAGTCGCCGCCATATCAAAGACGGAAGGCACCAGCGGCACCAGGACCTTGTCGGCCTGGCGCAGGGTGTCAGTCAACTTGTAACCCTGTAGACCCGCAGGGGCATCAACCACCACCCAATCAGGCTCCTTGGGCAAGCTGAGTGAAATCTGGTTACCGCCGTAATACCCCGTCACAGCGGGCAACGCGGCATCGCGAAACGCCATCCAGCGCAGCGCCGATTGCTGCCGATCCAGATCGCACAAGGTCGTTACCTTGCCCTGATTGGCGAAATACCCAGCCAGATTTGTTGCCAGCGTAGTCTTTCCAGCCCCCCCCTTCGGATTTGCCACGAGCACAGCCTTCATATCACCTCTTGGTATTTGCGCGTTTTATCTGGGCAGCCATTATATTCCTCCCCCGCGTCCGCCCATAGATGCCTAGAATGCAGGCTTTACACGACGACGTATTTCACCATGGTCACTCGAGTCGCTGCCGACCGACAAGGCATCCAATCGATCGAAGTCGGTTTCCGACTCCTCAACGTCCTATCGGCCCACAACCGGCCGATGATGCTGCGCGACATTGCCAAGGGTGCCGGCATGCCGGCTGCCAAGGCGCATCGCTATATGGTGAGCTTCATGCGGGTTGGCCTAATTGAGCAGGATGCCAGCAGTGGCCGTTACGATCTTGGCGCCTACGCCCTCGAACTGGGGCTGGCCGGCCTGCGCCGCCTGGATGCCGTACGCCTGGCCGACCCCATTCTGGAAAGCCTGTGCGAAGAAATTCACGAAACGGTCGCCCTGGCAGTCTGGGGTAACCACGGACCGACCATTGTCCGCATCGTCGACTCCGGCGCCCCGGTAACCATTACCCTCCGCCCCGGCACCGTACTGTCAGTATGCAACTCGGCGACCGGCCGGGCATTCGCCGCCTTCCAGCGTGCGCCCTTCATTAAGGCACTGGTTGACCAGGAGCTGCGCGAACAGTCGACCACCAGCAAGATCGCAGTCACCACCCTGCGTCGCAACTTTGAAAAACTGCTCACCGAAATCCAAAGCCACGGCATTTCGCGCGCCACCGGCAGCCTGACCCCCGGCATCAACGGTTTCAGCGCCCCCGTCTTCGACCACAGCGGCCGCATGATTGCCGCCATCACCTCGTTGGGCGCAGTCGGCGATTTCAACGTTGAATGGGATAACGACATTGGCAAAGCCATGCTGGCAGCGGCAAAGACGTTGTCCGCCCGTCTATGCGCACCGGCCAGCGCCCTCCCAGCCCCCTAAATTGACAAGAAAACACGCTTGACAGCACCCGGCAACGAGGAAGAAACTCGTCATTCTACTTTGGCAAACTGCGGGTAACCGCAGGACGCAAAACCGCGGATCCCTTCCTTGCGAACGGATGGCCGGGTTGCATTGACAGGTCGCCTGACCTCTCTGTTTCCTCCGCCATCTATCCGACCTGTCCGGCGTAAGGAATCACCCGTTTTTTGCCCTGAGTATTTTTATCGCTCAAGTATTTCTCTAAACCGCCGTTACTGCAGGTAGAGAAGTCTTTTATCGCCGCTCGCGCCCCCTGCGCACGGTCGACCAACGCAAGAAAAGAGGTGTGAGATGGCTGTTACCAATATTGACATCAACGGGATCGTCCTCAGCGGCACGATCGACTCCGTCAATGGCAGCACGGCAACGGATACCGTCACACTTCAAGGGGCGGGGGGTAGCTTGGGGATTTCCAGCGTTGAATCAGTCATTGGTTCAACGGGAACGGCAGATGCCATCACACTGCTCAATCCCGGCAGTGTCTCGATTTCAGCCATCGAATCCGTCGTTGGTACCGGCGGCGCCAACGATACGGTTCAGGTGATCTCGCCGCTGGTCAGTACGCTGAATCTTGATGCAATTTCCTCCGTCATCGGGTCGACCGCAAGCGGCGAAACAGTCCAACTCGCCACCAGCATCGCCAACCTGAACATTTCGGGCATCGAAAGCGTCATCGGCAGCACGACCAGCGAAACACTAAATATGCTCTCGGGTGGAGCGCTGAGCGTTTCTGCCGTGGAGTCGGTTGTCGGCTCTAGCGGAACAGATACTGTCACCCTCAGTGCCAGTTCGACCGCCCTGCAAGTCAGTTCGGTGGAAACGATCATTGGCGCGGCTGGCACCGATGCCGTCACCATTGCCAATGCCGGCGCAGTCACGATCAGTGGCATCGAAACCGTCATCAGCACCGCGGCCAACAATACCGTCACCCTGCTTAACTCGCTGGGCGCCCAAGTCACGCTGGATGCCGTTGAAACCGTTGTGGGCAGCGGCGGTGCCGACGATGTTCTGATGGTTAACACCACCAATCTGGCCGCTGGTGGCGTTGAAAGCATTACCGGCACCGCCGGCACCAGTGACATCGTCCGCCTGACCGGCGCAGGCAACGTCACCATCTCGGCCGTGGAAAGCGTTCTCGGTACGACCGCTGATGAAACGGTCACCCTCGGTGCCGCCATGACCAACCTGGCGGTTTCCAGCATCAATACGGTGATTGGTTCGGCCAGCACCGACGGTGTGGACATGCTGTCGGGCGGCGCGTTGACCGTGAGCAACCTCGGGACCGTCATCGGCACCGGCGCGGCCGATAGTCTGACCCTGCTCGACAACAATGCAAGCATTGAAATTTCGCGCATCGACACGGTCACGGGGGGCGCCGGCACGGACACGGTGACCCTGCTGACCAACGGCAGCGTCCTGGTCTCGAATATTGAAAGTGTGGTTGGCACGGCGGGGACGGATATCCTCACCCTGAGCGGTACCGGCAGCATTGAGGTATCCGATGTCGAAACGGTCATCGGCACAGCCGCAGCGGACAGCGTGACGCTGTCGAATGCCTCAACACTGTTGCGTGTCTCGCAAATCGATACCGTCATCGGCACCGCCAACACCGATGCAGTCACTATGTTGACCGGCGGCAGCATGCTGGTCAGCGCCATCGGCACGGTCATTGGCTCCAGCGGCGCAGCTGACGAGATCACCCTCGACAGTTCCCTCACCCAGATCACCACCGCGGGCATTGAAACCGTGATCGGCAATGCCGGCAGCGATGCCTTGACCCTGGCCGCAGGCGGCGATGTCGCGGTCGGTGTTCTGGGCACGGTGACCGGCAGCGCGGTCACCGACCGGGTCAGCATGCTGGCCGGGACGACCACCTTGCAGGTGAGCGGTGTTGAAACAGTCATCGGCACCGCCGCAAGCAACGACAAAGTCACTCTCGGCACAGCCGGCGTCGTCGCCACTTCCGCCGTCGAAAGCGTGGTCGGCACCACCGGTGCCGATGCCCTGACCCTGCTCGGCAATGGCGCCACGCTGGAAATCAGCAATATCGACACCTTGATCGGGTCGACCGGGAGCGACATCGTCACCTTGGCCGGCGCCCAAGCTATCGGCGTGTCCGGCATTGAATCCCTGATTGGCAGTGCAGGAACCGATGTGGCCACCCTGTTGGCCGCCGCGACCAATTTCAAGGTCAGCGGCATTGAAACCGTCATCGGCTCGATCGGTAGCGATGGTGTCATTATGGGCACCACCCAGTTGAGCGCCTCGTCAGTTGAAACCGTCACCGGCACAGCCGCTGCCAACGATACGCTGACCATTCTGGCTAGCGGCAATGTCGAGGTCTCCGGCATCGAAACCATCCTGGGGGGTGGCGATACCGAAGTCGTCACGCTGCTGGGCACCGGCGGCGCCGTTGCCGTATCGGCGATCAACACAGTCATCGGCTCCACCGGCTCGGCCGACGCAGTGACGATGCTGACGGCTGGTGCACTGACCGTCTCGCGGGTCGAGTCCGTCACAGGCACCGCCGGGACAACGGACGAACTCACACTGCTCGGCACCTCGGCCACCCTGGGCATTGATGCCATTGATACCCTGATCGGCACCACCGGCACCGATAATGTCACGATCAGCACGGCATCGGGCAGCATCGCCCTGGCCGTCAGTGGCATTGAAACGCTGACCAGTTCCGGCGCTACGGAAACAGTCACCCTGTTGGCCGGAACGACCAACATGAAGGTTGACGGTATTGACTCTGTCATCGGCACCGGCAGCGGCGATGCGTTGAGTATGCTGAGCGCTGGCAACATGACTGTTTCCAATGTCGGCACAGTCACTGGCACCACAGGAACTGAAACGCTGACGCTCAATGGCGGCCTGAACGTCAGCGTCTCGCGCATTGATAGCGTCGTCGGCTCGACGGCGACTGACATTGTCCAAATGCTCGGCACAGGGGGTGCCATGAGCGTGTCGGCCATCGACACGGTGCTCGGTTCAACTGGCGCCGACGCGGTCACCCTGGCCGTCGGTTCGACGACCCTGGCGACCTCGGCTGTGGAAACGGTGACTGGCACAACCGCTAGCGACACCTTGAGCCTGCTGACGGCTGGCAACGTGGCGATCGACAGCATCGAGTCTGTTGTCGGCACCACGGGGGCCGATCAGATCCGGATGCTCAACGCCACCGCGCTTGGCGTTTCCGGCGTCGATACGGTCATCGGCTCGGCAGGCACCGATACGCTAACCATCAATAACGGCGGATCCGTTCGTGTCTCTGGCGTTGAATCGCTGGTTGGCACGACCGCGGATGAAACCGTCACCCTGCTGACATCTGGCGCCGTCAGCATTGATGCGATTGACTCGGTCATTGGCGCGGCAGGTCAGGACAGCCTGACCATGCTGGCCGCCAGCACCACCCTCAAAATTTCCGGCATTGAAACGGTCACCGGTAGCGGTGGCACTGATGTGGTCGGCATGCTGGCCGCCACCACCCTGAGAGTCGATGACGTTGAAACCGTGCTCGGTTCGGTCGGCAATGACACTGTGACCTTGGTCAATTCAGGAAGCATCGTCACCTCCGAGGTTGAAACCGTCATCGGCGGGCTGGGCAATGACGATCTGACCTTGCTTGCCGCCGGCCGGGTCAGCGTAGACGGGATTGAAACCATTACCGGCACAGCCGGCACCGACGCGATCACGCTACTTTCGGCCACCGCGATTCAAGTCTCAAGTATTGAATCCGTCGTTGGCACGACCGACATCGACACCGTCACCCTGAATACTGCGGGCAGCATCGCGCTGTCCCGGATTGACAGCATCATCGGCACGACCGGCAACGATACGGTCAGTCTGCTGGCGGCCCAAACCAATCTTGCCGCATCTAGTATTAATACCCTGATCGGCACCGCCGGCAATGACGGGGTCACCTTGCTCGACGCTGGCACGGTTGCCATCTCCAGTTTTGAAACCGTAGTCGGCACGGGTGGCGTCGAAACGCTGACCATGCTAACCGCTGGCAACATGTTGATTTCGGCTATCGATTCGGTCATCGGCACCAATGACGTCGATACCTTAACCCTGGCCACTAGCGAAACCGTTGCCATCTCGGCCATCGACTCGGTCATTGGCAGCACCGGGAGCGATGCACTCACCCTGCTGACTGCCGGCAATCTCGCAGCCTCAGGCGTCGAAAGCATCACCGGCTCGTCCGGGACCGACACCGTCACCCTGACCGGTGCCGGCGCTGTCTCCTTGAGTGCGGTCGAAAGCATTCTCGGCAACGCCAGCCTGTCAGACACCGTCACCCTGCGTGCCGGTGGTGATCTGGCCATTTCGTCGATCGAAACCCTGCTCGGCAGCAGTGACGCGGAAGTGGTCACAATGCTCACCCCGTCGTCTGCCCTCAAAGTCAGCGCTATCGATACCGTAATCGGTACCACGGCCGGCATTGATGCAGTCACCCTGCTGGCCGCCGGCGATCTGACTACCAGCCTGGTGGAAACGGTGATTGGCACCACCGGAACCGACAACCTGACTCTGGGCACCTCAGGCGCCGTCAAGGTCTCAGCGATTGATGCCGTCACCGGCACCAGCGGCACGGATGCCCTGACCATGCTGACCGCGGGCACGATGCAGGTTTCCGACATTGAGTCGGCCGTCGGTTCAGCTGGCACCGATATCGTCAAAATACTGTCGTCGACCGCGCCACTTCAGGTCTCGGATGTTGAAACCGTCTGGGGCACGACCAACGACGATGCCATCACCCTGCTCAAGGCAGGCAACGTGGCCGTCTCCAGCATCGAAACCGTCACGGGCAGCCTCGGTAACGACAGCGTCACCCTGCTGACGGCCAGCACCACACTGCAAATCAGCAATATCGAAAAAGTCACCGGCACCGCCGGCGTCGACGTCCTGACGCTACGCGACTCCGCCGTCGTCCAGGTCTCGGACGTCGACACCATCATCGGCACTACGGCAGCCGATGGCGTGCAGATGCTGACGGCTGAAAGCATTGTCGTCTCGGCCATCGATACGGTCACCGGCAGCAGTGGTCAGGATCAATTGACCTTGCTTGAAGCCAGCACCACGCTCCGCGTGTCTGGTATTGAAACACTGACTGGCACCACCGGTACTGATGTGGCGACCATGTTGACCGCCGGCAGCATGCGGGTTGACCAGGTTGACACCGTTGTTGGTTCGGGCGGCACCGATACGCTGACCATGGTCAGCACCACACTGGCAGTTCAAAGTGTTGAAAGCGTGCTGGGTACCGGTGGCACCGATGCGCTGACCCTGCTGGATGCCACACCGGTCAAGGTATCCGACGTTGAAACCGTTCTCGGCACCTTGGGCGTCGACACTGTCAGCATGCTCAATGCCGGCAGCCTGTCCGTTTCCGAAGTCGACTCTGTCATCGGCACCTCCGGCACGGATGACATCTCCATGCTGACAGCCGGTAACATTCGTGTTTCGCTGATTGAAACCGTAACCGGTTCAGACGGTACTGACATCGTCAGCATGCTCAATGGCACCACGCCCCTGGCCGTTTCGTCGGTCGAGACCGTCCTCGGCTCAAACCAGACGACTGATCGAGTCGAAATGCTCACGGCTGGCGCGCTCAGCGTTTCCGATGTCGAGTCAGTAACTGGTTCGGCCGGCGACGACAGCATCGCGCTGCTCAACGCCGACAACATGACCATTTCCGCCGTCGAAACCGTCACCGGCACTACGGGCACCGATGTCCTGAATCTCGCGGCACAACACACCAACCTCGAAATTTCGAATATCGAAACAGTCCTTGGCTCAACCGCCAGTGACACCTTGACGATGCTGAGCAGCGGCGATCTCGCCGTCTCCAGTATTGAGTCCATCGTTGGCACAACAGGTGGCGACACCCTGACGCTCAAGAGTGTCAATGCCGACCAGGTCAAGGTTTCCGGCATCGAAAGCGTCATCGGTTCGAGCGGGCAGGACAATCTGGCGATCACGGCCGCTGGCAACATGGCGGTTTCTGCCGTTGAAAACATCACGGGCACAACCGATGTCGAAGCCATCACCCTGCTGGCCCCCAGTGCAGTGCTGCAGGTTTCCGATATCAACACCGTGATCGGTAGCAGTGGCACCGACAAGGTCACCATGCTCAATGCTGGCGACATGGCGATCAGCCTGGTGGAATCGGTCACTGGCACCACGGGGGGCGAAACTCTGACCATGCTCAGTGGTGGCACGCTCACCACTTCGGACATCGAAAGCGTCGTCGGCACCACCGGCAGTGACGATACGGTCAAGCTGGCCACGGCAGGCTCACTGAGTATTTCGGCCATCGAATCGGTCACAGGGACCAACGGTACGGACACGGTCAACCTGCTTAATGCAGGTCAATTGACCGTCTCTGCCGTTGAAACCGTGATTGGCACCACCGATGCACAATCCCTCAACCTGCTGGCCCCCACGACTAACCTGAAAATCAGCCTGATCGAAACGCTGACCGGTTCAAGCGGCAACGACACGGTTGAAATGCTGGCCGGTGCGACCCTGGCCGTCTCGGCCGTTGAAACCCTGACCGGCAGTTCTGATGCTGAAACGGTCACCCTGATGACAGCCAGCACAACGCTGCGCATTGCCGATGTCGACACCTTGGTCGGTTCGGCAGGAACCGATGTGGTCACCATGTTGACCGCTGGGACCATGGCCGTCAGCGCCATTGAATCGGTCGTTGGCAGTAACGGTACCGATCACATCACGATGCAGACAGCCGGCAACCTCGAAATTTCTAAAATTGAGAGTGTCACCGGCAGCGCAGGAACCGACATCCTGATTCTCAACTCGGCCACCCCGGTTGCCGTCTCCGATGTCGAAACCATCATCGGCACGGCCAGTCCGAATGCCGTCACCATGCTGAATGGCGACATCGCGGTTTCGCGCATCGATACCGTCATCGGCACGACCGCTGACAGCGACACGGTCAACCTGCTCACTGCCGCCAGCAGCTTCAAGATTTCCGGCGTCGAAACCGTGGTCGGGTCGGTTGGTGCCGATACGCTCCAATTGCTCAACGGCAACACCCAGCTCAGCATTTCGACCATCGAAACGCTTATCGGCTCCAGCGACACCGATGCCGTGACTCTGTTGGCAGGCACCTCAGAGCTCAAGATTTCCGGGATTGAAACCCTGGTCGGTACCGCTGCGACCGATACGGTCAACATGCTCAAAGCCGAAACAATGGCCATTTCGCTCATTGATTCGATCATCGGCAGCACCGGCACCGACACCATCGAAATGCTGGCAGGCGGCGATCTGGCCGTATCGCGGGTCGAAAGCGTCATCGGCACCACGGACGCCGATGCCCTGACCCTGCTGTCGGCTGGCAACGTCGCCCTCTCCGACATTGACACCGTCACCGGCACGTCAGGCAAGGAAGTCGTCACCTTGCTCAATGCCCACACCCAGTTGCAAATCTCCGATATCGAAACGGTCATCGGCACCACCGGCAGCACCGATGGCGTGAAGATGTTGGCCACGCAGGACAATCTGGCAATTTCCGGCATCGAAACAGTCATCGGCTCCAGTGCCACAACTGACAAAGTGACGATTCTGGGCGCGTCGACCGCGATTGAATTATCCGGTGTCGAATCGGTCATTGGCACTTCTGCCGTCGAGGCCATCACCCTGCTGGGCACCTCCGCCAACATCACGACCGCGGGCATCGAGTCGATTACCGGTACGACGGGAAGCGATGTCGTCACGCTAGACAGTGCTGCTTCGATCTGGATTTCCGATATTGAAAGCATCATCGGCTCCAGCGGCCAGGATGCAGCAAAAATGCTGACCAACGGCACGCTCAATGCCAGTGGCTTCGAAACGATCGTTGGCACGACCGACACGGGGGACGTGGTCAATTTGCTCAGCGCCACACCTGCACTCAAAGTGTCGTTGATCGAAACCTTGATCGGGACCACCGACGTCGACAAGATCACCATGCTCGACACGACGCTGGCCGTTTCCGGTATTGATACGCTCATCGGCACCAGCGATGCCGACAAGGTCACGCTGCTGACGGCTGGCACGATGGCCATTTCCGACATCGAATCGGTCGTTGGCAGTAACGGCGAGGATGCGCTGCAATTGCTGACCACCACGGGTCTGAGCACGACGCTCAAGATCAGCGGCATCGAAACACTCGTCGGCAGCAGCGCCGCCACCGACTGGGTCACACTGGACGACAGCGCCGCCGTCACCATCGGGGTCTCCGGTTTCGAGAAAATCACCGGCACCACCGCGACCAGCGATGTGGTCACCTTACTGACCGCCAGCAAGAATCTGGAGATCAGCATGGTCGATTCCCTGATCGGCAGTGATGGGGTTGATGCCGTCACCCTACTGGGCACCGGCAGTATTGCGCTGACCGCCTCTGGCGTCGAGTCAGTGACCGGCACCACGGGCACCGGCGACGTCCTGACCCTGCTCGGTGCAGACAACGTGGCGCTATCCGATATTGAAAGTGTGGTCGGAACCACGGCGGTTGAAACACTGACCCTGCGCTCGGCGGGCAGCCTGTCTGTTCAGGCCATCGACAGTGTCATCGGCTCGTCGGCCAGCACCGACCAGTTGTCGCTACTGGGTGCCTCAGCCACGATCAGCATTTCCGGTATTGAAACGATCAGCGGCACCACTGGCACCGATGTGATCACCCTGGATCGTCCGGGCAACCTGGCGATCAATGGCTCAGCCATCGAAACCGTACTCGGTTCGAGTGGCACGGACACCCTTGACCTGTCCGCACAGACCCAGGCCACGATGAGTCTGTCCGCCATCGAAACGCTCATCGGTTCGACAGGGACCGACATCATCACCGTACTCGATGGCAGCAAGACCGCCGTTTCTGGCGTTGAAACCCTGCTCGGCACAACCAATGTCGAGTCGGTCCAGATGCTGGCTGCTGGCAGCCTGAGCACCTCGGCCATCGACAGCATCATCGGCAGCAGCTCGGCCGACACGCTGAACCTCCTGGCGGCAGGTGATGCAGCCATTTCCGGCATCGAAACCCTCATCGGCACGGATGCCGTGGAAGTCGTCAGTCTGCTCAGCGGCGCCACCAACCTTGAGGTCAGCAAAATCGACACCCTGCTGGGCAGTGCCTCGACCGATAGCGTCACCATGCTGCTCAATGGCACGATGGCCATTTCGTCAATCGAGACTGTCACCGGCAGTTCGGGCAACGATGTCTTGACCGTGTTGTCTGCCGGCAAACTCAGCATTGATTTGGTCGAAACTATTATTGGCTCTACCAAAGCAGACGTCATCACCCTGCTCAGCGCCGGCACGGTCGAGGTGTCTGACATCGACACGGTGATTGGCAGCACCGGTAGCGATCAGGTGAACATGCTGACCGGCGGGTCGTTGAAGATTTCCCGCATCGAATCCGTACTCGGTTCCGGTGGCGACGACACCATCACCTTGTTGGCGGCCTCGACCGACCTGCATGTCTCTGGCATCGAAACGCTGATTGGTTCGGGCAGCAAGGACACCGTTACTTTCGATGACGATGCCACCAGCACGATCAAATCGATTGAAACAGTCCTCGGTTCCGCCGGGACAGACATCATCACCCTGGGGGCTGCCATCGCCAATCTGCAGGTCAGTGCCATTGAAACCCTGCTCGGAACGGCCGGAACGGATGGCGTCACCCTGCTGACCGCTGGCACGCTGGCTATTTCGTCTATCGAAAGTGTCATTGGCACCAGCGGCACCGACATTGTCCAGATGCTAAGTGGTGCGCTGAACCTGAAGGTCAAACAGATCGATACCGTACTTGGCTCGAGCGATACCGATGCGCTCACCATGCTGACGGCTGGCACCCTGAGCATCAGTGACATGGAAACGGTGCTCGGCTCAGCCGGCAATGACATCATCAATCTACTGGTCACGGCGGCCGACCTCAAGGTCCGTCTGGTTGAAACGCTAAACGGTTCAAGCGGCACCGACGTGGTAACCATGCTGGTTGGCGACACCATGGCCATTTCGGACATCGATACCGTGATCGGCTCTGGCAGCACCGATACCTTGCAAATGTTGAACAACAAGGACCTGACCGTTGCCAAGGTCGAGTCGGTGGTTGGCTCGACGGCGACTGATGACACCCTGACGCTGATGACCTCCGGTGCCATCAAGGTCAGCGCCGTTGAAAGCATCATTGGCAGCAGCGGCAAGGACATCGTGACCATGAACACGGCCGGTAACTTGGCAGTTGAAGACGTCGACACCGTACTCGGTAGTACGGGCCAGGATGCCCTGACCCTGCTCAATGCCGGAACGATTGCCGTATCGCGTATTGACACCATCACAGGCACCACCGGGGATGATGTCGTTCAGATGCTGTCGTCCGGATCGATGTTGATTGAAGAGATCGAAACGGTCATTGGTTCGGCGGGCAAGGATATCCTCACCATGAATACTGAGGGCAGCCTGAATATATCGCGCGTCGAAACACTGATCGGCTCGACCGGCACGGATGTCGTGACCTTGGCCGCAGCGGGCACCTCGACCATCTCGGCAGTTGAAACACTGCTGGGTAGTACTGGGACGGATATCGTGACCTTGCTGGGCACAGGCAGCAAAGTGACCGGCGGCAGCGGTGCTGATCGCTTCACCGCCAGCACCGGCGCCGATACCTTCATCTACAGCAATGTGACCGACAGCGGACGCGGCAGTGGTGCCGATACCGTCACCAGTTTTGCCCATGGCAGCGACAAATTTGATTTCACGGCGATTGCCAGTGGCCTCAGCTTCATCGGCACCGGTGCGTTCTCCGGCAGTCTGGGGGGAGCAGAAGCCCGTCTGACCACGGCCACTGGTTCGACCACCCTGCAAATCGACCTGGATGGCAACACCTCAGTCGATATGGAAGTCAAACTGCTGCTGCTTACCACCACGCTGGATCAAGGTGATTTCGTATGAGCCTGATGCCCCAATCCGGTGCGTGAAGTAACGCCTATCCCGCCGGAGGCGGCGACCCTGCCGCCTCCGCCCCCCACAGCGGGCCAACTGGCCAGTCAGGGGGAACAATGCTTTGCTCGACGCGACTACGTTGGCGCTGCATCGGCTTTTCGCGATGCCCTGCGCCTGCAACCAGACAATGCTGCAGTCTGGTCCAATTTTGCGGCGGTCCTGTACGAGCAGCACCAACTGGATGATTCCATCCTGGCTGCCCGAGAAGCGCTACGCCTGGCACCCGGCATGCTCGAAGCCTGGAACAACCTCGGCACGACCTTGAACCAGGCCGGTCGTCCCATGGAGGCCGTTGACGCCTATCAGGCAGCCCTGACCATCAAGCCTAGTTCCGACGTCTGGAGCAATCAGGGCAGCGCTTACAAGGCGGCAGGCCGCATCGAAGACGCCTTGACGTGCTACGGCAACGCCCTCGCCCTCGACCCGACCAACTGGCGCGCCTGGTCGAACATGCTTTTGGTCCTACACTATTCCGAAAAGCATTCAATCGCTGAAATCGCCGCCGCCCACCGCCAATTTGGTGATGCCGCCGGCACGCCACCCGCCAAGCTACCTGCCAAAACACCTAAGAAAAGGCTGCGTATCGGCCTGGTCTCGGCCGATTTCTACAATCATCCGGTGGGCCGTCTGTTACTCCCCGTTCTGCAAGCCAAGCAAGGTGGACGCTTCGAGTGGTTTGGCTATCTGAACAATCCGTTTCGCGACTCGGTCACCGAGCAGATCTGCCAGGCACTGGATGGTGCCCGCCTGATTGCCAGCGCCAGTGATCAAGCTTTCGCACAGCAAGTCGCCATCGACGACATCGATATTCTCATCGATCTGTCGGGTCATACCCGCGGCAACCGCTTGCGTGCCTTCAACCAACGTATGGCGCCCGTGCAAGCCACTTGGTTGGGCTATGCCTTCACCACTGGTCTGCCGGCCATGGATTTCATCATTGCCGACCCTGGCGTCCTGCCACTGACCGACGTTGAGTTATATACAGAAACACCGGTTTACCTGCCGCATTTCTATTTGCTGGCCGGGCAACCCAAAACCACGCTCAAGCCCTCGCCCCCGCCCATGCTGCGACAGGCTTACCCAACTTTTGGCAGTTTCAATAATCCAGCCAAGATTTCTGCCCAGGTGCTGGCACTCTGGGTCCGCTTGTTGCGCGAGACACCGAACAGCCGCCTGTTATTCAAGAGCAAGGCGTACGCCGATGCCACCCTCTGCCAAAAAATGCGCACCCTATTCGCCAACGACGGCGTGGCCAGCGAGCGCCTGTCATTCGAGAGCGAATCCTGGGGTGATAGCTACTTCGAAAGCTATAGTCGGATCGACATTGCCCTCGACCCCTTCCCTTTTCCAGGCCTAATGACCAGTCTCGACACCCTGTGGATGGGGGTCCCCGTCGTCACCCTGCAGGCACGAGGTGGCATTCTGGGTCGTCATGCAGCACGCCTGCTGGAACTGATCGGCCACCCTGAATGGGTGGCTCACAGCGAAGACGACTATCTGCGCGTGGTTGGCAAACTACTGGCCGACCCCCAGCAACTTGCTACCTGGCGTAGCAGCCTGCGCACAAAAATGAGCCATGCCGCCTTTATGGATGGCCAACGCTTCGTCAGCGACTTTGAAGCCGTCCTGGTCGCCATGGCGGCCACCAAGGGGATCACACTGGACGATGCGCCCACCCCCTAGCGCCGGCGCATCGACCCGCCTGGCCAGCGGTTGATCCTGCCCCCACCGACCCAGGAGACCCCATGTCCGAACCGGATCAAGAGCTTATTTCCCGCTTGCTCAACGACACCATGCAGGCCTATAGCAGCGGTCGCCTCGTTGCGGCAGCTGAACTGGCCGGGCAACTGCTGGCGCAAGCCCCCGCCCTGGCCGACACCCACCACTTACTGGGCCTGATCGCACGGCGCCAGGGGCGGATCAGCGAGGCCTGCCAGCACTACGCACAAGCACTTGAACTGGCCAAACCAGCGATTGCCCGCTCGGTAGTACTCGCCAACTGGGGAAATGCCCTGCTGGCCAATGAACAGTCGCAAGCAGCCGAACAACGCTTCCGTGAGTCAATCGCCGCCCAAGACAATCTGGCCGCCGCCATTGGCCTCGGCGATGCCCTACGCCGCCTGGCCCGCCTTGACGAGTCGGAGCAGGTGCTACGGCAAGCGCTGGAAAAAGATTCGAAAAATGCCACCACCTGGATCAATCTCGGCGCCACCCTGCAAGCCCGCGGTAAAGTTCAGGAAGCCGCCGACGCCAATCGCCAGGCCATCCGGCTCGACCCCAAGGCCGCCACGGCCTATTACAACCTCGGCTGCCTGCTGAGCGATGCCGCACGCCATGGCGATGCACTGGAGGCACTGAGTCAGGCTGTCCAGATCGACCCTCAGCATGCCGATGCCGCCGCTACCCTGCTGCGACTGGCCCAATCCGTCTGCGCCTGGGATATTGCCGAGCCGCTAGAAATACAGGCAGTTGAGCGAGTCCGCCAGGGGGGCACGGTCTTCCCCTTTGCCTTTCTCGCCCTGCCAGCCAGCCGGACGGAACAGCAGCAATGCGCCCGTCAATGGGCCCAACGCCGCTATGGTGCGATCACACCCGCCTGGTCGCACACGGCGACCCGCGAAGACAGCGAACGCCGCTTGCGCATTGCCTATCTGTCGTCGGACTTCCATGACCATGCCACCGCTTACCTGATGGCTGAAGTCTTCGAACTACATGACCCGCGGCGATTCGAGTTGTTCGCCTACTCCAGTGGCCCGAACGACCAGGGGCTCATGCGTCCCCGACTGCAAAAGGCCTTTGATCATTTCATCGAAATCGCCCACCTCAGCGACCAGGCGGCAGCCGAACGTATCCATGCTGACGCCATTGACATCCTGATCGACCTGAAGGGCTATACCCGCGATTCCCGCACCGGCATCCTGGCCTATCGTCCAGCCCCCATTCAGGCGCAATACCTCGGCTACCCCGGCACGCTGGGCGCGAACTTTGTCGATTACATGATCACGGACGAAATTGTCACCCCCCCCGCCCATCTCGACAGTTACGACGAAGCACCGGCCTACCTGCCCGGCAGCTATCAGTGCAATGACCGGCAACGGCCGCTCGGGGCATCACCTGGCCGGGCTGCTTGCGGTCTACCTGACTCTGCGCTGGTTTTTTGCTGCTTCAATCACACCTACAAAATCCGTCGCGAGGTCTTCGCTGTCTGGTGTCGACTGCTGCTGGCCGTTCCCGGCAGCGTGCTCTGGCTGCTTCGTTCCAACCCCGAAGCCGAGACCAAGCTGCGCCAGGCAGCTGAGGTCGCCGGCATCAGCTGCGAACGTCTGATTTTTGCCCCGGTCCTACCGCTGCGCGAGCACATCGCACGGATCAGCGAAGCTGATCTTTTTCTCGACACCATGCCCTACAACGCCCATACCACGGCCAGTGATGCGCTGTGGGCCGGCGTTCCGGTCGTCGCCTGGCAAGGCGACAGCTTTCAGTCGCGCGTCTCGTCCAGCCTGCTCAACGCCGTCGGACTACCCCGCCTGCATGCTCGCGATGCCGAGAGCTACTTTGCCCAGGCCCTGCAAATCGCCAGCGACCCAGGCTGGCGAGCTGGCCTGGTCCGCCAGCTGCACGCCGCCCGGGACAAGGCCAGCCTGTTCGACTCAAAGCGCTTTACCCGCGACCTGGAAGGCCTTTACCATGCGATGTGGCAACGTTATCAGGCGGCGGAACCGCCCGCCCCCATCCACCCCTTGCCTTATCCAGAACCCGAACAGGATGCCCCGGCCGTGCCCGACTATTGTGAATTACTGATTGGTGCCGGCGCCAGCCGGGTCAAGAAACTAGCCCCCAACGGTCGCCAGGACTGGCATACGCTGACCACCCTCGACATCAATCCGGACCATCGTCCCGATCATGTCTGGGACCTGACCCAACTGCCCCTGCCTTTTGCCGACAACCAGTTCGACGAAATCCACGCTTACGAAGTGCTTGAGCACACTGGCCGCCAGGGCGATTACAAGTTTTTCTTCGCCCAGTTCACCGAGTTTTGGCGCATTCTGAAACCGGGCGGCTTGTTGATCGCCACCTGTCCATCGCGCAACTCACCCTGGGCGTGGGGCGACCCGTCGCACACCCGCATCGTCCAGGTCGAAAATCTGGTTTTCCTTGATCAAGCCCAGTACGTGGCTCAGGTCGGCAAAACAGCAATGAGCGATTTTCGCTACATCTACCAGGCTGATTTCAACCTCAGTTTCAACCAGGACGATGGCACCACCTTTTCCTTCGCCCTGAAAGCCATCAAGCCCTCGCGCTACCAAGCCCCCCATGGACCGGATGCCCGCTGACGACACCCTGCTGAACCAAGCCCTGGCCGACTACCAGAACAAACAGTTCGAGCCGGCTCATGAAAAGATGGAACGCTATCTGGCGCTGGAAAACCGTCGCCCGGACGCGTGGACCCTGGCCGGCATGATTCGCAAGGCCCGCCTTGATCTCGACGGCGCACGGACCGCCTACCGTCAAGCCATCGACTGCGATGCCAACTACGCCGACGCCTACAGCAATCTGGCCAATCTGGAACGCGGCGAAGGCGCCCCCGACCGCTCATTACCGCTCTACGAAAAAGCATTTGCGCTTCGTCAGACCTCAGCCGCCGCCAATAATGTCGGCTGCGTCCTTGCCGACCTTGGCCGTCATGCCGAGGCTCAAAGCTGGCATGAAAAAGCCCTGGCCCTCGACCCCTCCGCCCTCGACCCGCGCTGGGATCGCGCCCTCGCGCTGCTCGCGCAAGGAGATTACCCGAACGGATTTGCCGCTTACGAATCGCGTTTTGAACGCCGTCTGCCGGTGCCGCGTGAATTTACCCAAGCGGCCTGGCAAGGCGAGGCGCTGAACGGCCGCACTATTCTGCTTTATGGCGAACAGGGCTATGGCGATGCACTGCAATTCATGCGCTTCATCCCCTGGGTGCAAGCACGCGGGGGGCGCATCGTACTCGAAATCCTGCCGCCGCTGGCCCGCCTGGTCAGCACCTTGCCCGGGATCGCCGAGGTGGTCCCCAGCGGTGCGCTGTTACCGGACTTTGATGTCCATGCCTCGATCATGAGCCTGCCGCACCTTCTCGGACTGACGCTGGACCGCGTGCCAACCGCTCCCTATCTACAGCCACTCGCCCGGTCGACGGCACAAAACCGCCTGAAAATGCTCGCCCCGCAGGCCCGCCTGCGCGTCGGCATCGTCTGGGCTGGCAACCCCGGGGTCAAGAACGATCGTTTCCGCTCGCCCCGCCTCGACGTGCTACGCCCGCTGTGGAACGTGCCGGGCGTCGCTTTTTTCAGCCTGCAAAAAGGCGATGGCAAGCGCGATATCCAGGCCAGCGATCCGATCATCGATCTCGATGCCGAACTGAGCGACTTCGCCGATACCGCCAGTTTCATTGCGGCACTTGATCTCGTCATCACCACCGACACCTCGGTTGCCCACCTGGCCGGCGCCCTGGGCAAGCGGCTCTGGGTGACACTGATGCAGGTCGCCGACTGGCGCTGGATCGGCCCGGAAACACGCAGCCTGTGGTACCCGAACGCCCGCCTCTTCCGGCAACCGGCGCGCGGCGACTGGGCCCGTGTCAGCCAGGCGCTGACCACCGAACTGCACGCCCTGGTCGACCAGCAAGCGACCCCCAGCGCCGCGATTACGGCCGCACTGACCGCCTACCAGAAGGGCCAGGATCAGCAAGCCGGCTTGCTGATCGAACGCGCCCTCGACCTGGCGCCCGAACGGCCCGATGTGTGGACACTGTACGGCATGATCAGCCGCCGCCAGGGACAGTTGCCCTGTGCCGCCAACGCCTACCGCGAAGCCCTGCGGCTTAAGCCCGACTTCCTCGATGCGGCCTGCAATCTGGGCAATCTACTCAAGGCCGACGGTCAACTGCCTGCCGCTGCCGAAGCCTATCGCCAAGTACTGGCCCAAGCCCCCGAGCACCTGCCGGCCCTGCGTGAACTGGCCGACGTCGAACGTCTTCGCGGTCAACCGGCGCAAGCGGTCGATATTGCCCAACGCGCTCTCGCCATCGATGCCGATGATGCGGCTGCCATGAACAATCTGGCCGCTGCCCTATCGGAACTGGGCCGGCACGACGAAGCCCGCCAATGGCTGGGCAAATTATTGACCCGCCAGCCGACGCATCTGGAAGCGCAATACAACCTCGGCGTCCTGTTACATAAACAAGGGCGCGACGATGAGGCGATCGCCCAATTTCAGGCAGTCATCACCCATGAACCAGGCCACACCCGGGCGCAATACAACCTGGCCGTCGTGCTGCAGGGGCTAGGGGATTTCAAAGGCGCCGAAGCCGCCTACCAGCGTGCCATCGCCCTCGACCCGAATTATTTCAGCGCCCTGTTCAATCTGGGCGCCCTGTTCAGCTTCACCGGCCGCTTCAACGAAGCGCTAGCCTGCGAACAACGCTGCCTGGCGCTCAATCCCGCGCATCTGGGCGCCCGCGCCGAAGCCCTGCATCTGGCCATGAAATTCTGCGACTGGCGCACCCTGAGCAGCGAAGCGGAGCGACTGGCCCAGAGCATCACCGACCAGGGGACAATGGAAGTCGAACTGCCGCCCTTTGTCCTGCTCTCCCTGCCCACGGAAATCAGTGAACTGCAGCAGTTGACCGCAGCCAAGCTCAGTGCCCGCAATCTCGCTGCCGGCATCACGCCGCTTGCCCCCGTCCGCATCGAACCACGACCGACTTTGCGCATCGGCTATGCCTCCAGTGACTTCCACGACCACGCCACCATGCACCTGATGCGTGGCCTGTTCGCCGCCCATGACCGGACGCAGTTTTCCATCCACGCCTACTCCTGGGGACCCGACGACGGCAGTGTCTATCGCCAGCAAGCCATGACGCACATCGAGCACTTCGTCGATTTACGCGGCCAGGGCGCAGAAGCCATTGCCCAGCGGATACGGCATGACCAGATCGATATCCTGATCGATCTCAAGGGCTACACCCGCGACTGCAAGAGCGAAATTTTCGCTTACCGGCCAGCCCCGGTGCAGGCCCAATACCTGGGCTATCCCGGCTCGATGGGCGCTGACTTCATTGACTGGCTAATCACTGACCGCATCGTCACACCGCCGCATACCCAGGCCGATTACAGCGAACGTTTCGCCTACCTGCCAAACAGTTACCAGATCAACGACCGTGAGCAGCTGATTGCCGAACCACAACCTGACCGCAGCACCTGCCATCTGCCGGCAGATACCATGGTATTCACCTGTTTCTGCACCCACTACAAGATCGAACCGCTGATCTGGGGTGCCTGGATGAACATCCTGCGCGCGGTTCCGGACAGTGTGTTGTGGTTATGCGCAGGCCAGCCGCAGACCGAGGACAACCTGCGGGCTGCGGCCAAAGCCCAGGGAATTGCGGTCGACCGCATTATTTTCGGCAAATTGCTGCCCAAGGCCCAGCACCTGTCACGCCTGCGCCATGCCGACCTTTTCCTCGACACCTACTGGTACAACGGCCATACCACGGCCAGCGATGCCCTGTGGGCCGGCGTCCCGGTACTGACCCTGCCCGGTCGCCGCTTCGCCTCGCGGGTTGGCGCCAGCCTGGTCAACGCCATCGGCATGCCGGAAATGATTGCCGCCGACCTCGCTGACTACGAAGCCAAGGCGATCCATCTCGGCACTAACCGCCAAGCCCGACGCGACTGCCAGGAAAAACTAGCCGCCCACCGGCTCACGACGCCCCTGTTCGATACCGCCCGTTTTACCCGGGACATCGAGCAGTTGTATCGGGAGATGTGGCAAAGTGCACTGGCGCAGACAGCTTAGCGGGCCCATCGCTCACAGCAGGCTCTTCAGCCCGACCAGCAAAAGCACGACGGCGAGCAGCATCTGCAGCCAACGACCATTCAGCACGGTGGCCAGCTTGGCTCCCAGCAGTACCGCAGGAAGAGAGCCAAGCAACAGGCTGCACAACAGATCAAGATCGACCTTGCCGGCCAACAGGTAGCCGAGGCCAGCCACCATGGCCAGTGGAATGGCATGTACCAGATCAGTCGCCACCAGACGATGCGGCTTCATGCGTAAAGGGTAGAGATACAACAGCATCACACTGCCCAGTGCGCCAGCGCCCACCGAGGTCAGGGCAACACACAAGCCGAGCACAGCCCCCGACAAAACTGTCAGCAGTGGTTGCCAGTGTTTGAATCGCTCAGGCGCACCGAGACGACGAGCCCTGGCAAGGCGCTGCAGGGTAGGCGCCACGAGCAAACCACACGCCGTAACCATGATGACCAGCCCAATAGCCTGCTTCAACCAGTCAACCTGCTGCAGCGGGCCACCTAGAATGACTGTCAGCACTACCAGCATTGCCACCGGCAAACTCCCTGCCCACAGCCGCCGCACCACCTGCCAATCCACTGCGTCGTGCTGATGATGGACCCGGGCTCCCAGCAACTTGGTGATGGCCGCGAACCACAAATCGGTCGCCACTGCGGTCAGCGGCGCCACACCAAACAGCCACATCAACATCGGCGTCATCAGGGCACCACCACCAACCCCCGTCAGGCCCACCAGAAAACCGGTCCCGGCACCAGCTAGCGAATAGGTCAAATCAATGTTCAACACGGTCTACCAGGACAAAATAAGAAAAACCGAATACTCCTCCGATTGCATCAAAAAATAAATCGAATCGCCTAATCCATGGTGGAATAGCGGCCATCGACCACTGAGCACCTCACTCCAGTCATGCAAGCAAACAACGTGTTTGAAGCCTTCATTACCTGGCAAGACAGCAAAGCGGGCCTGCTGGGTCGGGATTACCTTTTCCAGCAAGGCGACTTCAGCAGCAGTGTCAACCTGCTCAGCCTCAAGGACGCGACGGATGCCCAGACCCCGCTGCGCCAACTCGACCCCCAGCGTAACTACCGATGCACGCTCGCGTTGCACCAGGCGCTACCAGACACCGACCACGATTGCGCCGGCCCTTTCGTGCTTCTCGACCCGGGCAGTCAGCAGCTTATCGCCAGCGGCCAGTTTCAACACCGACTACGCCGCTCAGACAACATCCACCCCCAGGCTGTCAGCATTCTCCGCCCACACCGCGAGGCGCTGAACGGCCATCCGGGAAAAGTTATCTGGTTCACCGGCTTGTCCGGCGCTGGCAAATCAACCCTGGCCAACGCGCTCGAACAAGCACTCTATGCGCGCGGCTGCCATACCTATCTACTGGATGGCGACAATGTCCGCCATGGCCTGAACAAGGACCTCGGCTTCAGCGAAGCCGACCGGGTTGAAAATATCCGGCGAGTCGCCGAAGTTGCCCGCTTGATGCTCGATGCCGGTCTGATCGTGCTGACGGCATTCATTTCGCCGTTTCGCCAGGACCGGGAAACCGCCCGGCAATGCATCGGGGCGGAGAACTTCATCGAAGTTTACGTCGCCACACCGCTTGAAATCTGCGAGCAACGCGACCCCAAAGGGCTCTACAAAAAAGCACGACGCGGTGAGCTGCCCAACCTGACCGGCATTGGCAGTCCATACGAAGCCCCGCTCGCCCCCGATGTACTGCTTCGCACAGATCATGCCTCCCTGACAGAGATGATCGACACCTTGCTCGACGTATCCGTACCAGCCCACTAAGCCTGCAGAAAAATTTGCCACTTGAACATCATCGGAGTTCATCCAACATTGCTCCAGCAAGGCTTCCTGCTCGCCAGCGTCCAGCGTAAAAAGGCGCAAGCCGTCAAGTTTGCTGACGTAGCGCTTTATCAGGCCAAGGCACAAGGGCGCAACCGGGTGATTCGTTTCAATACTTCAATGCAGTCAGACGACCAATCCTTGTCATCGATTAGCTGATAAAAAGTAAAAGATAATCACACCCGGACAGCGCTTATCAAAAACCAGCAGAGAAAATAAACTGCAGGCCTTGTTCACTGCCGGAGAAATATCCGTGATCACGGCCCTGTCCACCCTGTTGCTCTGCCAATTGATTGGCGAAACCCTGACCCGCTGGCTAATGCTGCCGCTCCCCGGCCCAGTGCTCGGCATGTTGTTGCTGTTCCTGTGGCTCAGCCTACGCGGTGGCCCGGGCGATGCGCTGCGCCAGGGCAGCCAGCATGTGCTGCAGCATCTCTCCTTGCTCTTCGTGCCAGCCGGCACCGGCATCGTCTTGCACCTGCACCGGGTTGGCGACGAATGGTTACCGCTGCTACTCTCCCTGCTGGTCAGCACCGTGTTGACCCTGGTGGTGACCGCCACCGTCATGCGGCTTTGTCAGCGTCACCCTGCGGAGCCACAGGCATGACCGAACCCATCGCCCAGATCTGGGTTTACCTGGCGGCATCGCCGCTGCTCGGCCTGACCCTGACCCTGCTTGCCTACCAGACAGCCTTTGCCCTTTTCCAGCGCTCCGGTCAGCATCCGCTGGCCAACCCGGTCATGATTGCCGTCGCCATTTTGGCCATTTTTCTTTGGTTGACCGGAACAGCCTATGAAACCTATTTTGCTGGTGCGCAATTCGTGCACTTCATGCTTGGCCCGGCTACTGTCGCCCTGGCCGTGCCGCTGTACACGCAATTTCGCCGGGTGCGCAGCCTGCTCACTCCGATCCTCGCCGGCTTGCTCGCCGGTAGTCTGACAGCCATCGTCTCGGCCGTCCTGGTCGGCCGGCTTTTCGGTGCAAGCGCCAGCACCCAATTGTCGCTGGCACCCAAGTCAGTCACCACGCCGATCGCCATGGGCATTGCTGAACGCATCGGTGGCCTGCCATCGCTGACCGCCGTGCTGGTTATTTTTACCGGGGTGCTCGGTGCCATCAGCGCCCGCCACATTTTCGATGCCATCAAGGTCCATGATCCGGCGATTCGCGGTTTTGCCTTGGGTGTCGCCTCGCACGGTATCGGTACGGCGCGGGCACTGCAGGTCAACGAGCAAAGCGGTGCTTTCGCCGCCCTGGCCATGGGCCTGAACGGCCTGCTCACCGCGCTGTTGCTGCCTCTGATCAGCCAGTGGCTGGTCCGCTAAGGGTAAGTCCCTATGGCCTCGCGCCCACGGTCGACGAAGAATCGGGGCATGTTTTCACAACGCCAAACTGGCGTTCCCGGCCAGACCTGGCTGTGGAATGCCCCCTATGTCGCCATCGGTGCGTTTGCGCTAGCCATGCTGATCGTCACCGCTCTACTGCAATGGCGAGAACTCGATACTGCCCGTTCCGCCCTCGAAGGCGATATGCACTGGGCCGAGCGCACCCTGGCCAATCGGCTGCATGCCCACCTTGATTTCATCACCGAACTGGGACGTGACCAGGAGTTTCGTCAGCTCGACTACGAAGGCTTCCAGGTCAAAGCCGGTCGCTACGTTCGCGACAACCCGGAGATCCAGGCCATCGTCTGGCTGAGCACCAGTGGCAAGGTGGAATGGGTGGCACCCAATGAATCGAATGTCACCTTTGTCGGCGAACAACTCAGCGGTGCCCGCCTCGCTGCGCTGCAAACCGCCTTGCTACGCCACCATGAAGTCGTCTCCAACGACTATCCGGATGCCCTCGGCCGGCCGGCCCACGACCTGATCATTCCGGTCCAGCGCGGCAGCGCCGACGCCGGCGCCTTTGTCGCCATGCAATCGTTGGAAACCCTGCTGCGCGCCAACCTGCCGGCGGTATTTACCACCCGCTACCATCTCACGGTGCTCGACGAAGCCAATCGCGAAGTATTCCGCAATTCGTCAGTTCAACCGACCGAGCGCAAGATCTCCGGCTCGTTCAGCATAGACCTGCCCAACAACCGTTTGGGTCTTGATGTCGTCGCCTACCGCAGCGGTGGCGCCTGGCTACCGCTGCTGCCCGCCGCATTGATCATCACCCTGACACTGATCGCCACCGTCACCCTGATTCAGCTACGCCGCCACGCCCAGCACCGGGCCAACACGGAAGAACAGCTGCGTGCTGCCTATGCCTTCCGCCAGGCCATGTCTAATTCGGTAATCACCGGCCTGCGCGCCATCGACCTGGAAGGCCGCATCACCTTCGTCAATGCTGCCTTTTGCCGGATGACTGGCTACAGCGAAAGCGAACTCGTCGGCATCAAACCGCCCTACCCCTACTGGCCGCCGGAAGAAATGGATCAATTACAGCGCAACGTCGATCAGGCGCTGGCAGGCAAGGCACCAGCCAGCGGTTTTGAAATGCGCATCATGCGGCGCAACGGCGAACGCTTCGATGTCCGCCTCTATTTCTCGCCGCTGATTGAGACCAGTGGCCGGCAAATCGGCTGGATGGCGTCGATGAACGACATCACCGAGCCCAAGCGCGTTCGCGTCGAACTCGAGCGGGCGCATGAACGCTTCGTCACGGTCATCGACGGGCTGGACTCGGCGGTCCATGTCGCCGACGTGCAGACTGGAGAAATCCTCTTTGCCAATCGCGCCTTCCAGAGCATTTTCGGCTTCGATGCCGTCGGCCGCGACTCAGCAACACTCACTACGGCCTGCCGCCCCGATATCGATGCCATGCGGCAAGATCCCGCCTTGCTCACGGTCGACCAGCTACCCTACGAATTATTCGACGGCGAGGTACGCCACCAACTGTCCGGCCACTGGTATCACGTCCATGAACGGGCAATTCGCTGGGTGGATGGACGAACCGTGCGGGTCCAGATTGCCGCCGACATCACCGACCGCAAACACATCGACGAGGTTAACCAGCAGCAGCAGAAGCGTCTGGAACAAACCTCGCGTCTGATCACCATGGGCGAAATGGCCTCGTCGCTGGCCCATGAGTTAAACCAGCCCTTGTCGGCCATCGCCAACTACTGCGCCGGCTGCGTCAAGCGCATGCAGGCCGGTAATTACCGGCTGGACGATCTGCTCGCCGCCATGCAAAAAGCCTCTGATCAGGCTGAACGGGCAGGCAAGATCATTCGCCGCATGCGCGACATGGTGAAAAAAGGCGAACCCAACCGGCAAGCGGTTGCGCTCGCCGATCTGATCGAGGAAACCCGCGCCTTTGCCGACATCGAAGCGCGCCGCACCAGCACACAAATCATCGTCGCCATCCCGGAAAACTTGCCGCGTATCGTTGTCGACCGCATCATGATCGAACAAGTGCTGCTCAACCTGATCAAGAATGGCATCGAAGCGATGAATGACTTGGCGCCGGAACGCCGCCAGCTTGAGATTCGCGCTCGCCCGCTCGATGAGCGAATGGCCGAAATCAGCATTACCGACCACGGTCATGGCCTGGCCGAAGACGACATCGAACGAATTTTTGCCCCCTTCTTCACCACCAAGCCGGATGGCATGGGCATCGGTCTAGCCATCTGCCGCTCGATCATCGAGTTTCACCAGGGCCGACTGTGGGTCGAGACCCAGCGTGATGGCGGCAGCATCTTCCACTTCACTGTCCCCATTGAAAATGCCAGCGAGATCACCGATGAATGAAGCCCAGCAAATTATCTATGTCGTCGACGACGACGACGCGATGCGCGACTCAATGACCTGGCTACTGGAAGGCGAAGGTTTCCCGGTGGCCTGTTTCCCCTCTGGCGAAAGCTTCCTGGCTGCCCGCCATGACGACATGCACGGTTGCCTGGTACTTGATGTCCGGATGCCGGAAATGAGTGGCCTCGAACTCCATGAAAAACTCGACGCCTTGGGGTCGCCCCTGCCAATCATCTTCGTCACCGGTCATGGCGACGTCCCGATGGCGGTCAGCGCACTGCAACGCGGCGCCTGCGATTTCATCGAAAAGCCCTTCCATAACGAAGATCTCCTCAATCGCATCCGGCGGGCGCTCGAACTCGAACAGCAACTGAGCAGCCGTCGCCAGCAGCACGAGGCGATCAATCACCGCATCGACCAACTAACGCAGCGCGAACGGGAAGTCATGGAACTGGTCGTCGCCGGCAAGCTCAACAAGCAGATTGCCGACACACTGGCGATCAGCATGAAAACCGTTGAAGCGCATCGGGCGCGGGTAATGGACAAGATGGCCGTGCGCACCCTGGCCGAACTGGTCACGGCGGTGATGAGTTTGCAATCAACACCGCGCGACGCTCAGTAATTGCGCGTTGGCACCGGCATGCGCGGTTTTCCGAAGTAGGTCGCCGGCGGCACTTGATAGACCGGTGGGGCCGCCTTGCCGGTCGGTACAATGCGGATCGATTGCTGGTCGGCCTTGCTGCGACTGGCCGACACTTCCAGCGTCACGGCTTTCTGCGGCGTCGCCGGGCGGTCGAATTCAGCGCGAACAATCCGCATCCGTTCGGCAGCAATTCGCCGGTCGATGACCTCGGTGGACATCTTGCGCTCGGCCAGGGCCTGACGCATGGTCAGCAAATCTTCCAGCGCCTTGGACATGAACACCGAGCGCGGCGCAGCGCCCCAACTGTCGCGCGGTTGACTCACCGCCGTATTGAATTCCTGCGGATCGCTGACCAGTCGGGCAATATTCAGCCGATTGCCGCGCATCGCCCAGTCCAGCGCCCCCTCGCCCCAATCATTTTTCAGCCGGCGATCAGCCCCTTTTTCAATCAGCTGGCGAGCCAAGGTTTCACGCCCCTCATACACCGCCATCATCAACACGCTGGACCCGTTGGGGCTTTGGGCATTGATGTCCGCCCCCCGCGCCAGCAAGTCGTTTGCCAGCGCCTCGTGTCCGGCAAACACCGCGTAATGCAGCGCCGACCAGCGCCGCCCTGCGGTATTGAGCTGGGCACCATGCGCCAGCAACCAATCAACGGCCGCCGTTTGCCCCCGCCAGGCGGCCAGCGCCAAAGCAGACTCGCCATTCGCGTTAACCCGGTTGATGTCGGCCCCACTCGCCAGAAAAAGCTCCATCAAGGCCACATGCCCCTCCCAGGCACCGATCATCAACCCGGAGCCGATCCGGCTGCCCATGAAATCAGGTGGCAAACCAGCCGCCAGCCAGGCCTTGGCCTGGGCCAGATCACCCAGTTCGAGCTGGGTAGACAATGCGGTCGGGGTCGGTAACTGCCCTTCATCGCTGGCCCAAATGGCTGCCTGAACCGGAACAATTCCGGCAATCCCGATTATCATGGCCAGACTCCAGCGCGTCATGTGCTTGCTCACCTGCATACTCTCCCTCATTCAGTCAGCCCCGATTCTCTCATGTTGTCCTTGATGCGCCCGCTGTGGCCGGCCCTGGGCCTGTCCTTGCTGCTGCACGGCGCGCCTTTCCTGAGCGCGGCCCCAGCCAGCCCTGTGCCGCCATCCGCGGCGCCGCCCCTCAAGGCCACGCTGGCCACCCCACCGACGCCTGCTACGCCCAGCGCACTGCCGCTCAGCCTGCCCGAACCACCCACCAAGGCCGAGCGAGCACCGCCGGAAAGGAACAAAAAAAGGACCCACTCGACGGTCGACCGCGTGCACACCCCCAAAACCTGGAGCGAGCACATCCGACAACAATTCAGCGACCAGCAAGCTCAAGGCTTGTACTACCCGGAAGCTGCCCGCCGTCAGGGCATCGAAGGCGAAGTCCTGGTCCTGCTGCTGGTTGATGAAAGCGGTGCCGTGGCGGCCGCCCGCGTCGAAGCAAGCAGTGGCCACCCCCTCCTCGACGACGCCGCCCTGCGGGCGGTGCGCCAGTTGCGCTCACTGCCGGCCGATACGCCGCGCGACATGCTACTGCCCGTCAGTTTCCGTTTGCGCTGATCCCACAGTCTAAACCGCACCTGCCGCATGTAACCGGGCAATGGCCGCCGCATCGTAGCCGAGGGCCGCCAGCACGCGGTCCGTATGCTCGCCCAATGCCGGTCCAATCCAGGCAGTGCCGCCGGGTGTGGCTGACAATTTAGGGACGATACCGGGCAGACGAAAGGCTTGGCCGTCCGGCAAGGTCGCCGACTCAAACATCTGGCGGGCGATGAATTGCGGGTCAGCCAGCATGTCGACCGCAGAATAGACCCGCGACGACGGCACCTCGGCCGCTGCCAGCACACGCAGGATATCGGCTTCGTCGTGCTGCGCACACCAACTGTCGATCAAGGCATAGACCTCGTCACGCCGCGCATCGCGCCCGGCGTTATCGGCCAGACCGGGGTCGTCAGCCAGGTCGTCGCGCCCGATGGCGCGCATGAAACGCTTGAAAATGGCATCACCATTGGCGCCGATGGTCACATGCTTGCCATCGCGGGTGGTATGGGTGTTGGATGGGGTAATGCCGGGCATGATGTTGCCGGTCCGTTCGCGGACGAAGCCAAAGACATCGAACTCCGGCACCATCGATTCCATCATCGCAAAAACCGCTTCATACAGCGCGACATCGACCACCTGCCCCAGCCCGCCATTCACTTCCTTGTGGCGCAAAGCCATCAGCGCGCCGATCGCCCCCCACAGAGCAGCAATCGAATCCCCGATGGAAATGCCGGTGCGCACCGGCGGCCGATCCGGAAAGCCGGTGATGTAACGCAGGCCGCCCATCGACTCACCCACTGCACCAAAGCCCGGCTGCTCCTTGTACGGCCCGGTCTGGCCGAAGCCCGACAACCGGACCATGACCAGGCCGGGGTTTTCGGCGCGCAGGTCATCCCAGCCCAGCTCGAATTTCTCCAGCACACCCGGGCGAAAATTCTCGACCAGAATGTCGGCCTCGGCAATCAGCCGACGGACGAATTCACGGCCCTCCGGGTGCTTGAGATTGGCCGTCACCGACTTCTTGTTGCGCGCCTGCACGTACCACCACAAGGAGGTTCCGTCATACAGCTTGCGCCATTGGCGTAGCGGGTCGCCACCGTCAGGGGACTCGACCTTGATCACCTCGGCGCCAAACTCGGCCAGAATGCGCGTGCAGAAGGGGCCGGCAATCAAGGTCCCGAGTTCGACCACCTTGAGGCCAGCCAAGGGTTTGGGTGTTTCGCTCATTTCAGGGCTCCCAATATTGAACGGGCAGACGTTGCCCGAAATCATGCTGCCACAGGCGGTTGACCGTGGCATCAACCCAGGCGGGCTGGCCACTGGTCGCCATCACCAAGCGCCCCTGCCCCCCACCCAACAGACTACCGGCTTGCAGCAAACGCGCCAGTTGCCGAGCCACTGCCTCGCCGGTATCGAGCAATTGGCAGGTATCGGGCAAGCGACGGGCAATGCCCTCAGCGACCCACGGGTAATGGGTACATCCCAAAACCACAACATCCACCCCGGCTTGCGTCAGTGGCGGTATAAAACGATCAAGCAATTCGTCCACGGCCGGGCTATGTGCGCCATGCACTTCGATCGCATCGGCCAAGCCCGGACATGCCTGGGCCAGCACCTGCAAATGACCCGCATGGCTGGCCACCAAGCGCTGAAAACGCGCGCTGTGCAAAGTACGGGTTGTCGCCAGCACGCCAACGACGCCACGCCTGCTGAGCGCTGCCGCCGGCTTGACGCCCGGTTCGAGCGCCACCACCGGCAAACTGACCGCCGCCCGGATGGCTTCGGCTGCCGCCGCTGTCGCGGTATTACAGGCAATCACCAGCGCCTTGGCGCCCCGTGCCGCCAAGCCTTCGGCAATGCGCACACCACGTTCGCGAATGAAGGCTTCCGGGCGATCGCCGTAAGGCAGATAACGGGTATCGGCGTAATAAAAAAAATCTTCCTGCGGCAGTTGACCGCGCAAGGCCCGCAGGACCGTCAGGCCGCCGAGGCCGGAGTCGAAGACAGCAATGGGATGACGATTCAAACACGCACCTGCAGCTAGCCGAAAAAAGAAACCCCCGCGAGCGGGGGCCTCATTCAAGCACAAAGTAAACGCAATTACATGCGTTCGATCATCGCATCGCCAAACTCGGAGCAGGACAATTCGTCCGCGCCATCCATCAGGCGGGCAAAGTCGTAGGTCACCTTCTTGTCGCCAATCGCCGCTTCCATGGCTTTGACGACCAGATCGGCCGCTTCCTTCCAGCCCAAGTGACGCAGCATCATTTCAGCCGACAGGATCAAGGAACCGGGATTGACCTTATCCAGACCGGCATACTTCGGCGCCGTGCCGTGCGTCGCCTCGAAGCAGGCGTACTGATCAGAGATATTGGCCCCCGGTGCGATGCCGATACCGCCGACCTGAGCAGCCAGCGCATCGGAAATGTAATCGCCATTCAGGTTGGTGGTGGCGATCACGTCGTACTCGGCCGGGCGCAGCAAAATCTGCTGCAGGAAGGCGTCAGCGATCGAATCCTTGACGGTGATTTCACGGCCGCTCTTCGGATTGGTGAAATGGCACCACGGGCCACCGTCGATCAGTTCAGCCCCGAATTCCTCCTGGGCCAGCTTGTACGCCGTGTCACGGAACAGGCCTTCCGTGAATTTCATGATGTTGCCCTTGTGCACGATAGTCACCGACTTGCGGTCGTTATCGATGGCGTACTGGATCGCGGCGCGCACCAGACGCTGTGTCCCCTCGACCGACACCGGCTTGATGCCAATGCCCGAACTGGCCGGAAAGCGGATTTTCTTGACGCCCATTTCCTTCTGCAGGAAATCAACCACCTTCTGGCAGGCCTCGGTATTCGCCGCCCATTCGACACCGGCGTAAATGTCTTCGGTATTCTCGCGGAAAATGACCATGTTGGTCAGTTCCGGGTGTTTCAGCGGCGACGGCACGCCCTTGAAATACTGCACCGGACGGACGCACTGGTAGAGGTCAAGCTCCTGTCGCAAGGCCACATTCAACGAGCGGATGCCACCACCGACCGGCGTGGTCATCGGCCCCTTGATCGAGACCGAATATTCTTTCAGCGCATCGAAGGTTTCCTTGGGCAGCCACTCATCCGGCCCGTAAAGACGGGTGGATTTCTCGCCGGCATAGACTTCCATCCAGTGAATCTGCTTTTTGCCGCCATAGGCCTTGTCGACCGCGGCATCGATGACCTTGATCATGACCGGCGTGATGTCGATGCCAATACCATCGCCTTCAATGAAGGGAATGATCGGATTATCCGGTGTGGGCTGCCCCGGAACGATTTTCGAACCACCTTGCGGAATCTTGATGTGAGATGTCATAGCCACTCCTGTGCGTTGTTATCGGACGAGCTGGTCAATAATGAATCCCTGGTGCGGGATAGTCCGCCACCTGACAAGCGGCCACGGACAGTGACGAGGATTATGTCGCAAAAGGCCAATCGCGGTCGACCCGCCAAAACCAATAAAAAAAGCGAAGATCTGTCAGATCTTCGCTTTTTTTGATCAGCAGGCCCGCCGCTGGCGCGGACAGGCAAGCTGCGTTTAGAGGCGGGCGGCTTTCAGTGCCGCATTGAGCGTCGGGCTCGGCCGCATAACCGCCTTGCACTTCTCGGAATCCGCCTTGTAGTAGCCACCGATATCCACTGGCTGCCCCTGAACCATTTTCAACTCGGCCACAATCTGAGCCTCGTTGTCGGTCAGCGTCTTGGCCAACTTGGCAAAATGAGCGGCCAGTTCGGCATCTTCCTTCTGCGCTGCCAGTTCCTGGGCCCAGAACATGGCCAGATAGAACTGCGAACCGCGGTTGTCGAGTTCACCGGTTTTTGGCGACGGCGACTTGCGGTTGTCGAGCAGCTTACCGGTCGCCGCATCCAGCGTCTTGGCCAGCAATTGCGCACGGACATTGCCTTCCTTGATGCCGAGATCTTCGAGCGACACGGCCAGAGCCAGGAACTCACCCAGCGAATCCCAGCGCAGGTGATTTTCTTCGGTGAGCTGTTGCACGTGCTTCGGGGCCGAACCGCCAGCACCGGTTTCGTACATGCCGCCGCCGTTCATCAGCGGGACGATGGACAGCATCTTGGCGGAGGTGCCCAGTTCCATGATCGGGAACAGGTCGGTCAGGTAATCGCGCAGGATATTGCCAGTCACCGAAATGGTATCGAGGCCACGAATCACGCGCTCCAGCGTGAAACGCATGGCGCGAACCTGCGACATGATGTGAATTTCCAGGCCGCTGGTGTCGTAATCCTGAAGGTAGGTTTCGACCTTCTTGATCAGCTCATTCTCGTGCGGACGGTACGGGTCCAGCCAGAAGACGGCCGGCATGCCGGAGTTGCGGGCGCGGGTGACGGCCAGCTTGACCCAGTCGCGGATCGGCGCATCCTTGACCTGACACATGCGCCAGATGTCGCCGGCTTCAACATTCTGCGTCAGCAGCACTTCGCCGCTGTCGATATCCACGATGTTGGCAATGCCATCTTCAGTGACTTCGAAGGTCTTGTCGTGCGAACCGTATTCTTCGGCCTTCTGGGCCATCAGGCCGACGTTGGGAACGGTGCCCATGGTCTTTGGATCGAAGGCGCCGTTGGTCTTGCAGAAGTTGATCATCTCCTGATAGATGCGGGCAAAGGTCGATTCCGGCATGACGCACTTGGCGTCATACTGCTTGCCGTCGGCCCCCCACATCTTGCCGCCGGAACGGATCATCGCCGGCATCGAGGCATCGACAATAATGTCGTTCGGCGAGTGGAAGTTGGTAATGCCCTTGGCCGAGTCCACCATGGCCAGCTTCGGACGGTACTCCTGGCAGGCGTGCAGATCGCGGATGATCTCGTCGCGCTTCGATTCCGGCAGGGTCTTGATCTTTTCATACAGATCGACCATGCCATTATTGACGTTGATACCCAGTTCGTTGAACAGGTCACCGTGCTTCTCAAAGGCTTCCTTGTAGAAGATCTTGACGCAGTGACCGAAAACGATGGGGTGCGACACCTTCATCATCGTCGCCTTGACGTGCAGCGAGAACAGAATGCCGGAATTGCGGCAATCCTCCAGTTCGCTTTCGTAGAAATCGCACAGGGCCTTCTTGCTCATGAACATCGAGTCGATGATTTCGCCAGCCAGCAACTTCACTTCCGGCTTGAGCACGGTGCGCTTGCCGCCCTTGGCGATCAACTCCATGCGCACGCGACGCGGCTTGTCCAGCGTGATTGATTTTTCGCCATGGTAGAAATCACCCCCATGCATGTGCGAAACGTGAGTCTGCGACCACGACACCCACTTGCCCATCGAATGCGGGTTCTTGCGGGCGTAGTTTTTGACGGCCAGCGGCGCACGACGGTCGGAGTTACCTTCGCGCAGTACCGGGTTAACCGCAGACCCCAGGCACTTGCCGTAGCGGGCAACGATCGACTTTTCCTCGTCGCTGCTCGGCACTTCCGGGTAATCGGGAATGGCATAACCCTTGGCCTGCAATTCCTTGACGCAGGCTTTGAGCTGGGCGACCGAGGCCGAAATGTTCGGCAGCTTGATAATGTTGGTTTCCGGCAGCAGGGTGCGGGCGCCCAGGTCAGCCAGGGTGTTCGGCACCCGCTGTTCCTCAGTCAGAAACTCGGAAAACTCAGCGAGAACGCGGGCGGAAACTGAAATATCGCTTTTCTCGATTTCAACACCGGCCGGACCGGCGAAGGTGCGGATGATGGGCAAAAATGCACAAGTCGCCAGCAGCGGCGCCTCGTCAGTGAGCGTATAGATAATCTTGGACTTGCCTGCGGACATGCGAACCCCTTGTCATTAGTATGAAAACGCGAGCCGATGATACGGCGGCCCCCTTGCGCGGTGCTTACAAATGCAACCTCGGGAGTATCCGCGCCCACACCGCTTCGGTCAACGGTGAAAGCACATTTCACAGTGTGAACTCCCCGAAAAGACCCGGGTCCGGGTGCTAGAATCGGCCGGTCCCTCCGGAGTCATGACAATGAAGATTTCCGTCGGCCTCTATGGCACCAACGCGCACCAGATTGCGCTGGCCCTGATTCAAGGCTTCAACAAACACTACCGGCTCTTCCGGCAAACTTGCTGCGAAGCCAAAATGCGTTTTGAACAGGGCGACTGGCTAGGCGTCCATCGGGCGGTCAAGGAACGTATCCGCTTCTACGACGACCGGGTCGATGAATGCGTCGAGCGCCTGCGCTCGGAATTCGATGCTCAAAACATTGATGACGCCACCTGGCAGCAAGTCAAGCTCTTATATATCGGCCTGTTGCTCAATCACCGACAGCCAGAACTGGCCGAAACCTTCTTTAACTCGGTGACGACGAAAATTCTGCACCGCACTTATTTTCACAACGATTTCATTTTTGTCCGGCCGACCATCTCAACCGAAAATCTGGAGGGCGACGAAGACGCCACCTACCGCAGCTACTACGCCGATGCCGCAGGCTTGCGCGGGGCAATTCGCCAGATCATTACCGATTTTTCCTGGCAACGTCCGTTTGCTGACCTTGAGCGCGACGTCAACTACGTTTACCACGCCATCCGACGCTATTTTCGCGCCATGCCAAATCGCGAGTTCAATTTCCAGATCCAGGTTCTGGGCTCGGCTTTTTATCGGAACAAGGCCGCCTACATCATCGGCAAAGCGATCAACGGCGCGACCGAATATCCTTTCGCCATTCCGGTGCTGCATGACGACCAAGGCGCACTCTACCTTGACACCATCCTGCTTGATGCCTGGCGGATCGGCTTGCTGTTCTCGCTATCGCGCGCCTATTTCATGGTCGACATGGAAGTCCCGTCCGGCTACGTGCAGTTCCTGCGTGCCATCATGCCCAACAAGCCACGTTCCGAGATTTACATCATGCTGGGCCTGGGCAAACAGGGAAAAACCATGTTTTTCCGGGATTTCATTTACCACCTGCACCACTCCGCAGACAAATTCATCATGGCACCGGGTATTCGTGGCCTGGTCATGCTGGTCTTTACGCTGCCCTCCTACCCGTATGTCTTCAAGATCATCAAGGACGTATTTGGCAGTTCGAAGGAAATGGACCAGGCTACCGTCAAACGCAAATTTTTGATGGTCAAGCAGGTCGACCGCGTCGGCCGGATGGCGGACACGCTGGAATTTTCCAACGTGATGTTTCCGCTGAAACGTTTTTCCGACGAGGTGCTTGACGAATTGCGCCACTTGGCGCCATCCAAATTCGAGGTCGATGGCGAGCAATTGATCATCAAGCACCTCTACATTGAACGGCGCATGGAGCCGCTCAACATCCACATCGACCGGATGGACAAGAGCAATCAGCAGGACGCCCTCGAACATGCCATCCGCGAATACGGTAACGCCATCCGCGAACTGGCCCAGGCCAATATTTTCCCCGGCGACATGCTGTGGAAGAATTTCGGCATTACCCGCTACGGCCGAGTCGTTTTCTACGACTACGATGAAATCGAGTACATGACCGACATCAACTTCCGGAAAATTCCACCAGCACCGGACTTCGAAACAGAAATGTCGGGCGAGGTCTGGTATCCGGTCGCCCGCAACGACGTTTTCCCCGAGGAGTTTTCAACCTTCCTGCTCGGCTCACCGATGGTCCGGAAGTTGTTCATGACGCACCACAAGGATTTGCTGAAACCCGCCTTCTGGCAGGATGCCCAGGAAAAAATCCGCGCCGGCCACGTCGAGGATTTCTTCCCCTATCCGCAAGACTTACGCTTTGCCAACAGTCGCCCAAATGACGACTGCAGCCATTGATAAGGAATTGCTGACGACTGCAGTCAGCAATGCTGATGCCAGAAAAATCAGAAATCCCTTATCTTCGCACTCGGAAAAGTAAGCCCACCATGACCTCAAGAGTGCACCACCAAGGCCGGCGACTGGGTCACAAAATTAACCATTTCTAATATCAGCAGCAATCTATAGGAGGCCGGCCATGTCGCTGACCCTGGCAATAGCACGCGAACGCACCAACGGTGAAAGCCGGACGGCGCTGTCGCCTGAAACCGCCAAAAAATTCATCGCCCTTGGCGCCCACATCCGTATGGAACAGAGCGCCGGTATTGAAAGCCATTTTCTCGATCCGGATTACAGCGCGGTAGAGTTCGTTCCCGGTCTGCCGGAAGCCTACGCCGCCGCGCAATTGATTTTGCGGGTTGCCCCCCCGTCGACCGCGGAAATTGCGGCCATGCCGGAAGGCTCGGTCTTGATCGGCCTGCTCAAGCCCTTCGAAAGCAAGGAACGCCTCGCCGCACTCAATGCCCGGAGAATCACCGCCTTCGCGCTGGAATTGCTGCCGCGCATTTCCCGGGCGCAAAGCATGGACGCGCTATCCAGCCAGGGCGCCTGTGCCGGCTACCAGTGTGGCCTGATTGCCGCCGCTCGCTGCACCAAATTCTTCCCGATGCTGACCACGGCCGCTGGCACCATTCGTCCGGCCCGGGTGCTGGTCATCGGTGCCGGCGTCGCCGGCCTGCAAGCCATCGCCACCTGCAAGCGCCTGGGCGCCATGGTCGAGGCCTACGATGTGCGCGCTGCTGCCAAGGAGCAAATCGAATCGCTCGGCGCCAAATTTGTAGACACCGGGGTGTCGGCTGATGGTCGCGGTGGCTATGCCCGTGAGCTCAGTGCCGATGAAAAAGCCGCGCAAGCCGAGAAGCTGACCAAGGCCATCGCGGCTGCCGATGTCGTGATCTGTACGGCCGCTATCCCCGGCAAAAAGGCACCGCAGATCATCACCCGCGACATGGTCGGACGCATGAAATACGGTGCCATCATCATCGACATGGCGGCTGAATCCGGCGGTAATTGTGAGCTAACCCAGCCAGGCGAGCATGTCATCGCCAATGATGTGCATATCCACGGTCCGCTCAATCTGCCGTCGCGCATGCCCACCCACGCCTCTGAGTTGTACGCCAAGAATCTTTACAATTTCCTCTCACCCGCCATCAAGGAGGGGCAGTTGCAACTGGATTGGAGCGATGAGGTCATCGCCGGCACAGCGCTTTGTCACAACGGTGCCACGGTCAACGCCACAGTTAAACAAATTTTGGGAGATGCCTGATGGACGGCCTGCTCGCACTCTATATTTTCATGCTCGCCGCCTTTACCGGCTACGAGATCATCGCCAAGGTGCCGGTCATCTTGCACACCCCGCTGATGTCGGGGTCCAATTTCATCCACGGCGTCGTCGTGGTCGGCGCCATGATCGTGCTCGGCCAGGCGGATACGCCGCTGCAGCAAGCCATCGGCTTCTTTGCTGTCGCCCTCGGCGCCGCCAACGCGGCAGGCGGCTACGTCGTCACCGAACGCATGCTGGCCATGTTCAAAAAGAAGGAAGACTGACATGTCCCTGCCCATTTACGTTCAGGGCGCCTGGTTTGCCGGCGCCGCTCTTTTCATCGTCGGTCTCAAGGGGATGAGCTCGCCGGCCAGTGCCCGCCGCGGCATTGTGACTGCCGGCTACGGCATGTTGCTGGCCATCGCCGCCACCTTCCTGATTCCCGGTTTGCAAAACCTCGGCCTGATGGCGCTGGCCCTCGTTGTTGGCGGCGCCGCTGCGTGGATTTCCGGCCAGAAGGTCAAAATGACCGACATGCCGCAAATGGTCGCCATCTATAACGGTATGGGTGGCGGTGCGGCAGCGGCCATTGCCGCGGTCGAATTCGCCAAAGGCGATGCGCACAGCACCGTCACCACGACGCTCGCCGTCCTCGGCGCACTGATTGGCGCCGTTTCCTTTACTGGCTCCTGCGTTGCCTGGGCCAAATTGCAGGGCGTGTTAAAAAAAGCCATTCGCCTGCCAGCGCAAAATACGGTCAACGTGGTGCTGGCACTCAATGCGCTCGGCCTTGGCCTGGCAATGATCATCATGGCCCCTGCCCAGCCTGAGTTGATCTATTTCTTCTTCGCCGTCGCCTTGCTGCTTGGCCTCATCGTCACCCTGCCCATTGGTGGTGCCGACATGCCGGTGGTCATCTCGCTGTTCAATGCCTTCACCGGCCTGGCAGTCGGTTTCGAAGGTTACGTCCTTGGCAACCCGGCGCTGATCATTGCCGGCATCGTGGTGGGTGCCGCCGGCACCCTGCTCACCCAGTTGATGGCCAAGGCGATGAACCGGCCGATCTCCAACATCCTGTTCACGCCCCTGGTCGCCAGCGGGCCGGGCGAAGCCATCACCGGCACGATGAAGGAACTCAGCGCCCTGGATGCGGCAGCATTGATGCGTTACGCCAGCAAGGTCATCATCGTGCCCGGCTACGGCATGGCTGTGGCGCACGCCCAGCACAAAGTCTGGGAGATGACTGAAATCCTTGAAGAAGCCGGCGTCGAAGTGAAATTCGCCATTCATCCGGTAGCGGGTCGCATGCCAGGCCACATGAACGTCCTGCTGGCCGAAGCCGGTGTACCGTACGACAAGATTCTCGACCTCGACGAGATCAATGGCGAATTTTCCCAAACCGACGTCGCCCTGGTCATCGGCGCCAACGATGTGGTCAATCCCAGCGCCCGGACTGACAAGAGCAGCCCAATCTACGGCATGCCCATTCTCGATGCTGACAAGGCGCACAACGTCATCGTCATCAAACGAGGTAAAGGCACCGGCTACTCGGGTGTCGAGAATGCCCTGTTTTACACCGACAATTGCCGGATGCTGTACGGTGATGCCCAGCCGATGGCGGGCGAAATCATCCAGCACTTGAAGACAATGAATTGAGTTGAACCTACCGATCCGGGCGCGAGGGCCTTACAATGCAGACTTCTCGCGTTCCGGAAATTCCCATGAAAAGAATCGATGACTTCCTGATCGGTGCAGCCATCCTGCTCAGCGTCAGCCTGGGTGCCTGGTCCCTGTCGGGCAGCACGATCCCGGCCTTCTGGTTCATGGCCATTGCTGCACTCTTGATCGTAGCCGCCATCTTTTCGCTGCAAGGCCGGCAACGCTGGAAAGACGAGCAACGCAAACGTGTTGAGGAACTCAACACTGTCATGGCCGAATATCAGGTCTTGTCCGATGAAGCGATGAACCATGCTGAATTGCAGTTCTCTTCGCTAGAGCAAGAAATGCAGGAAGCGCAGACCATCATCCGAGAATCGGTCAGCAAACTCTCGGGCAGCCTGACCGGTTTGGAGTCCGAATCCTCCGACCAACGTCAGATCCTTCGCTCGCTGATCAACGAAATGCTGGAAATGACGGGCTCAGGCGATGTGCACGCGCAGGAACAGGCGGGCCTCAAACGCTTCTTCGATGAAACCAATACGCTGATCGGCGAGTTCGTCAGCAAAATGGGCCACCTGCGGAGCACCAGCCAGGGCATCGCTGTCAGTTTTGAAGAGATGCAAAGCCAGGTCAAACGTATCACCGGCACGCTCAACGACATCGCTGGCATCACCAAGCAAACCGACCTGCTGGCGCTCAATGCTGCCATCGAGGCGGCTCGGGCCGGCGAGGCTGGGCGCGGCTTTGCCGTGGTCGCCGACGAAGTCCGCAACCTGGCAGCCCGTACGGGTGAGTTCAATGTCGACATCCGTAATGCCCTGTCCGATATCCTGAATTCGCTGCAAGACGTCGGCGGTCGCATTCATGACGCCACCACCATCGACATGACCATTGCCGAACGCTCGCAAACCACGCTGGAAGAATTAGGGGCCGAGCTGATTGAACTGACCGACAAGGCACGGCAGCACTCGACCAACATCACAGCGATCACCGAACGGATGCACGGCATGACCCAGGATGGTGTGATGGCCATGCAATTCGAAGATATCGTGACCCAGATGATCGACCGCATTTCGCGGCGCACCACCAATGTGGGCGAATACCTCCACGCCTTCCTCAGCTTGCAGCATGATGAGACGGAAAAGAATGGACTGAACCGCTTCCGGCAGCGAAGTGAGCGGCTGGTTCAGTTGCTCGTCGACTCGCATCTCAAAACAGACCAAATCAAGTCCCACTCCTCGGCCAAAACCGGTAAAGACATCGCGGCAGCCGACAACGGCGATATTGAATTGTTCTAGGCCGGCTGGCGCTGATTTCCCGCGGTCAACCGGGCTTTTGCGGAAAAACCCATGACGCTTGCACAACTGATTGAATGGCTGGGCGAAAAGACCAGCATCACCCTGGCCGGACTCTGTATTGGCCTGCTGTTTGGTCTCTTCGCCCAACGATCACGCTTTTGCCTGCGTTCAGCCGTGGTCGAGTTCTGGAGCCGCCAGGGCACCAGCAAGCTGGCCATTTGGCTGTATGCCTTTTCGAGTGCGGTCATCGCCACGCAGTTATTCATCACCCTGGACTGGCTGGATGTTTCGCAAGCCCGACAATTGTCCGCCACGGGTAGTCTGTCCGGAGCCTTGGTCGGCGGGCTCTGCTTCGGCATTGGCATGATCCTGGCCCGCGGCTGCTCGTCGCGCATGCTGGTCCTCGCCGCCAATGGCAACCTGCGTGCCTTGCTCACCGGACTGATCTTCGCCGTGACGGCGCAAGCATCGCTGAGCGGCATCCTGTCGCCCCTGCGAACATGGATATCCAGTTGGCACACCATCGACGGCAGCACGCGTGATCTCTTGACAGTGACCCATCTCGGTCATGGCGGCGGACTGACCTTTGGCCTGCTCTGGCTAGTGGCAGCGCTTTATTTTGGCCGCCAGGCGGCCCTGAGCCGCCGCGAATACTTGGGCGGGATGGGGGTGGGTTTGATGGTTGCCCTGGCCTGGCTCGCCACCTTTCAGGTCGGCAGCCAGACTTTTGACGTCATGCCCGTGCAGAGCCTCAGCTTTACCGGCCCCTCTGCCGACATTCTGATGCTGGTCCTGTCCCCGCCTGGCCAGCCCTGGGATTTCGATATCGGCCTGGTTCCAGGGGTCGTACTAGGTTCTTTCCTGGCTGCACTGTGGGGAAAGGAGCTCAAGCTGGAAGGCTTCAAGGATGGCTTGAGCATGCGGCGCTATATCGCTGGCGCCCTGTTCATGGGCTTTGGCGGCATGCTGGCCGGGGGCTGTGCGGTGGGTGCGGGCGTTTCGGGCGCCTCGGTCTTTGCCTTGACCGCCTGGGTGGCCTTGATCGGCATGTGGGCCGGCGGCGGCCTGGCCGATGCACTCATCGACCGGCCAGAGCGCAAGGCAGCGCTCCAACCGTAGTACCTCTATCTCAGCGAACGACTGGCTGCTCATCATCTTTTGTCACCTCACCACCTCCGGTCAGGTACCCGCATGCAGCCATGCCGAAAAATAATCGATTGCTTATTTTAAAGTTCAAAAAAAACCCTGCTTACGCAGGGTCGACCGCAAGAAACAGGGTTTTTCCCTAAGGTCCTAACGCGGAAAGTACATCTTGGCTTTGTCGAGCTTGTAGCTCCAGGGCAAGTCGGCATTCTTCCAGCCGTTCACCACGCGCTGCCCTTTTTTGGGCCCATCGCTGGCCCGATCGCCTTCAAAGCCTTCCGCCACACTAAAAACCTGGGTATACCCTGCGGTTTGCAAGCGATCCGCCGCCTTGGAGCTACGGTCGCCGGAACGGCAAAGCAGGATGATCTGGGCATTTTTGTTCAGCCCCATCTCGGCCAAGCGACGTTCAAGTTCCGGGACAAAATCCTGGTTCGGATCGAGTTTGTACATCGTCCGCCGTTCATCCCAGTCGCTCATCAATTCAGGATGCTCGACAAACGGCACCAAGGCATCGGCATCAGTCGCCATGCCAACATACATGGCCTCGGCCCGTGTCCGCACATCGAACAAGGCGACCCCCTTTGGATTCGCCTTTTTCATGTCGAAAGCCTGCTTCGGTGTCAGATAGAGGGCCAATTTAGTGACCTTGATATCTGGCAAACCACTCCAGGTCGTCGTACCCGGCGCCCAGTCCGCGGCAAAGCTGGCCAGCGAAAAGCTCAGGGCCACACCAGCCAGCGCATATTTGAGTTTGGTCATCATGCGATCCCCGGATTCTTGTCTGCGCCTTTCAGCTTGGGCATGTTGAGTTGTACTGGCTTGACGGTCTTGATATCCCGCAGATACTGCGCCACGACATCCCAGATCGGCTCACCTGAATTCTTGGCTTCTTCGGACACGGGTGCCCAGCCCGCCACCTTGTACATTTTCTTCGGATCGATCAGTTGACCGCGCAAGGTCATGTTCTGAATCCGGCTACCCATCTTGGCCATCGGCTCGCAGGTGTATTGCAAGCCGCCCACCCGCACCATGTCGCCACCTTGCTGGTAGTAAGGATCAGGATTGAACAGGTTGTCGCAGACGTCCTCAAGGATGGTCTTGATCATTTCGCCGGACATGTTGGTGACCGTGGTCCAGGGGTAAGTGATCGCGGTCTGGTCGAGCACATGCTCCATCAGAATGGGCTGGCCCGGCAACAACGAGGTCCCCCAGCGGAAACCCGGTGAGAAAGCGATCTCGGCATCTTTCACCTTCATCAGCGCATCGACAATGACCTGATCGAAAGTGCCGTTGAAATTACCCCGGCGATAGAGCGTCCCTTCACTGATCGCCAATTTCTCATTCAACTTGTCGAGATACGGCGCCCGGGCCTTGTCGATCAGCGCCTGCATGTCCCGGTCGGCCGGTAGCAGGTTGGCGAAAACCGGCATCAACTTGTAGCGGTAGCCGGCAATCTTGCCGTTCTTCACGTCGAAGTCGAGCACGCCCAGATACTTGCCGTTGGAGCCAGCATTGGTCACCAGCGTCTGACCGCCAGCATTCTTGACGATGACCGGCGCCGGCATGCCGTCGTGGGTATGGCCGCCAAGAATGGCGTCAATGCCCTTGACCCGGGAGGCCATCTTCAAGTCGACGTCCATGCCGTTGTGCGACAACACGACAACGACCTGCGCGCCCTTGGCACGGGCTTCGTCGACGGTCTTCTGCATGTTTTCTTCCTGGATGCCGAAGCTCCAGTTCGGTGTCTGCCAGCGCGGGTTGGCAATCGGCGTATAGGGAAAGGCCTGGCCGATAATGGCGACCGGCACGCCATTCATGTTCTTCATGACGAAAGGTTTGAACACCGGATCACCGAAATCGGTGGTCTTGACGTTCTGGGCGACAATATCGACGACGCCGGCAAAATCCTTTTCCTCGATTTCCTTGACCCGCTCCTCGCCGTAGGTCGACTCCCAGTGCAGGGTCATGACATTCACGCCGAGCGCCTTACAGGCATCGACCATATCCTGTGCGTTCGACCACAATGCCGTGCCGGAGCCTTGCCAGGTATCGCCACCATCGAGCAGCAGGGCGCCGGGACGATTGGCCTTCATCCGCTTGACCAGCGTGGCGAGATGCGCAAAGCCACCGACCTTGCCGTAGGTCTCGGCGGCTTTTTCGAAATTCAAATAGGTGTAGGCGTGCGCCTCAATGCTGTTCGGCTTGAAGCCGAAATGCTTCAGCAAGTTATCGCCAACCAAGTGCGGCACCTTGCCGAACTGGTCACCAAAGCCGAGGTTGACGCTCGGTTCGCGGAAATAAATGGGCTGTAATTGGGCATGACAGTCCGTGATATGCAGCAGGCTGACATTGCCAAACTTGGGCAGATCATACATCTTGGCGGCGCCTTTTTCGGCCAGCGCCATTTCGCTATGCAATGACATGCCACCGGCAGCGGCGACAGCCATCACCTGCAAGAACTCACGACGATTCATGCTCATTTCTTCATCCCAAAAAAATACCCGACGAGTCACCCCGCCGGGAAAAGTCACGCAAGGATCATTTTTTGTTGACCGGCGATTGCGGGTCAAACAAGTAAGCCATTACATCTTTAATTTGTTGCTCAGTCAGAATATCGGCATCGCCGTTACGCGGCATGTTGCTACACGCGTTATAGGCTTTGGCGTTGTAGATCTTGCCCCAAGTGTATTTCACGACGTCATCACTACTGCCGCGTGCTTTACCGTATTCGAGCAACGAGGGACCAATCGTGCCGTAAGAAATTTCGTGGTGGCTCAACTGGTGACAGTTGTAACAGCCTCCCCCGTTGTCATGGGGCGTCTTGTCCGACCAGGTCAGGCCCTTGCCGCTGATGGCAATCTTCTCGCCACGCTTCCAGTCACCGAAATACTTGCCATCGGCCGGATAAACAATGGTCTTGAGCTGGGCTGCCTCAATCTCGGCCAGCACTTTCTTGCCAGGCAGTTTGTCGCCGGAACATGCCTTCTGGAAATCCAGCTGGTACATCCGGTACTTATCGACAATCCCCTTGGTCCGGAATGAACTATCCATCATTGCCTTGAAATCGGCATATTGCGCATCACCGTCCGCCCAGGCTGTCGGCATGGCCACCAGCAAGGCGGCGATCAAAGTCATTTTTTTCATGTCGTTTCTCCTTAGCGCTTGATACCCGGGGTCATCACTGTGCCGCCATTCCCATTGGCAGCCAGATAGACCGACAGGGCGATCGTGACGTCGGAACCGTAAATCGGCTCAGGGAAACGCTGCTGACGATAGCAGTCATTGAGACGATGCTGCATGGTCCAGAATTGACCGTTGGACACTCGGTAAGCCGGCCAACTACCCCAACCGGCGGCTGCACCTTCATGCGTGCGCAGATCGGGCAGTTCCTGCAAACGAATTCGCTTGCCACTCTCGCCATGACAGGTCGCACAGGAGAAATCCATGCTGCCACCGCGATAGAAGAAGGCCGTCTTGCCGAGGGCATACATCTTCTTCATTTCCGGGTGACGCATGTCGACCTTGATTTTCTGGCCCTTCGATTCGGTCACCACGTAGGCGACCAAGGACTCCATTTCTTCCATCAAGCCTTTGCCAAAGCGTGCCTTGTTGAGTTCTTTGGTATCGACGCCCTGCAAGGTCTGCAGGCAAGTCATCAGACGGGTTTCGAGGTCCTGAACCCGACCGGTATCCTTGAAATAACGCGGCAACTGAGCAGATGCACCTTTGACGACGCCCGGACCGAGCCCCAGATCACATTGTTCAAGTGTTGCATTTTTGGGACCGCGTGGTGTTTTCCAAAGCTCCTCGCCCTGGGCCGCCACGAGTTCGGATGGGTTGCCGTCAGCGAGCAATTCGCGATAAGCATTGATGGCATCAATTGCACTGTCGGCAGCAGTTGCTGCCAGCGGGGTCATTCCGACCACAGTGGCCAGAACAAGCGTTTTGAGTTTCTGCGGGATTGGCATAAACACTCCTCCATGGGATTGGTTGGCTGCGAGTTGCTTCTTGATGACAACCTCACGCCAGAACAACAAACAGGCCAGCGCGCGACGAGGGCCGCACCAGCCTGCTTGAGAACGACTCAACCGATCGCGACTTCGTCGGTACGGCTATCGCCCTTGTTGTCTTTCCAGCTAACAGCCACCTTGTCACCCGCTGCGCCGCCCTTGAACTTGAAGGCCAGGTAGGGGTTCTTGGAAATGGCCGTACCGAATTCACCGGACAAGACCGTCTTGCCATTGTGCGTAGCGGACATTTCAGTAATGAACAGCGCCGGAATCACAGCACCGTTGGCATCCTTGCGTTGACCAGTTTCCATGTCGTGGCTGATCAACACCTTAACTTCAGTAACGCCATCCTTTGCGGAGGCGCGAATTTTCATCGGCTTACCCATCGTTTTCTCCTTGTATTCCGAAATTGTGTTGTCTGATTAGCCGCCGCAGCCGCCGAGGGTGACCTTGATTTCCTTGGTCGCGATGTAGAACTTGCCATCCGCCTTGACCAAAGCGTAGATATTGGAGGTCTGGCCCATCTTGACTCGGGTTTGCACGTTGGCTTCGGTGCCCGCCGGCAACATGAAGCTGGCGGCCAGTGCATTCGGGTTCTTTTCAATCAGAATGGCCACCATGGTGGTGTTCGGCAGGGTGGAGACCACGCCAACCGGCACTACGGCACCGTTTTCTGCGATGTCCGGACCCGTCACCTGCACATCTTTGCTCTCGGCCGGCTTCTCAGTGCCCAGCGCCTTCAGCGTATCCGCCATGCTCTTGGCTTCAAAAGCAGCCTTGTTCCAATCAGCCAGAGCCACACCCGGCTTGATGATGCCGGCAGCAGCTAAAGCGCCGAGAATGGCCGCACCAGAACCGCTCTTCAGTACATTACGACGTTGATTATTCATGACTTCTCCTCTCAAAATTGGGACTATTTCGCACCTGAAAGTATCCACTTCACCAAAGTTTTGATGTCCTCATCCTTGACATGCCCATGCGGCGGCATCGGAATGGAACCCCAAACGCCCTGACCACCCGCCTTGACCTTGTCGAACAAACGGCTTTCAGCGTCGGCCTGATCTTTGTAACGGGCCTGGACTTCATTGAACCCCGGACCAACAATCTTGTTGTTGGTCCCATGGCAACCGAGACAACCACTATTGGTCGCCAGGGCCGTCTCAGCAGACGGACCTGCCGGCTTGGCAGAAACTGCCGCTGCATCGCCGTCGACCGTACGCACACCACGGACGGGGCCGAAGCTGCGATTCTGCTCTTCAAGATTACCGTGGGCAGTCCGCGCATAGTCCGGCAACACCGAGCCAATACGAACCTCTTTCTTGCAATTGCTCATGCAGGCCGTGTTCTTCACATCCGGCTTACCACCGTTACCAATACCACCCTTGGCCGCCGACGGGCCTGGCCACATTCCGTGATCAGTCGTCATGCCATTACGGTTAGGCATTTTCTTCTGCACTTCGGCAATATTTTGATCGGAGAGCACGAAGTCAGCCGGCACAATTTCAGCCAAATTGAGGAAATAGGCCATGATGGCGTAGACCTCATCCGGCTTCAGCGATTTGGGCGCCGTCCATGGCATTGCCCGCTGAATGTAGTCAAACACCGTCGAGATCGTCGCCACCTTGGTGAAGGTAGTGCGCTGCGGAATATCACCCGTCAGAAAGCCGCCGACCCGGCCATTCTTGACATCCGCCGGCGTCGTGCCACCAATCAAAGGCGTAAACACCTCGTTCGACTCGCCAAAGGAACCGTGGCAGGAAGCACATTTCTCCTCAAACAACTCTGTGCCGCGGTCCACATTACCCGAACCTTTCGGCAAGCCTTTGAAGTCAGGGCGAACATCAATGTCCCACGCCTTCACTTCAGCCGGCGTTGCCAGACGACCGATGCCGGAAAAATTGTCGAACGCGAAGGCCGACGTAGCAGCCCCGGCCAATGCCAGGACCAGGATGGACTTAGAGAACCTGGACATTGCTGACCTCCCCACTTTCGACGATTTTCCAGGACTGGATGGCATTGTTGTGGTAAATCGACTTGGTCCCACGCACTTCGCGCAACTGACCGTAAGACGGTTGAACATAACCGGTTTCGTCGATGGCGCGTGATTGCAGGATGGCGGGCTTGCCATCCCACACCCAGTTGATATTGAATCGGGTCAGCGCCTTGTTCTGGACCGGCCCCTCGATACGAGCGGTTTTCCAGTTGATACCGCCATCGAAGGAGACATCGACCTGCTTGATCCTGCCACGGCCCGACCAGGCCAAACCGGAGACGTTGTAAAAACCCTTCTCCAGCAAGCGTTGACCGCCAGAAGGCGTGGTAATGACTGACTTGCACTCTTGAACCGAGGTGTATTGCCGATGCAGACCGCTCGGCAAAAGATCAATGTAGTGCACCGCTTCGTCCTTGGTGGCATAAGGCTTGTCACCCACTTCGATGCGGCGCAGCCATTTGACCCAAGAGACACCCTGCACCCCAGGCACGACCAAACGCAGCGGATAGCCGTTTTCCGGGCGCAGCATTTCGCCATTCATGCCGTAAGCGACAAAAACCTCACCATTCTCGACCATTTCCATCGGAATGGTCCGGGTCATCGATGAGCCATCGGCCCCTTCAGCCAGCACATAGCGTGCTTTTTTGTAATCGACGCCACAGTCTTCCAGCAACAACTTCAGCGGCACCCCGGTGAATTCGGAACAAGACAGCATGCCGTGGGTGTACTGAACTGTCGGCACGGCCACATTGCCCCACTCAAGGCCCGTATTGGCGCCGCACTCAATAAAGTGAATACGGGAAACCGACGGCAGGCGCATCAACTGGTCCATCGTGTAGACCTTGGGTGACTTCAGGAAAGCCGGATCAGACCCATTGATCATCAAACGATGACGAGCCGGATCAACATCCTGCCAGCCTTGGTGATGACGCTCGAAATGCAGGCCAGAGGGGGTAATGATGCCAAACAAGCCCTGCAGCGGGCAGAAGGACACCGACGCCCCGCCCACCCGGGTCAGACCCGGTGACTCGCGGCGCAACAACTGGCTTTCATACTGCGACGGAATGCCGTAGGGATTGGTAGCCACTGGCTTACCCAGCGTCGTTGACCAGGTAGGGAGATTGAGAATCTCCGGATCACCCGCCTCTGTAGCACGCGCGGCCATCGGTGCAACCATCGCCGCCCCGGCTGCCAGAAAACTTTTTCGAAGAAAACTGCGCCGTCCGGCCGCAATTGCCTGAACCTCGGCTTCCGTCAGGAAGCTTTCCGGTGCGGGCTGCAGGTGCCCCGGCTGTTTTGAAATGTCACCCATAGAGATTTCTCCCCTCCACTTGTATTGACGTCGATTACTGCACTTCCCGCGCGACAACGCCGAACTGCTCACCGATATCCCGACTGGCCACGGTAATGCTGACCGTTCGACAAATATCGACAAAGTTTGGGTCTACCACCCGGTAAAAAACTGAGTTCCCCCCACGCCGGCGATCAACCACGCCAGCGCGGTACAAAATATTGAGATGACGGGAAATGTTGGCTTGCGTCAAACCGACCTTTTCAACCACTTCATGCACGGGGCGTTCTTCTGCACAGAGACAAGAAAGGATGCGCAAGCGTGTAGGATCAGCCAGCAAGCTGAAATACTCGGCCACCTGCTTGAATATTTCGGATGTCTCGTCCATGGTTTTTTCAATCTCTCTTTCTTCTACTCTATAACTGCATGCTTATATCGTCAACAACTAATATTGTTGCGATGCAGCATGCAATTTATTGCAAACCCTTATACCCTTGAGTTTGCGCCGAGAGCGAACCAAACCCTACAAACGGCTTCGGCGTCGTTCAATTCACACACCGAGGAAGGAGTTTTGACGATGAAACTATTCGCCCCGATTACCGCGCTTTGCCTGATGGCGGCCAGCGGTATCTCACATGCAGCCGATCCCAATCTGGGACGCAACCTGGCCGCCACCTGCGCCAATTGCCATGGCACCAATGGCCAAGCAGTTGCCGGTTCCGGCATGGACGCATTGGCCGGCATGGAAAAAACCAAGACTCTGCAGAAGCTTGCTGACTTCAAGAGCGGCGTCAAACCCGCTTCGATCATGCACCAGATTGCCAAGGGCTACACCGACGAGCAACTGGATCTCATCGCCACCTACTACGCCGCACAAAAATAAGGGGAGACAAGCATGATGCTGATGAAAAGACGTGATTTTCTGAAGATGGGTGCCGCTACCGGCGCCATGGCTTCGATGTACGGTTGCGCAGCAGGTAACAAGGCGGGTGGCCATGTCGTCGTGGTCGGGGGTGGATTTGGCGGTGCAACCGTCGCCAAGTACCTGCGTATGTGGAGCGAAGGTGGCGTTCAGGTCACCTTGATCGAACGCAATCCAACCTTCATTTCCTGCCCGATCTCCAACCTCGTGGTTGGCGGTTTGAAGGATATGGCCGACATTACGGTCAGCTACGACAACTTAAAAAACAAATGGGGCGTCCGCGTCATTCAGGACGATGTACTGGGCGTTGATACAGCCAAGCGCACGGTGACCCTGGCCAAGGGTGGCAACCTGAGTTATGACCGCATCGTTCTCTCCCCTGGCGTAGACTTCATGTACGATCAGGTTCCAGGCCTGAACAATGCCGCTGCCCAGGAAAAAATCGTGCACGCCTGGAAGGCTGGTAGCCAGACCGTCACCCTGCGTCGGCAACTTGAAAGCATGAAAGATGGGGGAGTTTACGCAATTTCCATCCCCAAGGCCCCTTATCGCTGCCCGCCGGGACCCTACGAGCGCGCCTGCCTGGTCGCCGCTTATTTCAAAGCCAACAAGCCAAAATCCAAGGTTGTCATTCTCGACGCCAACGAAGATATCCAGTCCAAGAAACCGCTCTTCCTCAAGGCCTGGAACGATCTTTACAAAGACATGATCGAATATCGCAACAACAGCGATGTCAAAGATGTGGATGTGGCTAACACGACCGCTCTGACTGAATTCGACAAGTTCAAGGCCGATGTCCTGAACGTTATTCCGCCGCACCGGGCCGGCAATATCGCGGCCAAGGCCGGTCTGGATCTGGTCAACAACCGCTGGGTCTCGGTCAACTGGTTGAGCATGGAGTCGACCAACACCCCGGGCGTTCACGTGATTGGCGACGCCGTTTTCCCGGCACCGACCATGCCCAAATCCGGGCATATGGCCAACCAGCACGGCAAACTGGCCGCAGCAGCGATCCTCAACCTGCTGGCCGGTCAGGAGCCCAATCCGAACCCGGTGTTGATGAATACCTGCTATAGCTTCGTGGCCGAGAAGAGCGTTATCCACGTTGCCTCGATCCATCAATACGATGTTGCCACCAAGGCACCGCAGCCCGTCAAGGGTGCCGGCGGTGTTTCGATGGCACGTAACGAACTGGAAGCCAAGGTGGCCATGGGCTGGGCACAGAACATTTGGGCCGACATGCTGGCCTGATTAACCTGTCGCCTCTTGCAAGCCGTCCTGCGGGACGGCTTTTTTGCGCCCTATGCTGAGCGAAAATCGCTAGAATGGCCCTTTCCAACTGGCAGCCCAGCCTCCTCCGATGCCTTTTTCCCTAAGCGCCATCCTGCCCAAGACACTGCGCGCCCGACTCATGTGGCTCATGGTGCCGTTAATCAGCGCCAGCATTCTCGGCAGCGGTTATTTCCTGACCCTGTCCGGTAAAGAAGCCATTCTGAAGGAAAAGCGCCAGCACCTGCTGGGGGTAACACGTGTTCAGTTGGTCAATCTGCAAGCCATGGGCGGATTCTCCCGCTTGGAGCAATATGCCCCGCTCGAGGCCGTTGACCGTAAAAGTCGCATCCATTACCTGAATCAGCGCCTGGCCGAAACCAGCGATCGCCTCGCCTCGGCCTTTCCCGGCGTCGGCGTCGGTTTTTACCATCGCCAACTCGATGCCATCGTGACCTATGGCCCCAGCCGAGAATACGGCCAGACAGTTGGTCAGGCCATCGCCACCGATCATCCGGGGCGCAGTGTGATGGACAACGCTAGCGCCCAAGTCGTCAATGGGGCTCAGGTACGTGGCGAAATCATGAATGCGATGACGCCGATCATTGAAAATGGGGAGGTCGTTGGCTACATCTGGGCGAATGAACTACTGGCTGATATTGCCAATGAAATTGCGGCCATGCGCAACACCATCCTGGCCTTTACCCTGCTCACCCTGCTCTTTGCTTTGGCGGCCATTTATTTGATCATCACTCGCCTGAGCCGCGACGTTGAAACGATCAAGACCGGCCTGCAGGCCATGGAAAAGGATCTCCACATCCGCATTCCAGATATGACAGGTGAGACTGGCGACATTGCCGACGCCGTCAACGCCATGGCGCAATCCTTACTCGATGCCCAGCAACGCGAACGGGAAAGTGCTGAACATACGCTACGTGAAACCGAAGACACCTTGCGGACAGCCATTGATGCCATCGACGAAGCCTTCGTTCTCTTCAATCCAGCCGATCGGCTGGTTTACTGCAACCAGAAATACCGTCAATTATTTGCCGGCCCTCAGGGCCAACTGGCCAGCGGCACCCGTTTTGAAGACATGCTGCGCAATGGCATTGCCTCGGGCATGTTTCCGGATGCCCTCAAGGATCCTGCTGACTGGCTGCGCCGACGCCTCAGCGAGCATCGCTCCGGCAATTGCTGCATCGAAGAGCAAATGGCGGATGGCCGCTGGTTGCGCATCGTCGACCGCAAGAGTGCCAGCGGCCACATCGTCGGCTTCCGGGTCGACATCACTGATCTCAAGCAGGCCAAAGAGGCAGCTGAAGCCGCCAGCCAGGCGAAAAATCAATTTCTGGCCAACATGAGCCACGAAATTCGCACGCCGATGAATGGGGTGCTGGGCATGACCGAACTTCTACTCGACACCGAACTCGATGCCGAGCAACGAGAATACGCGCAAACCGCCTCCAGCAGCGCCAAAGCCTTGCTCGGCCTGATCAATGACATTCTCGACTTTTCCAAGATCGAAGCCGGCAAGCTGGACGTTGAAATCATTGATTTCGACCTGCGTATCCTGGTCAGCGAAATCTGCGACCTGCTGGCCCTGCGTGCCGATGAAAAAGCAGTCGAACTGATTTACGTCGTCGAACCGGCCGTCCCATCGCTACTCCGTGGCGACCCTGGCCGCCTTCGCCAGATCCTGCTCAACCTGCTCGGCAACGCCATTAAATTCACGCCCCGAGGAGAAGTCACCCTGACGGTGTCCTTGCAACAGGAAACCGATCAACTGGCCCACGTCCATTTTAAGATCGTCGACAACGGCATCGGTATTCCCAGCGAAAAACTGTCCCGGCTTTTCACTCCGTTCACCCAGGCCGACAGTTCAACCACCCGACAATTTGGCGGCACCGGCCTCGGCCTGTCCATCGCCCGCCGCCTGTGCGAACTGATGGGGGGGCAGATCGGCGTGCAGAGCACGGAAGGTGAAGGCTCGACCTTCTGGTTCGAGTTGCCATTACCGCTTCAGTCAGACGCCAAGCGACCGGCCCGGCGCCCCAGCATCGACAGCCTGACCGGCAAACGCATTCTTTTTGTCGACGACAGCCCGACCAATCGCCGCCTGCTTGAACTCCTGCTGGCCAGTTGGCAATGCAAAACCCTGTCAGCCCATAACGGCCAGGCCGCACTCCAACTGATCAAAGACGAACAAGCGGCCAACCAGCAGATCGATGCCATCCTGCTTGACATGCAGATGCCTGGCCTGAGTGGTGAAGATACCGCTTTGCTCATTCGCCAAGATCCAGCACTCGTGAACATTCCTCTGGTCCTGCTGACCTCGGCAGCCATGCGCGGCGATGGCGAACGGATGAGTGCCGCCGGCTTTGCCGCCTATCTTAATAAGCCCATCAAGGAAGGCCTGCTACGTGACTGTCTGTGCTCCCTGCTGGGTGGTGATACGCCGCCCCACCTGGAAAAACCAGCGCTGATCACCCGCCACACACTGGCTGAGGCCGCACGACAAGCCTATATCCTGCTCGTCGAGGATAATCCGACCAATCAGAAGCTGGCCGAAACCCTGTTACGTAAACAAGGCCACCGAGTCGATATCGCCGACCACGGCGCCATCGCACTCGACATGCTAACCAAGGAAACCTACGATCTGGTGCTCATGGACTGCCGAATGCCGGTACTCGATGGCTACGAAACAACCCGCCGTATTCGCCAGGGCGAAACACTCGACCCCAATATTCCTATTATTGCCATGACCGCCAATGCCATGGAAGGTGACCGCGAAGACACACTAGCTGCCGGCATGGATGACTACTTGAGCAAGCCAATCAACCCGGAACAATTGGCGGCCATGGTCACTCGCTGGCAACAAGGCCGCGAGGCAACAACTCGTAAACCACTGTCCGCCCCCCCGTCAGCACTTACGGTCGACCCGACGCTAAGCCTGTTTTTGCCTGAGAATCTGCTCGACAACATGGGGCAAGATCTTGAGCTAACCCAATTGATCCTTCCCGACTTGCCGGCCAGTCTGCGACACGAACTGACAGTGATCCAGCAAGCCTTGGCCACCCAGGATGCAATGACGGCGGAACGGGCGGCCCACACCCTGAAAGGCTTGGCAGCGACCGCCTGCAGCCCCCTGCTGGAAGCACAGGCGCGCGCGCTGGAAGAAGGTGTGAGTAGCGGCCAGATGACGCATCTCACAACGCAGATCGAGCAACTGCACGCCGAAATCGCCCGCTATGCTGTGCAAAGTAGTGACTGGTTACACCACCAGTTGAACTCGCCCGCCTGAAGCACCAATTCCGGCGGGCGATCTCCTGCGCTTAGTGCAAGGTCGCGATGTACTCGGCCACTGCATGCGTTTCCAGCTCCGACAAGCGAGAAGCCACGGTATGCATGACCGCGTTGTCGTTGGTCCGCTCACGCTTGTTGAACTGCTTCAACTGATCGACGATATAGCTCGGATGCTGACCGGCCAAGCGCGGCAGCAGGGGCGTCCCCAGCCCCTTGGCGCCATGGCAGCTGGCACAAGAGGGCAGACTGGTGAATTTATTACCGCGATTAAAGACATACTTGCCGACGGCCAGCAACTCAGCATCATCCGGCTGTCTTGGCTCAGCAGTCTTGCCTTCAAAAAACATGCCTAAAGCGCGCATTTCCTGCGCCGTCAGCTCTTCGGACTGCGGCCGCATCGTATCGCTCTTGCGCTTACCGGCCTTGAAGTCAGCCAACTGCTTGGCGATGTATTCCGAATGCTGCCCCGCCAGGCGCGGGAATACCGGACTAGCCGCCTCGCCTTCGAGACCGTGGCACAAGAAACACCGACCGGAAACAATTTCTTCAGCGCGCGCCAGGTCGACCGCATCCGCCGCACTCGCGGTCAACGTCGTCGCCAGACCAAAAACCACCGCCAGAGCCTGCCACATTCTTGTTTTCATCGTCACCCTCCTTCAATCAGAAAATAAGCGAATCGTAATTTGCTCCGCCTTCGCTTACAAGCACTCATGCATGCCCGGTACTACCAAAACCGCCCTCGCCCCGACTACTGGCCGAAAAATCATCCACTAGGTTGAAGCCTACCTGCAGCACCGGCACCACCACCAGTTGCGCCACGCGATCCAGCGGATTGAGGGTAAAGGTGCTGTGACCACGATTCCACACCGACACCATCAACTCCCCTTGGTAGTCACTGTCGATCAGCCCGACCAGGTTGCCAAGCACAATGCCGTGCTTATGCCCCAGTCCCGAGCGCGGCAGGATCATCGCTGCCAGGCCCGGATCAGCCAGATGAATGGCCATGCCGGTCGGCACCAGCGTCGTCTGGCCAGGGGCCAGATGCAGCGGCTGCTCGATGCACGCTCGCAAGTCCAGACCCGCAGCACCCGGTGTCGCATACTGCGGTAGCGTATCCCGCAAACGGCTGTCGATAATTTTGAGATCAATCTGATGCATTACCTGCTCCCTGTCAGTTGGGCAATATGGTCAATCAACTGGCGCGCCAGCACGGCCTTCGGGCCAGGTGGTAATGGATGCGCCCCCGCCTCGTCAAACAGCACCAAGCGATTGTCATCACCGCCAAAGCCCTCCTGAATCAGGTTGCCGGCGATGAGAGGAATTTTTTTCTTGCGTCGTTTGTTTTGTGCGTACTCAGCCAGATTCTGGCTTTCCGCCGCAAAGCCCACGCAGAACGGGCCATCAGCCAAGGCCGCCACTTCGGCCAGAATATCGGGATTCTCGAGCAGTTTGATGCTTGCAATCCCGCCATCGTCCTTCTTCAACTTGTGCTCAGCCGCCTGGGCCACCCGATAATCTGCCACCGCCGCCACGGCGATGAAAATATCGGCCGCCGCCACCCGAGCCATCACCGCAGCGTGCATGTCCAGCGCACTGCGGACATTGACGCGGTCAACCCCGGCCGGCGTCGATAACGCCACGGGCCCGGACACCAGCACCACCTCGGCCCCGGCGTGGCGGGCTGCACGCGCCAGGGCGTAACCCATGCGTCCGGAGGACAAGTTGGTAATGCCGCGTACTGGGTCAATGGCTTCAAACGTGGGCCCGGCCGTCAACAACACGCGTCGACCGGCCAGGCGCTTGGGCGTGAAGAAAGCGAGCACCTCTTCGAGAATTTCCGCCGGCTCCAGCATGCGACCCGGCCCCACCTCGCCACAGGCCTGCGCGCCGCTGGCTGGACCAAGCAGGCCAACGCCATCTGCCTGCAAGCGGGCCACATTGCGCTGCGTCGCCGGGCTCTCCCACATCTGGCGATTCATTGCTGGCGCCAGCAACAAGGGGCAGTCACGCGCCAGCACCATGGTGGCCAGCAGATCATCGGCCATCCCCTGGGCAATCCGTGCCATGAAATCAGCCGATGCCGGGGCAACCAATATCAGGTCGGCCTGACGCGACAAATCAATGTGCGCCATCGCATTCGGCATGCGCTCATCCCAAGCATCCTTGTATACAGGTTGACCGGACAAGGCCTGAAACGTGGTGGCTGTGATGAAATGCGCCGCCCCCTCAGTCATCGCCACCTGAACCGACGCCCCCTGGCGAACCAACAAACGAACCAGCTCTGCCGACTTGTACGCGGCGATACCACCAGTCACCCCAAGAACGATACGCTTGCCATTTAATTCCATTTTCATATTCGCTAGAATGAACGCTTGTGAATTCTACTGGAAAGCCCATGGCGATCACTGACTGGCCTAGCGCCGAACGACCCCGCGAGCGACTGCTGGCGCACGGTGCAGCCGCATTATCGGACGCGGAACTACTGGCCATCTATTTGCGCGTCGGCATCCGCGGCAAAAGTGCGGTCGATCTGGCGCGCGATCTTTTGCAACATTTCTCGGGGCAACTCGGTCGCCTGGTCGACGCACCGGTCAGCGCCCTGGCAACCGTACCAGGCATTGGCCAGGCCAAAGCGGCGCAACTGAAAGCCAGTTTCGAACTGTCGCGCCGCGCCCTGCTCCAACAGATGCAAGAACGCGACAATCTCACCTCACCCGGCCAGGTTCGCGATTGGCTACGCCTGCACCTCGGCCAAACACCGCATGAAGTTTTCATGGCCTTGTGGCTGGACAACCAGAATCGCCTGTTGGCAGCCGAGCAATTATTCAGTGGCACCCTCAATCAAACTGCGGTCTACCCGCGCGAAGTAATCAAATCTGCGCTGGCGCACAATGCCGCCGCCGTCATCCTGGCGCACAACCACCCCTCCGGACTGGCCGAACCCTCCACCGCCGACGAATTGCTGACCCGCACGCTAAAAACCGCGCTGAACACGGTCGACGTGCGACTGCTCGACCATTTCATTGTCGCCGGCAATGCCTCACCACTGTCCTTCGCTGAACGCGGCATGCTGTGAAGATGTAAAAAGTACTTGATCCACAACGGACATGTTCGGTAAAATCGCGGGCTTTCTTCTAGCGAATTCTGGAGCACCATCATGGCGCGAGTCTGCCAAGTAACGGGTAAAGGCCCGATGGTTGGGAACAATGTGTCCCACGCCAATAACAAAACGAAGCGCCGCTTCCTGCCGAACCTGCAGTATCGTCGCTTCTGGGTCGAAAGCGAAAACCGCTTCGTCCGCCTCCGCGTTTCCAACGCCGGTCTGCGTTTGATCGACAAGAAGGGCATTGATGCCGTTCTGACCGATCTGCGTGCCCGTGGCGAAATCTAACCGAGAAGGATTGAAAAATGGCTAGCAAAGGCGGTCGCGAAAAGATCAAGCTGGAATCCACTGCGGGTACCGGGCACTTCTATACCACCTCCAAGAACAAGCGTACGACGCCTGAAAAACTGGAGTTCATGAAGTACGACCCGAAAGCACGCAAGCACGTGGCTTACAAGGAAGTTAAGCTCAAATAATCGAGCCTGACGACCTGCATCCGACAAACCCGCCTTTTGGCGGGTTTTCTTTTACCAGGGGTTCAGCGCGGATATTTCGCCAGCGCAGCCGCATAACCTGCAATCGCCAGGAAGAGCAGACAAGACCAGTTAGCCATCGACAAACCGGCAAATTCCCACTCCCGACTGCTGCAAAAACCTGTCGCCATGAACCAACTGGGCCATTGCATGCCCAGCCAATCCACCAGCCGCTCGATCAGGTTGGGATGACTCAAGCCACATTCAGGCGCTAACTCCGGATAAGCCTGCATCCAGCTTTGATAGCCCGCCAGGCCCGCCCCACCCAGTGCCAGCCCGCCGATCAGCCCGGACCAGGCCAGCCGTGCCCGGGGCCAGAAAACCGCGGCAAGGGCCAACCCACCGATCAGCAAATAGAGGACGCGCTGGAAAATGCAGTAGGGACAGGGCGACAAACGAAACAGATGCTGCAAGTTCATCCCCACCGCCGTAATACCCAAGGCCCCAAGGGCGAGGGCTGCGAACCAGGCCCGTACCGGAAAATTAAAACCGCTCATTCATGTGCTCTCATCAATGCCATGGGCGCATTTTAACCGCAGCCTGGAAATCCCTCGCCAGCCACCGTTGACCGCGAGAGTGGACCGCGCCCCGGCAGGCCGCTAAGATTGCCGGATGAGCACACGCATCCTCCTGGTCGAAGACGACGAACGCCTGGCTGGCCTAACCGCCGAATACCTGACCCGTAACGACCTCGCAGTCACCATCGAGCCCCGTGGCGACACCGCTGAAGCACGGATCCTGGCCGAACAGCCCGATCTGGTCATTCTCGATGTCATGCTACCGGGCAAAGACGGCTTCGAGGTCTGCCGCGCTGTCCGGCCGCAATTTCGCGGCGTCATCCTGATGCTGACAGCACGCGACGAGGACTTCGACCAAATTCTCGGCCTGGAGCTTGGGGCTGACGATTACATCGCCAAACCGGTTCAACCGCGCGTTCTCCTCGCCCGCATCAAGGCACTGCTGCGCCGCCTGCCGGGCAATGCCGACAGCGGCAACGATGCTGAATCGCTGGCGTTCGGTCAGTTCCGCATCAGCCAGGCGACCCGCACGGCCCTGTTGAGCAGCAGCCATATTGACCTGACCACCGCCGAATTCGACCTGCTCTGGCTGCTCGCCTCGCACGCCGGCAATGTGCTGTCGCGTGACGACCTGTTGCAGGAATTGCGCGGCATCGGCTTCGACGGCCTGGACCGTTCGATCGACGCCCGCATCTCGCGCCTGCGCAAAAAACTGAACGACGACCCGGAGAACCCGACCCGGATCAAGACGGTACGCGGCAAGGGCTACCTGTTCAGCAAGCATGACTGGAACTGAGCCGCCCACCAGCGAACACGGCAGCGCCGTCAAGCAAGGCCTGGCCCGCTCGCTCTTTCGAGGATCCTTGCCGCGCTGGCGTAGTGGGCGTTACAGCCTGTCGCAACTTTTTTTCAATTTCTACCTACTGGCCATGGGCTCCTTCGTGGCCATCGCCTTCACCGCTGATTTTGTCATCTCCACGGCCCAGCGCGGCATCACCGACGATTACGCCCGCCGCTTCATGCGCGGCACAATCACGCTGATCGAAGACGAACTATTTCGTTACCCACGGCGGCAGTGGCAAAACGTCATCAAGGATATTGACGAAAAATTCTCCTATCGTCTGGGCATCGTCGAACGCATGACCCTCGATGCCAAGCTGACCGCCGCCCAGGTCGCCAAGCTCGACACTGGCGACATCGCCATCGACCACGAACACGACATCATGTACCACCGCCTGGGCACCAGCAGCAAAGTGCTGGTCGTCGGCCCCCTGTCAGCCTCGCGCAACCCCGAGCGCACCGAGCGCCTGCCGCTTGAATTACGTCTGCGCCTGTTAACCTGGAGCTTGATCGGCCTGATTTTCGCCGTGGCCCTGTGGTTCTGGGTGCGCCCCGTCTGGCGCGACCTTGAAGCCTTACGGCAAACCGCCCGCGACATTGGCGACGGCGACTTCAATGCCCTCGCCCCCAGGCCACGCAGCCAGTTGTTTTTGCCGCTGGTCGACACCCTCAATGGCATGACCGAACGGATCCGCCAGTTGCTGGCCACGCACCGTGAATTATCCTGCGGCATTTCACACGAATTGCGCACGCCGATCGCCCGCATGCGCTTCGCCCTCGAAATGCTGGCCGAAACTGACGACATGCTGGAACGCGAACGGCTATGGGCGATGATGGAAGCCGATCTCGACGAACTCGATCAATTGATCGACACCAGCCTGACCTATGCCCGCTTTGAACGAGAAGCGCCGGAGGCGCATTTCAGCAGCGTTAAGTTTGCCGACTGGCTAGCCGACGAGGTGGAAGCAGTCCGCCTACTCGGCCGCACGCTGAATGTCACGGTCGACACTCAAAATTTGCCAGAATCCCTGTGCATCGACCTCGATCGCAAGGCCATGCCTTACGCCCTGCGCAATCTACTGCGCAATGCCTTTAAATACGCCCAGCGCGATATTCGGGTCAGCGCCGAACTCGATGGCGAACGTATTTTTGTCCATGTCGACGACGATGGCATCGGCATTCCAGAAGCCGAACGCGAACACGTCTTTTCTGCTTTCACCCGGCTTGATCGCTCTCGCGACCGCTCAACCGGTGGCTACGGACTGGGTCTGGCCATCGCCCGCCGCGTACTTGAAATGCATGGCGGCACGGCCTGTGCCCAAGCCTCCCCGCTCGGCGGCGCCCGCTTTACCCTGTGCTGGCGCGCCCACCAGTAATTTCCCGCCGGTTACACAGCGTCATCAAAGATCAAGCCCTGTTACCCCGTCTGCACGGGCGAGCAACAGACAGCTTGCCCAGGCATGCCTAGAATGCAGGCCATGGAAACACCGACATCCCAACAAGAGGAAAACAAAAAAATGTACGAACAAAGCGTCTCTCAATTTTTGACCATCGCCCGCCACCACTTGCTGGCCGCTATCCAGACTTCGTGCCCAGCCAGCACCTGCCCAGCGGGCGACGTTTGCTAAGCCTCGGCATGGACAAGTTACCGGTCAACGAAACTCTGGGCGTCTTTTTTGGCGTCGCAGGTTTTGACTGGCTAACGGATGGTCAAGCCGACCCGCTGGCCGCCCTGCTGGCCGCCCTTGCTGCTGGCGCAGTCATTCTGACGCTGCGCCACCTGCGCCCCAAGACAGGCCGCGACTAAACACCGAAAACCCTCCTCTCGAATTCCCCCAATTCGAGACCTCCCTGTTACCCCGCCCTCGTGGCGGGGTTTTTTTTCCACGCAGATTCGCAGCAAAAAACTTTTTCGGTCCCAGACAAAAATAATTGTAATTTTTTGGCTAGAAAACCGACCAAGCACATAGGTCGAACATTTTGCCGGCCGCTACCAACCACTACCTGACGGAGAAATCATCATGAAAAAGCAACAATTCGTATCCCTCGCCCTTGGCTCCGCATTTGCCGCAGTGACGCTGAGCCCGCTGGCCCAGGCCGCTGACTCACCGTTCTCGACCCAGAAACTGGAAGCCGGCTACCAACTGGCTGCGGCAGACAAAAAGAGCGATGGCAAATGCGGCGAAGCCAAGTGCGGCGCTGACAAGAAAAAAACCGAAGCCAAGTGCGGCGCCGACAAGAAGAGCGATGCCAAATGTGGTGCCGATAAAAAAGCCGCCGAAGCAAAATGTGGTGGCGACAAGAAGAAAGATGCCGCCTGCGGTGGCAACAAGTAAGTCAATTGTAGTGACGGCGGGCGCTAGCCCGCCGTTCCCCCTCACCTAAGCTGGAGTCGCCCATGTCCTCACCCCCATATGTCACCCCCCAGCATCCGCAGGGTGCCGGGCTCGGGTTTCGCCGGGAGTTGATCGGCGCCCTGCGTCAGGGAGTTCCCGACTGCATCCGCTTCTTTGAAGTGGCTCCGGAAAACTGGGCCGGGATTGGCGGCCGTTCGGCGCGCGACCTGCGCGAATTCACCGAACGCTACCCTTTCGTCTGTCACGGCCTGTCGCTGTCGCTGGGGGGTATCGCGCCCCTCGATGAAGCGCTGCTCCGCCGGATCAAAGCCTTCATGCGCGAACATGGCATGACCCTATACACCGAACACCTATCCTGGTCGTCTGATGCCCATCAGCTCTACGATCTGCTCCCCATCCCGCTGACTGAAAAAGCCGTCCGCTGGACGGTTGACCGTATTGCCCAGGCTCAGGACATCCTGGGGCAACGCATTGCGATCGAAAACGCCTCTTACTATGTCGCCCCACCCGGCGCAGAAATGAGTGAGAGCGAGTTCATCCGTGCCGTAATTACGCAAGCCGATTGTTTGCTCCACCTCGACATCAATAATATCTACGTCAATAGCTGCAATTTTGCCTTCGACCCCATCGCTTTCCTCGATGCCCTACCACTGGAACGAACAGCCTACCTGCATGTCGCCGGTCATTACGTCGAGTCAGATGGCCTGCTCATTGACACACACGGCGCTGCCGTCATCGACCCCGTATGGTCGCTGCTGACGCGTGCCTACCAACGCCTGGGTGGCGATCTGCCAACCTGCCTGGAGCGTGATTTCAATATTCCCGACCTGACGACGTTGACCGCGGAAGTCGCCCACATTGCCCGTTTGCAAGCCGCCGCCGCACCGCCGCAACGGAGAAGCGCATGAGCGCCGATTTTCAGGATTTTCAGCGCGCCTTCGGCCGCCATCTGCGCGACCCCGCGCATACCCCCCGCCCGGCCGGCGTGCCGGCCCGCCGGATGGCAGTTTATAACGAACTATTGTTCAACAACATCGGCAGCTTTCTCGACCCCTGCTTCCCGGTCTGCCGCGAGCTGCTCGGCGCGAACCGCTGGCTGCGTTTCAAGCGTGCCTTTTACCGCGACTGGCCACTCGACAGTGCCTGGTTCCGCGACATTCCCCGCGACTTCGTCCGTTACCTGAACAGCGACCACGCCCGCCTGCCCCATCCCCGCTGGCTAGGCGAACTGGCGCACTACGAATGGGCGGAACTTGCGGTCGACCTGCTGGAAACGCCAAAAATCACGTATGACCCCGCAGGCGATCTACTGGCACAAAACGTCATTCTCAACCCGGCGCTAATGAATCTTGCCTACCACTGGCCGGTACACCGCATCGGCCCCAACTGGCGGCCACGCAAAACGGCGCTGAGCTGCCTGATCGTCTATCGCGACGGCGACGAACGCGTCCAGTTTTCTGAAGTGAATCCGACCACCCACCGTCTGGTCGGCCTGTTAACCACCGCCCCCGGCCCTGGCCGCCAAGCCTTACTTAGTCTAGCCAGCGAGTTACAACACCCGCACCCAGAACAACTGGTCGAACAGGGTCGCAGCATACTGGATACGCTACGGCAACAAGGCATCATTCTTGGGAGTCATCCATGAACACCCTACGACACATCGCCCGCCAAGGCCTAAATGGCATCGACCTACTCGGTCTCTGGCTGGGCTTGCTGAGCCTGCGCGTCCTGCTCGGCTGGGATTATTTCGAATCCGGCCTGGAGAAATTCAACGGCAGCAACTGGTTCGCCGATATCCAAGGGCAATTCCCCTTCCCGTTCAATCTCGTCCCCCCCGAGATCAGCTGGCAGATGGCAACCTGGTTTGAATTACTGGGAGGAATCGCGCTCATCGTTGGCCTGGCCACCAGTTTCTTTTCGGTTTCTTTAATCGTGTTGACCGTAGTCGCCATGATCAGCGTGCACTGGCCTGCCCAATGGCACACCTGGGGCGAATTAATGCAGGGCTATGTTTTTACCGATCAAGGCTTTGGCAATTTCAAATTACCGGCGCTGTTTATCGGCATGTTCTTGCCTTTGGTCCTGCTTGGCCCCGGCCGGCTGTCCATCGACCACGGCTTGCGCCGTCGTTATCTGTAACTCAGAAATCGAGACGCAGGCTCAGCCATTGCAAACGGTCGGCCAGCGTCGTCGTATTACGACCATACTGCGGGCCATTAGCCATTTGCACGGTATACGCGACTTCCCCGCGCTGCCCACCCACCCGGAAGGACTTGGCCAGACGCCAGTCGATCCGCTCAGTCTCCGACAAAGGATTGCCATTGCGCCGCCAGCGCATCGAGCCACTGCGGAAATACATGACCGAGGCCGTCAGGTTATAAGGCAGTTTCTGGATCAGCATCGCTGACTGGGCATGCAACGGTGCCGATTCCCGAGTCTGCTGCGGAATTTTTGTCGTGTTCTCATTACTCGATTCGGCCACTAGCGAGACATCAGTCAGACTGGCATCAATGGCCACGATCGCCCCGTTGTAAATCAGGCGCGTCCGCGATGTCGGCTGCCAGCGCAACTGGTATTCATAGCCACGAATCTTGACATCCTCGATATTGTTGGCACTGTCCGCCCGGCCATAAGGAAATATGGTATTGGCTAACCCCGGCATCGTTTCTGCCAGATACCGCCCGATCATCGGATCATCGTTATCAGGCTGGCTGGCCGGCAAGGCCATCGGAATAATTTGAATCCGGTTCGGCATGCGCTCAATGAACGCCCGCACATCGACACTGGCATTAAGCAACTTCAATTCGCCCAGATAACCGAGTTCCAGGGTATCCACTCGCTCAGGCTGAACACCTTGCGCGAAGTAATCGATGTTGGTCAGGCCACTGCCACTCGGGTCCCGACGCTCGGCGAAACCAGCAATTTCATACAGGCTGGGGTTGCGATGCGCCCGCGAGGCGCCAAAGCGTGCGGTATGTCCAGGCATCAGGTGATAGCTGATACTGGCCCGGGGGTCGAACATCCAGCCCATCCGGCTATCATTTTCCAGACCAGCCCCGAAATTGAACAACCAGGACTGCGTCGGCCGGTACTCAAGGTTGCCAAACACCCGCCCTGTCTGCCGCCGTACGGCGGCGTTCGTTGAGAACTGGGCGACCGAATGTAACTCGATCGATTTCAAACCGCCCCCCCAGACCGCTCGCCATGATCCCACCGGGGTTAACACATGCTCGAATTCAAGCTCGTGCTGAATCGACTTACCGCCCGGATCAACATTGCGAACAAAGCTCACGGGCGGCAACAAACACCATGCGACTTTGTCGGCCGCCGTGACAGGAACAGGCGGGATGGTCGGACAGTTCATGTTGACCGTCTGTAAATAATTCGCACTGGCATCATCCTGCACATAGGCATAGCGCAGTTTGTACTCATCGCCTTGCTCGCCGAAGTGCCGCCAGAGCAAACCCAAAGCAGCCGATGACTGATTAAAATCATAAATCGGATTACCCACCGGGCTCCCCGGCTGACCGTAGCCCGATACATTCTTGACCAAACTGGCCGTCACCCCCAGCTCGTCACGATGGGTCAACGGGAGATCAGCACGCAGTTCAAGCAGGCTGGTGCGTCGGTCATCCGTTTCCGCCATCCATTGCCTACTGTACAGGCCATTCTGAAAACCACCGTCGCTCAACTGGCGTGCCGTAAAGCGCACGTCAGCCTCACCGACCTTGCCGCCCCAACGCAGGGTTTCATCACGAATCTGGTTATTTCCGACGTTGACCGCAGTCATCCAACCAGGCGTCTGGGTGGTATCGAGGGTGATGATGTTGATCACCCCCATGAAGGCATTCGAGCCGTAAGACACGGTATTGGCACCGCGCGTCACTTCAATACGCTCAATGTTCTCCAGCGCGACCGGTAGCAAGTTCCAGTTAACGCCCGACTTAAAGAGGGGCGAGTACTCCGAACGACCGTCAACCAGCACCTGAACACGCGGACCATATTCGTCGGTATTCATGCCGCTATTCAGGCCATGGTAGGCGACGATAGCGGAATCTTTATTGTGAGAAGCCACCTGAAAGCCAGGCACCAGGCGCAGCAGGTCTTCGACCGTGCGCATGCCGGAGGCGCGAATCATCTCCTGATCGATAACCGTCACCGAGGCGGGTGTTTCCGAGAGGGGCTGCGGCAAGCGACTAACCGAAGCGACAATCGGAAAGTCTTCAAAAAACAAATCTTCACTGGCCATCACCGGCCAAGGCGATAACACACCCAGCAAGATCGACGTCAGTGGCAATTGGCGCCAAAAAGAATAGCGTGTCATGACAAATTTGTTCCCTATCGCTTACAGCTACGACCAAAGTGATAATCACCTTAGCACGAACAAGAGCTTGGCTCGCCTAGCAGAAACCCGAGGCGAAAAACATAATCACGCCGATGCTCGGGTATGCTTTGAAAATACCAAAGTAGCCGTCGACGAACTGGGCAGTATGACTCACTGGCGTTACACGGGTGGCCCCGATCAGGAATCAAACCAGCGCCTGATGATTACAAAAGACTTCCCGCCCCCCTGCAACCAAGCCAGACACACCAATAAATTCAAAGAATTGACCTGCCCTCTCATATTGAACTTTACCATCGATTACCGGGCTCAGTGAAGCATGCAATTAGCATTCGGCCAAATTAAACAGCTATCACCTCTACTGTTGGCAGTCGTCGTGGCCGCATTCCATATGACTCGAAATACTGTAACCAACTGCTGGTGCCCCGCCTCTCGTCGTAAAGCTTGGGCACGCCCTACGTTTTCGTACTTTCACACGCCGGAGCACCTCGGCTGCGGAAAAAACGTAACCGCCGCATGACTAAATGCTTGAACAGCCATGAACAGATGTAGCGCAAGGCGCTATCATCACACGCCATGTAACAAGATCGATCGGGAGTCATTGATGAAATTCGCGTACACATGGCGTACCCAGAACCCAGAAAACAAAAAAGCCATTCCAAAGAATGGCTTAAGTGTTTGATTTTACTGGTGCCCCCGAACGGAATCGAACCGCTACCTGATGATTACAAATCAACTGCACGACCTTCATGCTACGGGGGCCAGCGAGGCTCGGATTATAACTGATAAACGATTATTGCCATGAGCACGCCGACCAATCCTTTCGAGATCGCCCGCGAGACGCTGAAACAGTTGGCGGTACGCCGCACGCCGCCGACACCCGACAATTACCTGACGCTATACCACGAGATTGCTGGTACTCGACCAGGCAGCAAAAAGCCCGAAGCCGCTGAATTTCCCGACAAACAATTGCGTTCCCTCGCCGCCGCACTGCCCAAAAGCTCGCCGGACCAGTTGCGCCTGGCCCGTCTGCTCGACGAAGCCGTCAAAAACAGTAGTTGGGACGATTACCGGAAATATCTCGCGGATTTTGTCAGTGGCCTGGTCGATAGCCAGCGCCTGACTTGGGGCGACCTGATCGCCGATGTTTTACGCCAGGCCGAAGCCAAACACCCGGGGCTAACCACTGCCCGCAAGCGTGAATCACTCGATCATGTCCTGAACAACAGCGCGAGCAATCCCGAAATCCTGTTCAAGCGCCTGCAAAATTTGCTGCGCGCCTGGGGCAACGGCAAAACGGTGGATACGACCACGCCAGAGGACGAATCAGCCGCAGGCGATGACGATACGGCAGCGCATGATCTCTCCTCTACGCCACCCGCGAGCGTCGATGAGGGTGGCGCCTTGTTGCCCGAATTGCGCGAGTTATTCGCATTCACGCTAGAAGCAACCGTCGCCACGCAATTGGTGGACAGCCCGGCCCTCGCCACAGATGCCCGCCAACTGGCCGATGAGGTCCGTCGTGCCCAGGCCCCGGAGGCACTAAGCGGTTTTCTCGAACGCCTCAAGCGCTTTGCTTATAAGCTGGATCTACTGACCGAAGACCAAGCCGAATTGCGGCGCAGCCTACTGGAGTTGCTGCGTCTACTGGTTGAAAACGTGCATGAACTGGTCGTCGATGATGTCTGGCTGAATGGCCAAATCGACATAGTGCGCGACATCATCGACAAACCCTTGTCGCAGCGGACCATCGACGATGCCGAACGGCGACTGAAGGAAGTCCTGTTCAAGCAGAGCCAGCTGAAGAGCAGCCTGCGTGATGCACGCGATGCGATCAAGCACTTGCTGGCCGGTTTTATCGACCAATTGGCGTTGTTTTCTGATGCGACCTCGGACTATCACGGCAAGATAGGCGAATGCGCGGAAAAAATCACCGCGGCCAATGATTTGTCGGAATTGGAAAGCGTCATCACCGAAGTGATGAAGGAAACGCGCAACATCCAGTTAAGCACCGAGCACGCGCGTGACGAGTTGCGGTCGACCCAGCAAAAAGTTCAAGAATCCGAAGCCCGCATCCAGCAACTGGAAAAGGAACTGGAAGCAACCAGCAACCTGGTCCGCCATGACCAATTGACCGGCGTCCTCAACCGACGCGGCCTGGAGGACATGTTCAACAAGGAAATGGCGCGCAGCCAGCGCCACGACACCGTCCTCTGCGTCGCCCTGCTTGACATCGATAATTTCAAGAAATTGAACGATGCCCACGGTCACGATGTGGGCGACCAGGCGCTAATCCACCTAGCCCAAGTCTGCCGGGAAACCCTGCGCCCGCAAGATACGGTCGCCCGTTACGGCGGCGAAGAATTCATCATCTTGCTGCCAGAAACCCCCCTAGACGATGCGGCCGCCGTGCTGACCCGGTTGCAGCGCGAGCTGACCAAGCGCTTTTTCCTGGGTGGCAATGAAAAAATTCTTATCACCTTCAGTGCCGGCGTCACCCAGATGACCGAAGACGACACCCAGGCCACCGTTATCAAACGGTCCGATGAAGCCATGTATAACGCCAAGCAAACCGGCAAGAACCGGGTCGTCAAATCTCCCGCCACATGAAGAACCCGCTGGAACAACTGGCGGACTGCCTGCAACGCCTGAGCAAGGCCCCCCAGAACGGTGCCTTGTGGTGCGAAGTGGGTTTTCTCTACCTGAAAATTCACGACCCTGCCGAGGCCCTGGCGACTTTCCTCGCCGCGCAACAAATTGCCCCGCGCCTGGGCGACGCCTGGTTCGGTGAGGCGATTGCCCGGCTCAAGCTGGGCGACCCCCCGGCCGCGCGGGCGGCCATCAGTGAGGCCATTCGCCGTTCGCCCAACGATCAGCGCCTGTACTCTGCCCTGGCCTATCTGCACCAGGCCTGTGGCAGCACGCCAGCGACCGTACTCGCCGCTTACCGCGACTGGGGCCAGCGCTTTGCCGACCCATTGTCCTCTGCCCGCCCCGCCCTGCGAAAACCCCGGGGAAAAATCCGCCTGGGCTATCTGTCGGCCGACTTTCGCCAGCACGCCTTGATGGATTTCTTCGCGCCACTGCTCGAACAGCACGACCGGCAACAATTCGAGCTGATCGCCTTCTTTTCCGGCCAGGCGGATGCGTTGACCGCCGGCATCAAAGCGCGCTTTGATTACTGGAACGAGGTCCGAACCCTGGACGATGCCGCGCTGGCCAAGTTGATCCAGCGCCGCGGCATCGACATCCTGATTGATCTCTCCGGTCATAGCGAAGGGACGCGCCTGCTGACCTTGGCGCGCCGTCCCGCCCCCATTCAACTGACCTGGTTTGGCTACAACGGCACCAGTGGCCTGAGTGTACTGGACGGCCGACTCAGCGATTCGATCATGGACCCGCCGGGCAACGAGCAATGGGCTACCGAACCCATCATCCGCCTGCCACATTTTGCCTGTTTCGCCCCGCCACCTGATCTGCCCGAGCCCGGCCCGGCCCCTTGTCTGCAAAACGGCTACGTCACCTTCGGTAGTCTAAACAATGTACAAAAAGTATCGCCGGCCACACTCACCTGCTGGCGACAAATCCTCGATGCCGTACCCAATGCCCGGCTACGCTTGATCGGCCCACACGCGCCGGGCACCGAGCACAGCCAAGGCCAACACTGGCGTCAACACCTGGCGGCCCACGGCGTGCCAAACGCGCGGGTCGACCTGTTGCCGCAACAATCGCGCAGCGACTTTTTTCGCCAGGGCGAAGCCATCGACATTGCCCTTGAGCCCTTCCCCCTGTCCGGCGCCGTCACCACCGCGCACGCCTTGTGGCAAGGCTTGCCCTGCCTGACCCTGGCCGGCACCCTGCCAGCAGAACGTGCCGCAGCGGCAATTCTCGCCGCCGCAAATTTGCCGGCCGGCATCGTCGAGAGCCCCCAAGCCTATGTGCAGACCGCCATCCATTGGGCGAGTGAACCGGCTGGTCTGGACGCACAACGTCGCCAGCAACGGGGGCATCTCCGGACATCGCCCCTGCTCGATCAGGCCGGCCTGACCCGGGAACTGGAAGCGCAATTCACGCAACTCGTCACCGCCCTCAGCGCAACATGCTGATCGATCCGGCCGGCAAAGCCCTGTTACAAACGGGCCAGACCAGCGCCGCCGAGCAGTTTTTTCATCAACGACTGCTGACCGACCCAACGAATCCGGCCCATCTGCTGGGCCTGGCGCTGGCCCTTGAAGCACGCCAGCGCTTCCATGAAGCCCGCGTCGCCATCGAATACGCCCTTGAACAAGACGCCAACGACCCCACGCTACTCACCTGCCGGGCTAATCTGCTGGCCGACTGCAAGGCACCGCACGACGCCATTGCCGCCTATATCGACCTACTCAACCGCCACCCTGATCACCTGGCCGGGGCGCATAACCTGGGCGCCCTGCTCTATCGCCTGGGCCATTTTTCCGAAGCCATTCACGTTCACCGCGACACCGTCCGCCGCCATCCGCGCGCCGATAGCACCTGGTGCGACCTCGGCCAAGCCCTGGTTGCCGCCGGGCAGATCGACGCCGGTATCGCGGCCATCCAGCAAGCCATGCGCCTCGCCCCGCAGCAACGCCTGCATCGCTTTGCCGCCGCCTTAGCCCTGCTGCGCGCCGAGCGCTGGGCCGAGGCCTGGCCGCTGTACGAAGCGCGCTGGCGGGATGACGAGCAGCCCCGCACCCTGCCCGGACGCCCCCTCTGGCAAGGCCAGTCACTCGCCGGCAAGCATCTCGTCGTTCTGCCAGAGCAAGGACTGGGCGACAACCTGCTGTTTGCCCGCTACCTGCCCGCACTGATCGACGAGGCCAGACAACTGACGCTGCTTGTACCCAAGCCGCTACAAGCGCTGCTGCAAGCCAGTTTTCCGGCGATCCACGTCTGCAGCAGCACTGACACAGTAAGCAGCCCCGTCGATTACGCCTGCCCAATCGGCAGCCTGCCGCTGCACCTGCTCCGCCGTGGCTGGTTGACGCCCCCTGCCAGTGACGGCTACCTGCAACCCAGCGCCGCCGCACACGCCAAAGTCGAGCACTGGCTAAGCGAACAAGCCCATCGTCCGCGCTGTGGCCTCATCTGGCGTGGCAACCCACAGCACCCGCAAGATGCCTTACGGTCAACGACAGTCGACCGCCTGTTTTGCCAACTCGAAGCAACCGACCGACCGGCCATCAGCCTGCAACATGCCGCCACACCCGACGAGCGCCACACCCTGGCCACACAACAAGTGCCCGACCCAAGCCCATGGCTCAGCAATTTTGACCTGGCAGCCGCGTTGACCGTAAACCTGCAAAAACTACTGACCGTAGACACCGCAGGCGCCAATCTCGCCGGCGCCCTCGGCATTCCCTTCTGTTTATATAGCCGCAAAGAGGGCGAATGGCGCTGGAATCTGGCCGAGCGGCGCAGCCCTTGGTACAAAACCTGCATCGACATCCGCATTCTGACCTGAGTAACCGGATCATGCCGACGTCACCGCCCGCCCAAAACCCGCCGATCTACGTCACCGAGCCCTATCTACCGCCCCTGGAAGAATTCCAGCCCTACCTCGAGGCGATCTGGCAGAGCCGGCGACTGACCAACGGCGGCCCCTTTCATCAGCAATTCGAAAGCGCACTGGCCGAACACCTGGGCGTCGAACACATCTCGCTTTTTGCCAACGGCACCCTAGCCCTGATGACGGCGCTTCAGGCCCTGCGCATCAACGGCGAAGTCATCACCACCCCATACACCTTCGCCGCCACCGCCCACTCGCTGCTCTGGAACAACCTGAAACCGGTTTTTGTCGATATCGATCCCGAAACCTGCAATCTCGACCCGGCCCGCATTGAAGAAGCCATCACGCCGGCAACCACCGCCATCTTGCCAGTCCATTGTTATGGCACCCCGTGCGCCGTCGACCGCATTCAGCAGATTGCCGACGCCTACGGCCTCAAGGTTATTTACGATGCAGCCCATGCCTTTGGCGTCCGCGACCCCGGTGGCAGCATCCTGCGCCACGGCGACCTATCCATCCTGAGCTTTCACGCCACCAAAGTTTTCAACACCTTTGAAGGCGGCGCCATCATCAGCCCGGACGCTCGTACCAAACAGCGCATCGACTACCTGAAAAATTTTGGTTTTGCTGATGAAGTCACCGTCGTCGCCCCTGGCATCAACGGCAAGATGAGTGAACTCAATGCCGCCTTCGGCCTGCTTCAACTCAAACACATCGACGCAGTCCTCGACCGCCGACGGGCGCTGGTCGACTGCTATCGCGACGCACTGCACGGCATTCCCGGCATCCACCCTCGCCAAACCGCGCCAGGCATCCTCGACAATGCCGCCTACTTCCCGATCTGGGTCGAAGCCGACTACCCGCTGACCCGCGACCAACTCTATGAGCACCTGCGCGCCGCCGGCTTTCACGGCCGACGTTATTTCTACCCACTGATCAGCGACCTGCCGATGTACCGCGGCCTGCCGTCAGCCATGCCAGAACGCCTGCCAAACGCCCGTGACCGCGCCCAGAAAGTGATTTGCTTGCCGCTGTCGCCTCACCTGGATTCAGAGCAAATCATGCGCATCACCGCTGTCATTTCCGCTTACAAGACTCGTTAAGCCAAGCGAACAGTCAGGCACCATGAAACTTGCGGTGATGCAACCCTATTTTTTCCCCTATATCGGCTATTTTCAGCTGATGATGGCAGTCGACCATTTCGTCTTTTTCGATGACGTCAATTACATCACCCGCGGCTGGATCAATCGCAACGTCATTCTGGGGCACCAACAAGCGCAACGTATCACCCTACCGGTCAAAGCTGCCAGCCAAAATCGACACATTGACGAACACGAACGATTGCCCATTCCGAAAAAACTGCTCGACACCCTCTACCAAAACTACCGGAAGGCCCCCTGCTTTGGTCGCGCATTTCCACTCATTGAACAATGTCTGACCAACGAGGAAACGAATCTCGCCCGCTTTCTAAGCACCAGCCTGATTCGCACGGCCGACTACCTCGGAATAGAAACAGAATGGTTAACCTCATCGCAGATTGAGCAAGACCCAACACAACGTGGCACGCAGAAAATTTTGGATTTATGCCAGACACTGCAAGCGACCCACTACGTCAATCTACCCGGTGGCACAGCGCTCTATGATCGCGAGCAATTCCGGGCACACGGCATCGCGCTTGAGTTCATTGCCCCGCACGACATCTGCTACCCACAATTCTCGGCACCATTTGTTCCAATGCTCTCAATCATTGATCTGATCATGTTCAACACCCCCAGCCAATGCCAGAGGTTTTTACGAGCCTATGACCTCCGCTAGAACACGTACCAGCCACTTCTCGCGCAACGCCGCCCTGGAAACACTGCTGCAGGACATCAACAACCGACTCGGCGTGGCGGAACAACAGGCGATGACCGAGCATTTCGGACAAGGTATGCGGCATCCCCTTATTTTCGTGATGGGCCCCTTGCGTAGCGGCACAACCCTGTTCATGCAGTGGCTGGCGCAAAGCGGTCTTTTTGGTTACCCCAGCAACCTACTGTCGCGTTTTTATGGTGCCCCGATCATCGGCGCCAAAATCCAGTTGCTACTCACCGACCCCCGCTTCAACTTTCGCGATGAACTCAACGATCTGGTCAACAACGGCGACTTCAATTCAAACAACGGCAAAACCAAGGGCAGCCTATCACCTCATGAGTTCTGGTATTTCTGGCGTCGCTTTCTGGCCGACCCAGAACGCGATATCTGGTCAGACGACGAACTGCGGGACACTTTTGACACCGTGGCTTTGCAATCGGAAATCAACGGCTTGATTGATGTTTTTGACCGGCCTTTCGCAGCCAAGGGCATGCTGTTTAATTACAACATCCCCTTTCTTGATTCAATTTTCGAAAAAGCTCTGTTCATTCAGCTCAAGCGGGATACAGCTAGCAATGCGGCATCAATTCTCGAGGCTCGGCAGCGCCAGTTTGGCAATACTGAAACTTGGTACTCATTCGACATTCCAGAACGAGTACTACTAGAAAGCGCCTCTCCGGAGCAGCAAGCCATAGGACAGGTTGAGTATATTAATGCCGCCATTGAACGCGGGATGGCCAAGCTCAGCCCGGAAAGGAAAATGCACGTGTCTTACGAAGACTTCTGTCGACACCCGCAGCCTTACTTTGCCGAGCTGCTGATGAAAACAGGCTTGCCAGCCAAAGAATATCGAGGGCCCACCCAATTCGAGATTTCCAGGAAACTTCCGAGATGACCACGGTCAACCCACCCAAACTCCTTATTTTTCCATTTGATGGCGATGCTGCTGGGCAAATGCAACACCAAGCCCACAGTTTGGGAATCGAGGTCGCCTGCGCTCATTCAGATCGAGGCAATGACCATTTTCTGTACTTGCCTTACGTCTCCGACAGGGGTTTTATCGACGCCTTACGCGCACTGATCACAACCGAGCGGATTACCCACCTCTACAGCCCGCACCCGGTGGTCTGGGCCAGTCTTGACGATTTGATCCGACAGGGACAATTGAGTTTATCGTTACTGCAACCCTCGCCTTACGAACAAGATCTAAGCCGCTATCGCCTTGCCGTCAGTTGGGCACAAAAACAACTTGCGGTCATGCCGGCCACCGCCGTCAGCCGCCTGGGAAGCGACGCTCTGGACACGCTATCCGGTCTACATCTGGGCTTCTTTACCATCCCAGGGCAAAGTGATCTTGCCAAACTGGAGGCCATCGTTGAACTCATGGGCCGTTGTCCGGCGGGTGACATTGTCGAAATCGGCAGCCTGTTTGGACGTAGTGCCTATGCCTTTGCCTATCTGGCCCGCAGATTGAATCTGGGCCATGTGCTCTGTATTGACCCTTGGTCGAATCAAGAAGCTGGCGACCAGGGCGATTCTGCAAAGCTGGTCAACACCGCCTCCCGACATCGGCGCTATAACGACGTCCATCACTACTTTCGAGCCATACGCCAAGCCTTCAACCTCGACAATCTCGATTGGTTGCGGTCGACCTCATGCCAGGGCGCAGAAAGCTATCGTGCCGGTACGGCGTTCAGCCGGACAGAGTCCACCGGCACAATTGCCTTGCTACACATTGACGGGAATCATGCGCTTGAAGCGGTGAGCGCCGATATCGCCGCCTGGAGCCCCTGGGTAGGCAGCGGCGGCTGGATACTGATCGACGATTATTGCTGGAGTTTTGGCAGCGGCCCCCGGCAAGCGGGCGACCACTATCTGCAGCAGCACGCTGACCTGATCGAGCAAGCCTATTGTCTTGGCGACACCCTGTATATCCAGAAAAAATAGATCTGAAAGTATTGACCATGGCCAGAAGCAAACTGCACCGGGAACGCCATCATCCGTATTACATCCACGCCCCGGCCTACACCTACCGTTCATCCGGTATCCGGGTGCTGCATTACTTAGCGCATGCGCTTCGTTTGCTGGGTGAAGAAGCCTATCTGGTCACTGAGCAACTCAATCCACGCCTCAATACCGCCTTATTAACGCCTGAACTGCGCGAGCAACATGCCGCCGCTGAGCTGAAACCGATTGTCATTTATCCGGAAGTCGTCCACGGCAATCCGGAAAACAGTGATCTGGTCGTTCGTTACCTGCTGAATCGGCCAGGAATCGTGGGAGGGGCTGACGACATCAATCCAGAGGAGATTCTTTATGCCTACAAAAAGGAATTTCTACCGCCAGGTATCGAGGCCCCGCAGCTTTTCACACCCACCTCTGATCTCTCGCTCTTCCAGCCGCCGCCAGCGCACACCCGGCGCACCGGCAGTCTATTTTTTGTCAGCCGGGCCAAACCCAAACTGCTGACCCTTGATTTGCTGAACCAGCACCCAGCTGATGCCCTCGAAGTCTCCCACGACCACCCCCGTTCGCCGGAAGAACTGGCCAAGTTATTCAAATCGGCAGAGGTGTTGTACGCCTACGAACCGTCGGCGACCTGTACTGAAGCCATGTTGTGCGGCTGTCCGGTCGTTTATATCCCCAACCCGTTTTATGCTGACATTCCCAACCAGGAGATTTTTGGCACCCTCGGTACCGCACTTCTCGGCGATGCCGAAGGCTGGCAGCGGGCGAAAGAGACGGTCAATCAGGCCTTCGAGATTTTCCAGGCACGTGAAAAAGTCTTCTGGCAACAGCTCCGGCGCTTTGTTCGCCATACCCAGAAAATTGCCTGCCGTCATGTCGCCCAGCGAGGCATCCGAGCAAACACGATCGCCGCAAACGAAAATCAAGCCGCCAAGGATTACGCCCTCTGGCGCAGTCGAAAATCCCTGCAGGAAATCGACGGGCAGTTGCTGGCTGAGCGCATGATGCGCGACTGGACGAGTCGGCCGCTATTCAACATCGTGCTGGAAGTTCGTGCCGGCGAGGAAAACCTGTTGGCGGACACACTCGATCACCTGGGCCCGCAGTGGTATGGCGATTGGCATTTGACGATCTTTGCCGAATTCCCGCCGTTCAGCGACGACTTGGCCCAGATTCCGCAAGTTACCTGGCACACCGTGCCGGCAGGCGGTTTCGTCGATGCATTCAATCACTGCCTGGCCGACTTGCCGGGAGACTGGTTGCTGCTGCTCGAAACCGGTTGCCAGCTGGAGGCGCATGCGCTGGCTTATTTTGCCGACACCCTCAATCTGGCTGGCATGCCGCGGCTGATTTATTGCGATGAAGACCAGTTGACCGCAAGCGGCGAGTTCGCCAATCCGCGCTTCAAGCCGGCGCTCAATCGCGAAATGCTGCGCTCGATGTACTACCTCGGCCCCTGCCTGGCTGTTGAAAAACGCAGCCTGGCGGGCTGCGGCGGGCTGCAGTGGGCCGGCAGCGCCGGTTATTACGACATCGCCCTCAAATTCTGCGAGTTGTACGGCCAGCGTGGCATGGTCCATCTGCCGGAAATTCTGGTCCACACCAGTCACGCCATGCTGCGCGAGCTGCCGGTGGACGATGAGCATGCCGCGCTGCACGCCCATTTTGCCCGCCAGGGCATTGCCGCGCAGCTTGAGCCTGGGGTACTGCAAGGGACGCAAGCCATCACCTACCCCCCCCAGGGCAACCCGCAAGTCAGCATCATCATCCCGACCCGCGACCAACCTGGCTATCTGCAGCACTGTGTTGACAGTCTGCTGAGCGAAACCGACTACAAAAATTTCGAACTGATCCTGGTTGACCATGACACGACCGACCCGGATGCCCTCGACCTGATTTGTGGCTGGCTTGAACGAGGCGACCTGGCTGATCGCATGCGCTGCATTCGCAGCGATGGTGAATTCAACTGGGCCCGACTGGCCAATTTGGGCGCCAGCGAAGCCCGTGGTGACTATCTGCTCTTTCTCGACAACGACACCGAAATCATTCAGCCCGCCTGGTTGTCTCGCCTGCTGGGTCTGGTGCAGCAACAGGACGTCGTCGCGGTCGCCCCGCGCCTCTCCTGCCCTGATGGCAAATTTTCAAAAATCAATCAGTTGCCACGTTTGCTCGGCATCGCCGGCCTGACCGCGCCGCTGGGCGAAGAAGGCAAAGGTCTGCTGGAGCCCGGCTATTGCGGTCGACTGCAAATTTCGCAGGAAATGTCAGCGCTCAGCGGCAGTTGCCTGCTCGTCCAGCGCAACGCTTTCCTCCAGGCTGGGAAATTCGACGAAATCAATACCCCGTTGCAGGAAAGCGTGACCGACCTGTCGCTACGACTGGGACAAGCCGGTGGCAAACTGATCTGGACTCCGTGGGTCGATGTCATCCACCATGGCGGCATCAGTCGCCGCCGGGCCTTGAACGATGCACCGGAACGCAACCGGCAATCGGAAAGCCTGCTGGCTGAGCAGGATTACCTGCTGCGCCAGCATCTGCCGACCTTGGCCAACGACCCCAACTATCACCGTCAACTGTCGCTGCTCACACCTTTTGCGATTGAACCACACGCGGTGGTCGACTGGGATACCCGTGTCCACGACCGGCTCCGCGTTCTGGGGGTGCCGCTGACCAGTGGGTCCGGCGAGTACCGCATGACCGCCCCTTTCCGCGCCCTGCAGCGCGCCGGTCTGGCCCAATGCTGCCTGGTTCATCCGATCAGCAAGAAAGTCAGCCGGGTCATCAACCCGATCGAACTGGCCCGCGCTGCACCGGACGTCCTGATGCTGCAGCAAGCGATCGACGATACGCAAATCAGCCAGTTAAAACGCTACCGGCAGTACAACCGGAATATTTTCATCACCTATGCCGTTGATGATGCGATGGGCAATTTGCCGCGCAAGCATTACCTCTACAACTACCAGGCCCGCGAAGGCAAATCCCGCATGCGCGAAGGACTGGCGTACTGCGACCGCCTGATCGTGTCGACCGAACCCCTGGCCGACTACTGCCGCAACATGATCGACGACATCGTCGTCGTCCCCAATCGCCTCGAAAAGGAACGCTGGCTCGGCTTGAACCCACAACGCCGCACCAGCAAAAAACCACGGGTCGGCTGGGCTGGCGCGCAGCAACACCTCGGCGATCTGGAATTGATCTGCCAGGTGGTCGAAGCACTGAAGGACGAAGTGGACTGGGTTTTCATGGGCATGTGCCCGGATTTCCTGAAACCGCATATCCGCGAAGAACATGCATTTGTTGCCTTCAATCACTACCCGGCCAAGCTGGCCTCGCTCAATCTGGACCTGGCGATTGCCCCGCTCGAACAACACCTGTTCAACGAAGGCAAAAGTAATCTGCGGCTACTGGAGTACGGCATCATGGGCTGGCCCGTGGTATGCACCGACATTTACCCCTACCAGACCAATCACGCGCCGGTAAAACGGGTCAACAATGTGGCAAGCGAATGGATTGCGGCCATCCGTGAGCGGATATACGACCTCGACGCCACGGCCCGCGAAGGTGATCGCCTGCGTGACTGGGTACTGACCCACTACCTCCTGGAAGACCATCTGCCGCAGTGGGTGACGGCGGTGACACCGGCCCGCTGACGCACGCCCGGTGTGCGCTCACCCGGCAACGGGCTTAGCGCACCACCAGCACTGCCCGCGAACCCAGTGCTGCGGTCAACCGGCCGCGCATCGCCTCGGCCAGGTCCCGACTGCCATACGGACCAACATAGACCCGATACAGCTTATCGACAAAGACCTGTTGTAATTGGTCCGCGGGGACGACCTGCGCCTGCAAGACGCTTTCCCGCAAGGCAGCGGCATTTTCCTGACTGGAAAAGGCACCCAACTGCACAAAAATCCCCTTGGCGACCATGACTGGCCGATTCAGCGCGCCCGGTGCGGGTGCGGGTGCGGGTGCGGGTGCGGGTGCGGGTGCGGGTGCGGGCAGGATGGTCGCGGTCGACGCGGCCAGGGCAAGACTTTTCTCAGCCGGAAGGACCGGCATGGCGGGCGGCGCCGGCGGCTGCGTACCCACGCGTGACAAAATGACCGCGTTGGGTCGCGGACTGTCGTTCTCCACAACCACCGGGACAACTGGCAGCGCCGGCTTCTTGGCCGGTGCTGGCTCGGCAAGCTTGCTTGCTACGGGCCGGTCGGCCGTCAGCGGCATCACCGACGCGACCAACACCGGTGTCGCCGGCTTCGGCTCGCTCGTTTCGGCCGGGGACACGATCTTCTGCCCCCCTTTCAATTGCAGGTTCAGCGCCTCCACATCACCGACCGTCAAACGCCCCGCCAAGGCCTTCAGCTTCAGATCAGAAATCAAGTAACGGTAGCGGGCCTGGGCCAGATTTTTCTTGGCATTAAAGTAAGCCTGCTCGGCCTGCAGGACATCGAGCATGGTCCGAACTCCGGCGGCAATCCCTTTTTTGGCCGATGCAATCGATTTCTGACCTGACAGTTCGGCTTTTTCCAGGGCGCGGATGGTTTCTATCCCCTGCGTTAGGTTGTCATATTCACGCCGGGTTTCAACCATGAGGTTGCGCCGTGCATCCTCGGTCCGCTGGCGCTGCTGTTCTTCGCGCGCTTTGGCCTGACGAACGGTGGCATTCACCTGTCCGCCGGCAAACAAGGGGATGGTCAGCTGAACGCCCAAACTGCGCGTGTCATACGTGCTATCGCCGCTACTACTCAGCGACGACAGACTGTCGTTACTGGCGCTACCAATATTGGCCACCAGATCCAGCGCCGGAAAATGCCCGGCCTGTGCTTTATCCACCTCAAAACCGGCAGCCTTCAATTGCGCCTGTTGCGCCAGGTAGCTGGGACTATGGGCATTGGCTGCTGTCAGCCAGTCATCGACATTGAGCGGTTGCGGCGGCAGGGGTGAGAACTTGTTGACGTCCAGTCCAGCCAGATCGCGAATCTCGCGATTGACATAGGCGCCCAGTTGCCGCCGGGTATGTTGCTGCTGGTTTTTGGCCTCTGAAACCTGGGCCAAAATCAGGTCATATTTCGCCTGGGCGTCATCGACATCAATCCGCGTTCCACTCCCCACCGCCTGCGCTTTCTTGGCAGCCTCCAGTTGTGCCGCGGTCGACGCCCGTTGTGCCTCAAGAAGTGATAGCTGATCGTCGGCGTACAAGGCGTTCATGTAGGCCTCGGTCAGGCTGACCGCCAGCGCGTTGGAGGCCAGTTTGAAATCGGCCTCAGCCGCTTCGCTCTGGGCCCGCGACTGATCATAGAGCGCCAAATTGTATTTTCGAAAAATCGGCTGGCGCAGGCTCAGGTTGTAACTCTGGCTTCCGTAACCGAAATGTTCCTTCGGAGTATTGCCGGTCTGCCGGTCAGCGCTGTTCTGGGTCATGCTGCCGCTCAGGCTGAGATTGGGCAACAACTGGCCCAGGGCAATGTCCTTACCCGCCTGACCAACCACATTGCCCGCGGCTGCCGATAATAAATTGGGATTGCTGATCTGCGCATCGAGCAACAAGGACAATAAATCATCGGCCTGGACCGATGGCAGCAAACAAACGAACAGCGCAGTGCAGCGAAAAACCGAACGGATCGCCATGCTCACTCCTCTTTCATGGCTTGCACCAAACGCCGGGTCAGCGGATGCAGGAGATACGTGAGCAAGGAACGCTCCCCAGTCTTGATGATGATTTCGGCCGGCATACCCGGCTGCAAACGATGTTGCGCCAGCGCTTCCACGCCCTTGGGGGTGACGGCCACGCGGGCCAGATAATAGCCGCCACCGACCGGGTCGACCAGCAGATCCGCCGACAGGGAAACCAGTTTGCCTTCGACCACCAACTGCGGACTGCTCGAGAAATTTGAAAACCGGATATCGGCTTCCTGGTCGACCCGGATGCGGTCAATCAGATGAGGTGGAATTTTCGCCTCCAGCATCAACAACTCATCGCGCGGCACCACATCCATGATGCGCGCCCCCGGCGTCAGCACCCCGCCCACCGTCTGGTTGGCAATGCCAATGACCGAACCACTGACCGGGGCACGAATTTCACTCCGGGCCAAGGCTTCCCTGGCCGCCTTGATGCGCTCCGCATCGGCGCTGACATCGCGCCGCAACTGGGCCAGCTCGAAGTCGATATCCTTGCCGAACTGCTGCGTGCGCTGTTGTTTGCGAATGGCAAGCTCGGCAACGGCACGCTGGGCCCGGGCCAGGCTGGAACGCAACTCGCTCGCCGTCGCATCCAGTTCGGCCGACATGCGCTCCAGCTCAAGCAACTTGTTGCGCGGTGCATAGCCCTCCTTGACCATTTCGCGCATACCACTGACTTCCTCGCGCAAAAAAACCGCCTGCCGGCGCCGCGATTCCAGTTGCTCACTGTAGCCACGAATCGCATCGCGCTGTGATTGTTCAGCCTCGTCGAGCGAGGCCAGCTCGCTGCGCAATGCCTGCTTGCGACTCAGGAATAATTGCTCCTGCGACACGACATGCTGGGCGATCAGGGGATCACCCCGCTCCTTCTGGACATCGGCATGAAAAACGACGGCCGGCAAATTGGCCTGCTCGGCCAGCAAGCGATCCTCGGTCGCACGCAGACTGATGTAGCGCTGCCGTACCGTTTCAAACTCGGCCCGCGACTGACTATCGTTGAGGCGAATCAACAGGTCGTTCTGGTTAACTGACTGCCCTTCATGCACCAAAACCTGTTCGATGATGCCACCGGTCAGGTGCTGCACGGTTTTGCGCTTGGTATCCACCGTGACCACGCCCTGCGCCGGAATCCCGGCATCAAGTGGCGCCCAGATGGCCCAGGCCATGAACCCCCCCAAGCCAATCAGCAAAAAAAGAATGCCGCGTCGGACAATCGGCGCAGTATCGGTTTCCAACTTGAGTTCCGCTGGTTCGCTCAAGGCAGCCGCTGCGGTCGACGCGCCATCTGCCGGTTTTTTCCAGGGGAGAGTCATCCCCCCCCTCCCACCGCGACCCGCTTGGCCGGCTCGGCTTTACCTGGCGTAATCTGGCGAACCTGCGCAGCGCGCGTCAGCGTTGCCATCACTTCGTCGCGCGGCCCAAACAATTGAATAATGCCGTCACGCAACATCATCAGCTTATCAACCGCCCCCACCACATTGGTCCGATGCGTAATCAAGACCACAGTACTGCCCTTTTCCTTCAGCCACTGAATCGCCTTGAGCAAAGCCTGCTCGCCTGCATCATCCAGATTGGAGTTCGGCTCATCCAGCACCACCAGGGTCGGCGTGCCGTACAGGGCGCGAGCCAGGGCAATACGCTGCCGCTGGCCACCGGACAGGAAATTACCGCCCGGACCGATCAAGGTGGCATAGCCATTGGCAAAGCGCAAGATCATCTCGTGTATACCGGCCCGCTGGGCGGCCAGCACCACTTCCTTGGCATTCAACTCACCAAAGCGTGCAATGTTCTCGGCAACCGTTCCCTCGAACAACTCGACATCCTGCGGCAGATAGCCAATATAGGGCCCCACTTCAGCCTTGTTCCAGTCATAGATATCCGCCCCATCCAAGCGAACCTTGCCGGCTGCTGCCGGCCAGACGCCCACCAGCAAGCGGGCCAATGTCGATTTACCGGAAGCACTGGGGCCGATCACGCCCAGCACCTCACCCGGCCCGAAACTGGCGCTGATTCCCTTAAGTATCGGCGCTTCACTATTGGGCGCCACTGCGACCAGATTTTCGATACTGACCTGGCCGGTTGGTGGGGGCAAGGGCATGCCGACAGGCCGAGCCGGCACCGCCAGCAGCAAACTCTGCAACCGGTCGTAGGAGGCACGGACCGAAATCAGGCTTTTCCAGACCCCGATCACCTGCTCTACCGGGCCGACCACGCGCCCCATCAAAATCGACGAAGCAATCATGCCGCCAGGCGACAACTCGCCTTCAATAACCAGCAAGGCGCCCAGCCCGAGAATCAGTGATTGCTGGGCCAGACGGACAAAACGGGTGACAGCGCTGATGGCCCCCGCCCGCTCACTGGCCAGCTGCTGCAAAGCCAGGCTGGCACGATGTTTGGCTTCCCAGCGCAAACGCACGCCAGGCAACATGCCCATCGCCTCAATCACCTCGGCATTCTTCAGGTTGTTACCGGCAAAATTACTGGCCTGCGCGCCGAAGACATTGGCGTCGGACAGGGGTTTTTGCGTCATGCGCTCGGTCAACCAGGTCAAACCGACCAAAATGATTGAGCCAACCAGTGAAAAAATGCCCAGCCACGGATGCAACAGGGTAATGACCACCAAAAAGATCGGCGCCCACGGCGCATCGAAAAAAGCGAACAATCCCGGACCCGTCAAAAACTGGCGCAAATTAGTCACATCGGACAGGGCTTGTGCCGGATTGGCACCGCCGCCGCGCAAAGTGGCCTCAAAGGTTGCACTAAAAACGCGGTTATTGAGCAAGGTATCGAGCTGTATGCTGGCACGCAGCATCAACTGCGAACGAATCCACTCCAGGCCGCCCAGTAAACCGTACAGACCCAAGGTAATCACCGTGACCATGACCAGCGTCATTTCGTTGCGGCTACTGAGCACCCGGTCGTACACCTGCATCATGTACAAGGAGGGCACCAGCATCAGCGCATTCACGAAGAAACTGAATACCCCGGCCACAAAAAAGATCCGGCTCATGGACCAGATCAGTTTGTCGAGTTCTGAATGCTTATCGGGGAAAAGTCGCATGCGTTTGACGAAGCGGGGCGAACGGAGCAGAGTAATTAGCCAGAACCATGCCTGCTATTCTGCCTGACGAGCAGGCATTCGCAAATTTAATCTCCACCATCCGCCCGATCAGGGCGCGGCAACAGGCAACTCCAACAAGTCCCTGATCAAGTAAGACGCTAAAGTTTTTCAAGTCCCCGCCGATAATAGAAACAACCGGGGCTTATCCCGTCCAGACTGATCAAGCACCCAATACAGCTCGTCAGCATTGCATGGCAAATTTTTAAGGAGTCGATCATGGCCCAAACAATCAACACCAATATTCCGTCGCTCAATGCTCAGCGCAACCTGAACAGCTCGCAAAACGCCCTGAATACATCGCTGCAACGTCTTTCTTCCGGTCTGCGTGTCAACAGCGCCAAGGACGACGCCGCTGGCTTGGCCATCGCCACCCGCATGACCGCCCAGTCGCGCGGCATGACGGTCGCCATCCGCAACGCCAACGACGGCATCTCACTCGCCCAGACGGCAGAAAGCGCCCTCGGCCAGATCAAGGATCACCTGCTGCGCATGCGTGACCTCGCCGTTCAGTCCGCCAATGCCACCAACACCTCGGGTGACCGTGCGCAACTGCAAACCGAATTTACCGAACTCAATAACGAAATCAGCCGCATCTACACCCAGACTAGCTTCAACGGCCTGAAGATTCTTGATGCCGACTCTGGCACCAACTCCTTCCAGGTTGGCGCTAACTCAGGCGAAACGGTCGACATCATTTCGAACAATGTTTCCGGCATTTACGGCACGGTCTCCGCCGCTTCGATCAGTGGCGACACCTCGGCCACCAGTGCTGCGGCAGCCATCACCGCGATTGATGCGGCACTCGACGAGCTGAATACTGAACGTTCGGTTTATGGTGCGGCACAAAGCCGCTTCGAAGGCATTGTCTCGGTGCTGCAGGTTTCGCGAGAAAACCAGTCCGCCGCCGCCAGCCGCATCATGGATGCCGACTACGCCTCCGAAACCGCATCGCTGACCCGGGCCCAGATCCTGCAGCAAGCGGGTGTCGCGATGCTGGCCCAAGCCAATGCATTGCCCAATAACGTCCTGAGCCTGTTGCGTTAATAAGCACCGATTAAGTCACCCTGGTCTGCCGGGTTAACGCCCCCACCCGGCCAACAGAATTCTTGAGGAGTCCATCATGGCCCAAACAATCAACACCAACATTCCGTCGCTCAATGCGCAGCGCAACCTGAACAGCTCGCAAAACGCCCTGAATACATCGCTGCAACGTCTTTCTTCCGGTCTGCGTGTTAACAGCGCCAAGGACGACGCCGCTGGCTTGGCCATCGCCACCCGCATGACCGCCCAGTCGCGCGGCATGACTGTCGCCATCCGCAACGCCAACGACGGCATCTCACTCGCCCAGACGGCAGAAAGCGCCCTCGGCCAGATCAAGGACCACCTGCTGCGCATGCGTGACCTCGCCGTCCAGTCCGCCAATGCCACCAACA
>JAQTXC010000001.1:0-79657 GCA_028689015.1 Dechloromonas sp. | reverse complement strand
GTCGCCATCCGCAACGCCAACGACGGCATCTCACTCGCCCAGACGGCAGAAAGCGCCCTCGGCCAGATCAAGGACCACCTGCTGCGCATGCGTGACCTCGCCGTCCAGTCCGCCAATGCCACCAACACCTCGGGTGACCGTGCGCAACTGCAAACCGAATTTGGCGAACTACAGTCCGAAATCAGCCGCATCTATACCCAGACTACGTTCAATGGCTTGAAGATTCTGGATGCCGACTCTGGCACCAATTCCTTCCAGGTCGGCGCCAACTCCGGTGAGACGGTCGACATTGCCAGCAAGGCAGTTTCCAGCACGGCAATTTCTGCCGCCATTGCCTCTGCCACCTCAACCATTTCTGGCACGGCCGGCAGCGCCATGGGTGGCGTCATCACCGCAATTGATGCGGCACTCGACGACCTCAACACCGAACGCTCGGTCTACGGTGCCGCACAAAGCCGCTTCGAAGGCATCGTCTCGGTGCTGCAAGTTGCGCGGGAAAACCAGTCCGCCGCCGCCAGCCGCATCATGGACGCCGACTACGCCTCCGAAACCGCATCACTGACCCGGGCACAGATTTTGCAACAAGCCGGCGTAGCCATGCTGGCGCAAGCCAATGCCTTGCCTAACAATGTTTTGAGTCTGTTGCGATAGGTTTCCTCGGGTTGACTAACTAGCCCGGCGCGATAGATCACAAGCGTGCTGGGCTAGAATCGAGTCAATCACCGAAAGGAGCCTTGAAAATGCCCCAAACCATCAACACCAATATTCCGTCGCTCAATGCACAACGGAATCTCAATCAGTCACAAGGCAGCCTGAACACTGCCCTGCAGCGCCTTTCGTCCGGCTTACGGGTCAACAGCGCCAAGGATGATGCTGCCGGCCTCGCCATTGCCACCCGGATGACCGCACAAGGTCGTGGCATGACGGTGGCCATGCGCAATGCCAACGACGGCATCTCGCTCGCCCAGACCGCAGAAAGCGCCCTCGGCCAGATCAAGGATCATCTGCTGCGCATGCGTGACCTCGCCGTCCAGTCCGCCAACGCCAGCAACACCTCGGGCGACCGGGATCAGTTGCAAAAAGAGTTTTCCGAGCTGCAGTCGGAAATCACCCGGATTTATACGCAGACCTCGTTCAATGGCCTGAAGGTTCTCGATACCAATGCCGGCACCAACACCTTCCAGGTCGGGGCCAATTCTGGTGAAACCGTCGATGTCATCACGACTGCGCTCTCCAGCACAGCCGTTTCCGGTCTGGCCAGTTCTGCGGTCGCGATTTCGGGCACCGCGGGGAGCGCCATGGGCAGCGCCATTGATGCCATCGATCAGGCACTCGATGCCTTGAGTACCGAACGTTCGATTTATGGTGCCGCGCAAAGCCGTTTCGAAGGCGTCATTTCGATGCTGCAGGTCGCACGCGAAAATCAGGATGCAGCCGCGAGCCGAATCATGGACGCCGACTACGCCGCTGAAACCGCCACCTTGACCCGCGGCCAGATTTTGCAGCAAGCAGGCGTCGCCATGCTGGCCCAGGCCAACGCTCTACCGAATAACGTACTGTCCCTGCTCCGCTAATGAAACAAGGCGCCGGGGAACAGTTTTGCACTTTAAAGCTGTGATTGGAGATTGAATCATGGACATCCAAACAAATTCCGCACTCCCCCCGGTCAGCCCGTCCGTTCAACCTGCTGCGCTCGCTGTATCGCGCGACAACAAGGCCGTCCTCAGCACCAACACCGACAATCGCCCGACACTCGATCAAAAGAAGTCGGAAGCCCCGTCGCGCCAGGACATTGAGCAAGCCACCGAACAAGTGAAGAAATTCATTTCGCCGACCAATAGCGATATCCGTTTCAGCATCGACGAAGATACCGGCATCACGGTGGTCAAAGTCATGGACAAGACAACCAACGAGATCATTCGCCAGATTCCGGGCGATGAAATCCTGCAAATCGCCAAGGCACTGGATCGCCTGCAAGGTCTGCTGGTCAAGCAGCAGGCCTGAGGAAACCCCTTGGCATCAATTGAATCGAGGTAAGCGCCATGTCGACATTAACCTCACTCGGTATCGGCTCAGGGCTGGACGTCGAGAGCATCATCACGCAACTGATGACGATCGAGCGTCGTCCGTTGACGCAACTGGACACCAAGGAAAGTAGCGTCAAATCGAAAATTTCCGCTTTCGGATCGATTTCGAGCGCCCTGAGCACCTTGAAGGATGCGGCAACAACGCTGGCCACACCCAGCAAGCTTGCCGGCTACACGGCAACTTTTGCCGACAGCAGCATCGCCAGCGGCAGCGCAACCAGTTCCTCGGCGGCCGGCACCTATGCCATCAACGTCAAGCGTCTGGCCACAGCCCACAAGGTCAGTAGCGACACCAGTTTCAGCAGCATGAGTCAGGTCGTTGGTGCCGGTAGCTTCACGCTCAATGTCGGCAGTCAGGCCACGAGCATCGAAACCAGCGGCAGCGCCTCGCTGGGTGACTTGCGCGACAAAATCAATGCCGCAGACGCCGGTGTCACGGCCAACCTGATCACCAGCGACGGAGGGACCCGCCTGGTGATGACCGCCAAAAATACGGGCGAAGCGATTTCCGTCAGCAACGTGCAGGATCTCAACACCGGCGATGCCGGTGACTTCGTCGCCCTGCTCAGCGGCTTTACCACCGTCGGCGGACCGCACACCGTCAGCAGCAACAATACGTTCAGCGGTCCCACCGAACAACTGGGCCCAGGAACGCTGAACATCACGGTCGGCAGCACGACGACTGCCGTCGCCATTGGTGGTGCAAACGCCAGCCTGCTCGATATCAAAAACGCCATCAATACCGCAGGCGCCGGCGTCACGGCCGACATCGTGACGGATACCAGCGGTACCCGACTGCAGCTGACTTCACAAAATGCCAACGAATTGGTCAGTTATACCGCGGTGGACGACAACAGCACGGATGGTCTGGATTTTTCCAAACTCCGCGGTTTTTCAACCGTCGGCAACGAGCCGCAGATTGCTCAAAAAGCCTTGGTCGAGATCGACGGTCTGGCCGTGACTTCGGACAGCAACGCCATCACCACCGCCATTACCGGCGTCACCCTCAATCTAGGCAAGGTCGGGACGACGTCGTTGACCGTGGCTCGCAACACGGCCACCATCACCGACGCGGTCAACAGCTTTGTTACAGCGTATAACGCCCTCAACAGCAAGATCAAAACCCTGACCGCCTACAATGCGACCGATCAAACCGGGAGCATCCTGACCGGTGACGCCACGGTACGGGCCATTCAAAACCAGATCTCGTCGCTGATGTTCAACAACAGCACCGACACCTCAGCCATCGACACCCTGTCTGATCTGGGCATCAGCTTCTCGAGCAATGGCAATATCGCGGTCGACAGCAGCAAACTGGCCGAAGCCATCGCCAGCGACCCGGCAGCTGTGATCAGCACCCTGGGCACCTACGGCACATCGTTCAAGAGCACCGCTACGGCTCTGACCAGCACCAGTGGCCTGCTCACCTCCCGAACCGCCGGTCTAAACCTGTCAATCAAGGATTTTGATGATCAACGCGAACGTCTCGATCTGCGCATGACTGCCATCGAAAATCGCTACCGCCAGCAATACGCTTCGCTCGACACCATCGTCTCTTCGATGCAGCAAACCAGCTCGTACCTTACACAGCAGCTGGCCGCGCTCAGTTAAAAGGCTTTATTCATGTTTGGTTCCTCCCGTAATCCAGTCACTGCCTACGCCCAAGTCGGCGTAGACAGTGCCGTTCAGTCGGCCGACCCCCATCGCCTGATCCTTCTGCTTTTCGAGGGCGCCGAATCGGCGATTGCCATCGCCCTGGCCGCCATTGAACAGAAAAACCTGCAGACCAAATCTCAGGCCATCGGCAAAGCCATCGACATCATCAACGACGGCCTGAACGCCAGCCTGAACAAGGAAGCCGGCGGCGAGATCGCCGTCAAGCTCAGCGCACTCTATGACTACATGTGCGCCCGCCTGCTTTATGCCAATCTCAAGAACGATGTGGCTGCGCTGAACGAAGTGGAGACTTTGCTGAGTGAAATCCATGGCGCCTGGCGTGAAATTGGTCAAATCCGCCAACCCTGAGTCGGCGCTGAGCGAATTACGCCAGCTCGCCGAGATGATCTACCAACATGCTGATGGGCAGCGCTGGGATGAATTGCCACACTTGCTGGCCAGTTTTGACCAATTATTGCGCGCTCAACGCTTTACCGCGGTCCACGCCAAAAATCTCCAAAATATCCAGTCGACCGTCAATGCCGCCACCGAACTGGCGCGCCAACGGCGCGACGAAATCGGTCGTCTGGTCAACGCCTTGGGCGGCCCGGCGTGATCGTTGACAGACCTGGATCGAAGACATGATTCCGGCGGATATCGCCAGCAACGTCAAACTGCTCACCCAGGACCTGCCAGCACCGGTCCAACCCGCCCAGCCGGCACGCCAAATCAACGATGCCCTGTCGCAACTGAGTGCCGGGCAACGCATCATGGCCGAAATTCAGTCGCTCTTGCCCAACGGCATGTATCGGGCAGTCGTCGCCCAGCGCGAACTGACCCTGGCACTGCCTTTTTCCGCAAAACCTGGCGACACCCTCGAACTGGAAGTTGTCGAGAGTGATGGCAAGCTGACCCTGGCCTTCGTCGCCAATCGCGGCGAGAACACCGCCGGCAAGCAAGAGGCCAGCTCAGCCGCCACTTCACTCAGCAATACAGGTCGGCTGATTGGCGATTTGCTGCAGGAAATCGGCAGCAATGGCCGCCGCGCCCCCCCGGCCGTACTCAACACCAACGCCCCCATCACCCAGCAGATGCCGCAGCAAGCCAGCGATCTGGTCCCGCTGCTCAAACAAGCCTTGAGCCAAAGCGGCGTCTTCTACGAAGCGCATCAGGCGCGCTGGGTGGCCGGCCAACTCCCCACCGAACAACTGCGCCAGGAACCCCAAGGCCAGCAGCCGGTCACGCCCAGCCTACTCGCGCTTGCCGCCAAACCTCCTGTGCTGCCCGACAGCGCCGCGCCGCCAGCCCCTGGACAGGCGAGCGACCCGGCGTTGCAAACGACCACCAAGGTGGCGTCAAGCACCGGCGACGCCTCACCCATGACACCCAGTACGGCAAAAACATCCCCTGACCCGAGTGCAGAGGGGCTCAGCAAAATCGCCCCGCAGGCGACTGCCGCCGACAAACCCAGCCCCCTGACTGGCATTCCACGCGACCTGACACCGATCGTACAGCAGCAACTGGATGGCCTGGCCAACCAAAACTTTGCCTGGCAGGGCCAAATCTGGCCCGGACAAACCTTGTGGTGGGAAATTGGGGAACAAGGTAGCCACGGCCCGACAGATCAAGAGGACCCCGGCCGGCAATGGCGAACCCGCCTCAAACTCAGCCTGCCCCGCCTGGGTGGCATCGATGCACAATTGCAACTGCTCGCCGGAGGGCGAGTCAGCATCCAGATCCAGACCAGCGAAAATACGGCTGAACAACGGCTGAATGATCAAATGAACACCCTGCGCGACCAGTTCGCCGCCGCCGGCCTCGACCTCGCCGCCTTGCATATCCAGCAGCATGCCCCCAGCGAAACGTGACGGCGTCCGCGAGGCCGTCGCCCTCGCCTACCGGCAAACCGACGCCGCCCCTCGGGTGGTGGCCCGCGGCAAAGGACTGATCGCCGAGGAAATCATCTCCCGCGCCCACGAGCACGGCGTTTACGTCCACGAATCTCCCGAGTTGGTCGCTTTGCTCACCCAGGTAGATATTGACGAACACATTCCTCCGCAGTTATACATGGCCGTTGCCGAACTGCTCGCTTGGCTCTACCGACTCGAAAACGATGCGGCAACCGTCCCGCCGGGCACCTGAAATCACTACCAGACATCACTCATGACCACTGCCACGGAAGAAGCCTCTGTTCCTGTTTTCGAAATCGACCAAGCGGAAGAATACGGTCGTTACATTCTCAGCAACGAACGGGAGGTTCTTTTTCATCTGCGCAACCTGCAAACGCAAAACAGTTTCGTCACGCTCTATCTGGACGACGGGCAGCACTTCTTCCTGAGCAAATTGCTCGCGGTCGACGAAGAAAAAAAACGGATTTTCCTCGATACCCCCCGCGAACCCGAGGTTCTGAATCAAGCACTGCAGGCTGGCAAAATCACCGTGTCGACCACAGTCGACCGCGTCAAGGTGCAATACCGACTGCACCACATCGAACGCGGCACCCACGATGGTCAGATCGCCTTTGTCGCCAATCTGCCGAACCGCCTGCTCCGCCTGCAACGCCGGGAGTTTTTCCGGGTTCAGACACCCCGCATCAATCCCTTGCGCTGCCTGCTCGCCATTCAGAAAAAACCGCCCTCCCCGGAGGTGCTTGATTTTTCGCTATACGACCTGAGTGGCGGCGGCCTGTGTCTGATCGGCGAAGAAAGGCATGCCGACAAATTTTCGCTGGGCGCCCTGTTCGCTGATTGTCGCCTCAATATTCCTGGCGAAAGCGTCATCTCGGTCAATTTGCGCATTCGCGAAATTTCCAAGGTTGAAACCGCCAATGGCGACCATCAACTGCGCCTGGGTTGTGAATTCGTCAACCTGCCCGGTAGCCGCTTAACCCTGATCGAACGCTACATCACCCGCCTTGAGCGCGAGCGCAAGGCCAAGGAAACCGGCCTCTACTAAGACCAAGGCCCGGCATGAACCGGGCCTTGGCTATTAATTGACGACCGCAGAACGCAGCTTTAAACCTGCATGTTCATCACGTCCTGATACGCCGTCACCAGTTTGTTGCGGACCTGGACCATTTCCTGGAACGACACACTGGCCGTCTGCAAGGCAATCATCACCTCATGCAGGTTCTGGCTGGTATCACCCGCTGCCAATTTCTCAGCCTGCTGTTCGGACGATTGCTGCGCCTCATTAACCTTGTCAATTGAGCTTTTCAGCAACGATTGAAAATCTGCCCCGCCCGGGGCCGCGCTTGCCACATCGGCCGGCTTGCCCGAAGCCTGGGCAGCCGTCGTCCGTAACGCGCTCAACATTTGTTCGATACCTTGGGTGTCCATGATGGCAACTCCTTCTATTGCGCAACTACATAGCAATTTTTGCGCCAGAATCAGTCCTGAAAAAATCCTTCTTCACGGTATTGCTGCAACTTGTAGCGCAGGGTGCGCTCCGAAATCCCCAAGCGCTCAATGGCCAATTTGCGCGAACCGCCCACTTCGGCCAGCGTACGCAAAATATGCTCACGCTCCAGATCCTTCATATTGATATTATCCCCCAGCTTTTCTTCAACCACACAGGCCGACTCCGCTGCCCGTGGCGCGGGTCGCAGTGTCGGAAGCAGATTGAGGTGCGCGGGGTCAATGACCCCGCCAGGCGCCATGATCAAGGCGCGCTGAATGACATTTTCCAGCTCACGAACGTTACCCGGCCAGGCATGCCCCTGCAAGGAGTGCTCCGCAGCAGCGGAAAACTGCAGGCCGGTACGGGCAAACCGAACGCCATGGACCTGCAAAAAATGCCGGGCAATCGGCAAAATATCCTGGGGCCGCTCACGCAAGGCTGGAATGGCGACCGGAAAAACATTCAGCCGGTAATACAGATCCTCACGAAAAACCCCCTGCGCCACCGCCTCCGCCATATCGCGATTGGAGGTGGCAATAATGCGGATATCCAGTGGCACCGGCTTCTTGCCGCCCACCCGCTCGACTTCCCGCTCCTGTAGGACGCGCAACAATTTGGCCTGCAGACCCATCGGCATTTCGGTCACTTCGTCGAGCAACAAGCTGCCGTTCTGTGCCTGCTCAAACTTGCCCGCCTGCATCTGCTGCGCCCCGGTAAACGCCCCTTTCTCATAGCCAAACAGGGTCGCCTCAAGCAAACTATCGGGAATCGCCGCGCAATTGATGGCCACAAACGGGCCCGCTGCCCGCGCCGAATGGCGGTGAATAAAGCGGGCCACGACCTCCTTCCCGACCCCGGACTCTCCAGTCAGCAAGACCGTGGCATCGGTCGCTGCCACCCGTTGCGCCATCGCAAACAGATCCCGGCTGGCCGGGTCATTGGCCACCACCCCCTCCGTTTCCTGATCAGCCGCAACCTCATATTTATCGATGTAACCCAGCAAAGCCCCTGGCTCGAAGGGCTTGAGCAAAAAATCGCAGGCACCGGCCCGCATCGCATCCACTGCCTTATCGACATCCGCATAGGCTGTCATCAGAACAACCGGAAGAAGCGGCAACCGATGACGAATTTCCTTGAGCAAGCTGATACCGTCCATCGGCATCATCCGCACATCACTGACCACGATCGAAAAAGCCTGCTCACCGAGAATTTTTAATGCGGCCTCGCCGCCATCCACCGCCACATGCGTCCGTCCAGCCAGTTCCAGCGTGTCACAAATTGCCTCGCGCAAGCTCGGATCATCTTCAACAATCAACACGGGCAAATTATGCTCACTCATCACGTCCACTTTCGTTGTTATCAGCCGCCAGCGGCAAGCGCATGACGAATTCGGCGCCACCTTCGCGCGGCGACAGGATATCGATGGTGCCGCCGCAGGCCCGGGCCACCCCCAGAGCAATCGCCAAGCCCAAGCCAGTCCCCTGCCCCTTGGTGGTGTAAAACGGTTCAAAAATACGCCGCTGCACCTCGGCCGGCACCCCCGGCCCGCTATCCTGAACAGCGAAGGTCAGGACATCCGCCTGGCGTCGCCCCCACAAGCTGATCTGTCCACCGGCTGGCGTCGCCTGCAAGGCATTTTCCAGCAAATTGACCAGTGCACCGTAAAGCGCCTTGCGACTGCCCACCAGCACCGCGCCGGCACAATCATCACCCACCGAAAATTCGATGCCCCGCTCACGCATCAGCGGCTCGACAGTCTGAGCGGTTTCGTGCAACAAGTCACTGGCCGGAATAACATCCCGGCCGATGCTCTCGCCGCGTGCGAACAGCAAGACATCCTGAATCAAGCGCTCAAGGCGCCGCAGTTGCCCACTCGCTTTATCGGCAAATTTGCCACGTGCTGCAGCAGGCAGATCCGCCTGGCCCAAACTGGCGGTGTATAACAAAGCCGCAGCCAGCGGGGTGCGCAATTGATGGGCCAACGACGCCGCCATTTCACCCATTGCTGCCAGACGCTGGCTACGCTCCAGCTCCTCTTTCATCCGGTGCGCCGAACTGATGTCGTGGATCAGTAAAATTTTGCCGCCGCCCGAAGGCAAAACACTTTCGGCAATCGACACCCGCCCCTCGCCCAACAACCACTCGCCAACGGTCAGCGTCGGCAGCAGCGTGGCCGCCACCACGTCACCCCAGTGACTGGCCAGCGCCGTATCACCAAACATCGCCATGGCTGCCGGGTTCAGGGCGGTAACCCGGGCCGCTGGATCAAGCAGAACCACGCCCGCTGGCAAGGCATCCAGCAAGGACGACAAGCGCTCCGACAAAGCCTCTTTTTCGCGGTACTGGCGACGTAATTCGCCATTGGCCACTGCCAATTCCTCGGTCAACGAAGCCACACGCTGTTGCAGCGCTTCATAGGCCTGGGTCAGTTCGGCTGACACCTGGTTGAACATGGCAAAAGCCCGTTGCAACTCGGCAGTTTTGTCGGCAGAAAGGGTGTCGACCGTGGCAGGAGAGGGATTGCTCATTAAAATGTTTCGGCTGGATTCGGTCCCGGTAATAGTAGAATATTTCTAGGAAAATTTGGCTTCACGATTGATTCTTCTTCTATTTCCACCTGATCACACCCGAATTTGATGGCTGTAACCACCGACCCCACTGCTGCAACGGCGCCCCCGGAAAACCCGGTCGAGCGCTTGCGCGAGGCGTTCAATCGCCTGAGCGCCCAGCAGAAAATGGCCTTCGCCGTCGCCCTGGCGGCAATTATTGCCGTCATCGTCGGCACCTTCCTGTGGAGCCAGCAACCAGACTGGAAAGTCCTTTTTTCCAATCTCGGCGAAAAAGATGGCGGCAGCATCATTGCCAGTCTGGAACAGCAAAATATCCCACATCGGATGTCGGATAACGGCGGAATCATGGTTCCTGGCAATCGTGTCCATGAAATTCGCCTCAAACTCGCCTCGCAAGGCCTGCCCCGCGGCGGCATGGTCGGTTTCGAATTGATGGAAAACCAGAAATTTGGCATCAGCCAGTTTGCTGAACAAGTTAATTACCAGCGTGGCCTGGAAGGGGAATTGGCCCGTACCATCATGTCGGTTGGCACCGTACAGTCCGCCCGCGTTCACCTGGCTATTCCCAAGCCATCGGTCTTCATTCGCGAAGAGCAGAAACCCAGCGCCTCGGTCCTGCTCAACCTCTACCCGGGACGCAACCTGGACGCCGGACAGATTGCCGGCATCACCCACCTGATTTCGTCCAGCGTGCCGCAACTGCAGTCGGCCAACGTCACCATCATCGACCAGAACGGCAACATGTTGTCGCAGTTGAAAAACAAGCTGACCGAAGCCGGCCTGGACCCCACTCAGCTGAAATACGTGCGCGAAGTGGAAGGCAATATTGTCAACCGCATCGCCGACATCCTTCGCCCGGTCCTGGGTGGTGAAAACTATAAAGTCCAGGTCGCGGCCGATATTGATTTCTCACAAAGCGAACAGACCGCAGAAACCTATCGACCCAACACCACCCCGGAAAATAGCGTCATCCGCAGCCAGCAAAGTACGGAAACCGCCTCGATCAGCCAGCAAGTGGCGGGCGGGGTGCCAGGCGCCCTGACCAACCAGCCGCCCGTGCCGGCAACGGCACCATTAACCAACCCAGCCACCGGCACGACTACTGCTGCCAACGGCCGTAATGCCAACCCGAATATCGGCCAACTGGACGCAGCCGGCATCTCAGCACCGCTCAATGCGGCCGGTCAACCGATCAATTCGAGCAAGAACTCGACCGTCAATTACGAAGTCGACAAAACCATCCGCCACACCAAGCAGGGCATGGGCAACATCCGCCGCCTGACAGCGGCCATCGTCGTCAACCACCGCAAGGATGTCGACAAGAACGGCAAGGAGACCACTAAGCCCTTGTCCGATGCCGAAATGGCACAAATCAACGATCTGGTCCGTGAAGCCATGGGCTTCAGCAAAGATCGCGGCGACTCCATTTCGGTCGCCAACGCGCCCTTCACCGAAAGCGAAAAGATCGATCTCAGCCTGCCGCTGTGGAAAGATCCGGAAAATATCGCCTTCGCCAAGGATATTTTCAAATACCTGCTGATTGCCGGCATCATCGCCTTCCTGTATCTGAAAATCATCCAGCCATCGCTGAAAACCATGTTCCCGCCCCCTGCCCCACCCGAGGACGAAAACACGCCCGAAGGCGTGGCAGGTGCAGCGGGTCATGTGCGGATCGATGCCGAAACGGGCGAAGAAATCGACGACAGTGCCGAAGTACACATTGACCACTACGCGGTCAAGGTCCAGAAGGCACGCGATATTGCTCAGGCGGACCCGAAAGCGGTGGCCAACATCATCAAGAACTGGATAGACCCCAATGGCGGCTGACGACGGACTGGAAAAAAGCGCAACCTTGTTGATTGCCCTCGGCGAAGACCATGCCGCCGAGGTCCTCAAGCACCTCGGCCCACGTGAAGTGCAAAAACTGGGGCACGCCATGGCCGCGCTAAAAAGCGTGCCACGGGCCAGCGTCGAAGCCGTTCTCGATGAATTTCACCAGCAAGCCCAGGAACATTCTGCGGTCCACGTCGATACCGACAACTATATCCGCTCAGTGCTGACCAAAGCACTGGGTGACGACAAGGCCTCCAACCTCATTTCACGCATCCTGCAAGGTGGCGAAACCTCAGGCATCGAAGGGCTGAAATGGATGGACGCGACCACCGTCGCCGACCTGATTCGCAACGAACACCCGCAGATTATTGCCACCATTCTGGTACACCTCGAACACGACCACGCCAGCGAAATTCTCAACCACTTCACCGAACGCCTGCGTAACGACGTCGTCCTGCGCATCGCTACCCTGGAAGGCATCCAACCCGCCGCCCTCCGAGAATTGAACGAGGCCATGCTGCGTATTCTCTCCGGATCCTCCAGCGTCAAACGGACGGCGATGGGTGGCGTCCGCACCGTAGCCGAAATTCTCAACTTCATCGGTACCGCCAACGAAACCTCGGTGGTGGACGCCATTCGCGAATACGACCCGGATCTGGCGCAAAAAATTCTCGACGAAATGTTCGTCTTCGAGAACATGCTGGAAATCGACGACCGCTCGATTCAGCTCATCATGCGTGAAGTGCAATCCGATTCCCTGGTGCTCGCACTCAAAGGCGCCTCGCCCGAATTGCGCGAGAAGATTTTCAAAAACATGTCGCAACGCGCTGCCGAAATGCTGCGCGAAGATCTGGAATCGAAAGGCCCGGTCCGTCTCTCGGAAGTCGAAGCCGAGCAGAAGGAAATCCTCAAGATCGTTCGCCGCCTGGCCGACGAAGGACAAATCGTTCTCGGCGGCGCCGGTGGCGAGCAGATGGTCTGACGTCCGATGGCCGGCATCATTCCCAAGGACCAACTGATCAACGTCCGGCGCTGGCAGGCCGACACCTTTGATCGGCCCAACGCCAGCCGCAACCCGCAGAAGAAAGACACCCCGCCCCCCCCCGCCGAGCCGCCACCGCCCGTCGTCCCGCAACCCAGCGAAGAAGAACTCGAAGCGATCCGCGAAACCGCCCGCCAGGCCGGCTATGAAGCCGGTGAAGCGGCCGGCAAAGCAGCTGGCGAAGCCAGCCTGCAGGAAAAGCAGGCGCAGACAGCCGAAAAACTCGCCCAGTTGCTGGACAACTTCCAGTCAGCTCTCGCCGGACTCGAGCAAGGCATGGCTGAAAAGTTTCTGGATCTGTCGCTCGACATCGCAGCCCAGCTCACCCGCAGTGCGCTGGAAGTCAAGCGTGACTTGCTGCTACCCATCGTCCGGGAGGCGATCGGCAGCATGCCGCTGCATCACGGCACGCTCAACCTGCACCTGCACCCGGATGACGCCGAAGCCTTGCGCGAACCCCTCGCCGCCCATCCATCCACCAGCAACCTGCACGTCGTCCCCGATGCCGAAGTCACAGCCGGCGGCTGCCTGCTCAAAGCCGGACACAGCGAAGTCGACGCCAGCATCGAAACCCGCTGGCAGAAAGTGGTGGAGGCGATTGGCAGCGACAAGGCTTGGCTGAGCCCATCGTGAGCGACGAAGACCCGCTCGCCCGCTGGGCAGGCTTTATCGATAGTTGCCGCAACGCAGTGAGCCACACCCAGGTCCTGTCCCCCAGCGGTCGCCTGACGCGGATCAACGGCCTGGTCATGGAAGCCTCCGGCCTCAAGCTGCCACTCGGCAGCATCTGCCGCATTTTTCCGCAAGGGGGGCCGGCGGTCGAAGCTGAAGTCGTCGGTTTCGCCGGCGAAAAGCTCTACCTGATGCCTTCAAATGACGTTTTCGGCCTCGCCCCCGGCGCGCGCGTCGAACCCTACGAATCGCCTGGCAGCCTGCCGACGCTCGACACCCCCATCCCGCCCAAGCGGCGAGCCATCGACCGCGCCAAGCAAGCGCCGGTTGGCCCTGCCGTTCTGGGGCGTGTTCTCGATGGCATCGGTCGCCCGCTCGATAGCAAGGGCCCACTGACCACCGCCTATTCCCGGCCGCTGCAAAGCCGCCCGATCAACCCGATGAACCGGGCAGCAATTGAGCAGCCGCTTGATGTCGGCATTCGTGCCATCAACGCCTTGTTGACCGTGGGACGCGGCCAGCGCATGGGCTTGTTCGCCGGCTCGGGGGTCGGCAAATCGGTACTGCTCGGCATGATGGCCCGCTACACCGCGGCCGATGTCATCGTTGTCGGCCTGATCGGCGAACGTGGCCGCGAGGTCAAGGAATTCATCGAGCAGATTCTCGGCGAATCCGGCATGGCGCGCGCCGTCGTCGTCGCCGCACCGGCCGACACCGGCCCGCTGATGCGTCTGCAAGGCGCTGCTTACGCCACGACACTGGCCGAATATTTCCGCGACCAGGGCCAGCAGGTGCTGCTGATCATGGACTCGCTGACCCGCTACGCCATGGCCCAACGGGAAATTGCGCTGGCCATTGGCGAACCACCGGCGACCCGCGGTTACCCGCCCTCGGTATTCGCCAAGCTACCGCAACTGGTCGAGCGGGCCGGCAATGGGGCCGAAGGCAGCGGTTCAATTACGGCCTTCTACACCGTCCTGGCCGAAGGCGACGACCAGCAGGACCCGATTGCCGACTCGGCCCGCGCCATTCTCGACGGCCACATCGTCCTCTCCCGCACCCTGGCCGATGCCGGGCATTATCCGGCCATCGATATCGAGCAATCGATCAGCCGAGCGATGGTCAACCTGATCACACCCGGACAACTCGATCACATCCGCCGCTTCAAGGTCCTGTTTTCGCGCTACCAGCGGGCGCGTGACCTGATTGCCGTCGGCGCCTACGCAGCCGGTGCCGACCCGGTGCTGGACCAAGCCATTGCCCTCTATCCAAAAATGGAAAAATTCCTGCAGCAGCAGTTGACCGAAAAAGCCGACTTCGACCGCAGTGTGGGCAGCCTAGCTAGCCTGTTCTGATAAACCATGGCCCGCCCCTTTTCTCTTCAACCCTTGCTCGACTTGATGCAGACGCGTACCGACGAAGCGAGCCGGCAACTGGGCGCCCTGATTGCCGCCGAAAATGATGCCAAGAGCCGGCTACAGATGCTTGAGCAATATCGCGACGAATACGCCGAGCGTCTGCGCAACGCGGCCGCCCAGGGACTAACGCTGACCACGCTGAACAATTATCAAGAATTTCTCAAGCGCATCGATGAAGCCATCGCCCAGCAAGCCCTGGCCGTCCAACAAAGTGCAGCAGGCACCGCGCACGGTCAACAGCACTGGCAGGCGCAAAATACCCGGCTCAAAGCCATCGACACCCTGTCCACCCGCCACCAGCGCCAGGAACAACAGGCCGAAAATCGCCGGGAACAGAAACTGCTCGATGAATTTTCCGCCCGGAAATTTTTTCTCGATCCGGACAGCGACAAGGAATAGAACAACAGGCACACGCCTTGCTTCTGAACCCACAACCAGACAGCAAAGGATTTCCTCATGGCCATTTCGATACAGCATGCCGCCAGCGGGCGCATGGCAGCCACTGGCCACTTGGCCAGTAGCCCCGCCGCAGGCAGCGAGATCATTGCCGGCCTGGATTTTTCAGCGCTACTCAGCGGACAACTCGCCGGGAATGACTTGCCGACCGACCTGTCAGCGGCGATCAGCGATATGGAGGCCGCGCTCACGGAAAAACCTCCACTCGACACGGTCGACCGCGACCAAACGAGCCTTTTATCCGATCAGCCCACTGACCTGCTGCAGTCCATCCTGGCAAGCAACGCGCAATGGGCCCCCAACACGCCACACAGCAGCCTCAGCAAACTACCGCTCGATAGCGGTGCACTCACTGGCGAGGGCAAGTGGTCTGCCGACGATCTGCGCAGCGCCCTCTCCGCCAATACAGCAAGCCAGGCCGGTTTTTCGCTTGAAAACGCGGTCGACCGCAACAAAACAGCCCGTCTCGCCAGCCCGCTGTTGCCCCTAGCCGGCAGCGAACGATCGCTCGATAGCAATGCACTCACTGGCAAGGGCAAGTGGTCTGCCGACGATCTGCGCAGCGCCCTCTCCGCCAATACAACAAGCCAGGCCGATTTTTCGCTTGAAAACGCGGTCGACCGCAACAAAACAACCAGTCTCGCCAGCCCACTGCTGGCCCTAGCCAGCAGCGGCAAAGACGACAGCACGGCAAAAATTGCCGTGAGCGACTCCCTGATCGATCCCCAGTCCTTGCCGGCCACCACATTCGCTCTACCAACCGCCAGCCCCCGCGACAATATGGCATCGCACAACCTCCCCACGCCACTACACAGCAGCCAGTGGGGCCAGGACTTCAGCAACCGCGTCGTCTGGATCGCCCGCAACGAACAGCAATCCGCACAAATCAACATCAACCCGGCCCACCTTGGTCCCATTCAGATCAATCTCAGTTTGCAGGGCGACCAGATGAGCGCCAGCTTTATCTCTGCACACAGCGAAGTACGCCAGGCCATCGAAGAGGCCATGCCACGCTTGCGTGACATGCTCTCCGGCTCGGGCATTGCGCTGGGCGACACCAATGTGGGCGCTCAATTGGCGCAACAACAGCGCGAGCAATCCCCGCGCTTTGCCAACCCGCCCCGCTTGGCGGACGAAAACGCTATACTTGGCCGCGACGGCGTGACCAGTTCAGTCACGACCAGCTTGCCCATCCAACGCGGGCAAGGTCTGGTAGACCTGTTCGCCTGACCACCTAAGATCACCTAGAGAGGGAAACGCATGGCCAAGGACGCGAAGCCAGCCGAAGAAGGGGCTGAAGCCCCCCCGAAGAAAAGCAAGAAGCTACTCATCATCATCGTTGCCGTCGTTTTGCTGCTCGTCATTGGCGGGGGTGCGGCCGCCTTCTTCCTGCTCAAGGGCGATGACGAACATGCCGACGAAGAGGAAGTCGCGGCCGAAACCGAAAAACCGGCCAAGAAAAAAGACAAGAAGAAAGAAGAGCACCCGCCGGTATTCGTCAACATGGAAGCGTTTACGGTCAATCTGGTTCCGGAAACCGGCGACCAGTACCTGCAGGTCATCCTGTCGGTCGAGTTGGAAGGCCCTGAAGCCGAAGCTGAACTGAAGGCCCATCTGCCGAAGATTCGCAATGACGTGACGCTGCTGCTATCAAGCAAGAAAGCCTCTGAACTGCTGCCCAAGGAAGGTAAGGAAGCCTTGGCCGTCGAGATCCAGGATGCGATCAACTCGGCTATCAGCCCGCCGAAGAAAAATAAGCGCGGCGAAATGGTGGCGCCGGATGGTCCGGTGCACGCAGTTCTATTCACCTCCTTCATCATTCAGTAAGGAGCCATGGCGGGCGATTTTCTCTCCCAGGACGAGGTCGACGCCCTACTCAAGGGCGTCACCGGGGAGACTGACGAGCCGGAAGAAGCAAGCGGCGACGAATCCAGCATCCGCGCCTACAACCTGGGCACCCAGGAGCGGATCGTCCGCGGCCGGATGCCGACGCTCGAACTGGTCAACGAGCGCTTTGCCCGTTATCTGCGCATTGGCCTGTTCAACTACATGCACCGCAACGCGGAAATTTCGGTTGGCCCGATCCGCGTCCAGAAGTACAGCGAGTTCATCCGCAACCTGGTCGTCCCGACCAACCTCAACCTGGTAGCCGCCAAGCCACTACGCGGTACCGCCCTGTTTGTTTTCGACCCCAACCTGGTCTTTCTGGTCGTCGACAACATGTTTGGCGGCGATGGGCGCTTTCATACCCGGGTTGAAGGACGGGACTTCACCGCCACCGAACAACGGATCATCCAGGGTCTACTCGGTGTGGTCTTCGCCGAATACAGCAAATCCTGGAAACCGGTACACGACATCAGCTTCGAGTACGTCCGCTCGGAAATGAACTCGCAGTTTGCCAATATCGCGACGCCCTCTGAAATCGTGGTGTCGACCAGTTTCACGCTGGAGTTTGGCGGCGCCACGGCCGATATGCATATCTGCTTTCCTTACTCGATGCTTGAGCCGATCCGCGACTTGCTCTACAGCACGATGCAGAGCGACCAGCTATCAACCGACAAACGCTGGATCGGCACCCTGCGCAAACAGTTGCAAGGTGCCGAAGTGGAAATCGTTGCCCAACTGGGCGCCGGCGTCGTTTCATTGCGCGACATCCTGAAACTCAAACCGGGCGATGTCATCCCGATCACCATTCCAACGCATATAGAAGCCCAGGTTGATAGTGTCCCCCTGATGGAATGCAGCTACGGCCAACAGAACGGGCAATACGCCCTGCGCGTCGAACGCTTCATTGCAAGCCAACCCGAAACGGGTGGCGGCGAACCGCCGCACGGAGAGAGAAATGTCTGACAACAACGAAAATACCTCGGCGGACGATGCCGACCAGATCAGCGAAGACGACTGGGCAGCGGCCATGGCCGAACAGACGACCGAAGATGATGGCGCGGCAACCACGGCCCAGCCGGCCAATATTTTTCCGTCTTTTGGCGGCGGCGGTAACGCCAGCGGGGTAATGAACGAACTGGACATGATTCTCGACATTCCTGTTCAGATTACCGTCGAACTGGGTCGCACCAAGATCACGATCAAGAACCTGCTACAACTGGCCCACGGCTCGGTGGTCGAACTGGATGCCATGGCTGGCGAGCCGATGGACGTGCTGGTCAACGGCACCCTGATTGCCCAGGGCGAAGTGGTCGTGGTCAATGACAAGTTCGGGATCCGCCTTACGGACATCATCACCCCCTCCGAACGAATGCGGAAACTCAACCGCTGAACATTTTCAGCCGCAACAGGCGGTCGACCGCAAGCGCTGCCGGACACGCCGCGACCAGCCGCGTTTGGGTTTAAGATGACGGGCCTCGTCACCTCTCCTTGGTCTGCCTTGCTGCGCTCACTCTCCTTCCTGCTACTCCTGCCGCTTGATACTCTGGCCAGCACCGCCGAGGGTGCCGGTTTGTCGAGTGGTACCTATCTGCAAGCCATCCTTGCCCTGCTCGTCATTGTCGGCCTGCTTTTCGGCACGGCCTGGCTGGCCCGCAAAGTATCGGGCGGCAAGTCTTTTGGCCAGGGCCGGCTCAAAGTCCTTGGTGGCGTCGCCCTGGGCCCTCGCGAACGACTGGTCCTGGTCGAAGCGGGCGACACCTGGCTGGTCATCGGCATTGTCCCCGGCCAGATTCGCACCCTGCACCGCATGCCCCGAGGCGATGAGCCCGCCAGCGACACTACAGCCCCCCCGCCGCAGAATGCCCCCTTCGCCCACTGGCTAAAACGGGTGACGGAGCAAGACCGCCATGTCTAAACGCCTGTTGATCGGCAGCCTGCTGTGGGCTGCGGCGCCCTTCGCCCTCGCCCAGGCCGGCCTGCCCGCCTTGAGCAGCAGCCCTGCACCCGGCGGCGGTACGACCTACAGCCTGAGCATCCAGACCCTGTTGCTACTGACGGCGCTGACCTTTATCCCGGCCGCGCTGCTGATGATGACCAGTTTCACCCGCATCGTCATTGTCCTGTCGCTGTTACGACACGCCATGGGTACCCAGACTGCACCGCCCAATCAGATCATTGTCGGCCTGTCGCTGTTCCTGACATTTTTCATCATGTCGCCCACCCTCGACCGGGTGTATACCGAAGCCTATGTACCACTGGCCGAAAACCGCATCAACATCATGCAGGCAGCCGACCGGGCAAGCGCCCCCCTGCGCAGTTTCATGCTCAAGCACACCCGCGAAGCCGATATCGCCATGTTTGCCAAAGTGGCCCGCATTGAGAAAATTGCCACACCCGACGACATCCCCTTGCGCATTCTGGTGCCCGCCTTCGTCATCAGCGAATTGAAAACCGCTTTCCAGATCGGTTTCATCCTGTTCATTCCATTCCTGATCATCGACATGGTCGTCGCCAGCATGCTGATGTCGATGGGCATGATGATGATGTCGCCAGTCATGGTGGCCCTGCCTTTCAAGCTGATGTTGTTCGTTCTGGTCGACGGCTGGCATCTGGTCATCGGTTCCCTGGTACAGAGTTTCAGCCCATGACGCCCGGCGTCGTCATGGAAATTGGCCGTCAGGCCATCGAAGTCACGCTGCTGATGGCTGCGCCGATGCTGCTGGCCGCACTCATCGTCGGTCTGATCGTCAGCATCTTTCAGGCGGCCACTCAATTGAATGAAGCGACCCTGCAGTTCGTTCCAAAACTGGTCGCCATGTTCATCGTGCTGATCATTTTTGGCCCCTGGATGCTGCAGTACCTGATGGATTATATCCAGCGCCTGTTCGGCAGCATCCCGCAGTTGATCGGCTGACCATGCTCAGCCTGACCACGGCGCAACTCGATGCCTGGATCGCCTTCTATATCTACCCGCTGGCCCGCATCCTCGCCTTCATTGCCAGCGTGCCACTGTGGAGTACGGCCGGCATTCCGCGCCGCACCCGACTGATCCTCGGTTTTGCCATCACCCTGGCCATTGCCCCGGCGTTACCCAGCATGCCGACGGTGGCACCGGCCTCCCTTAATGGACTGTGGATATTGCTCCAGCAAATGCTGATCGGCATCGGCATGGGCTTTGCCGCCCGCATCGTCTTTAGCGCAATTGACATGGCCGGCGAAATCATCGGCTTTCAGATGGGCCTCGGCTTCGCCACCTTCTATGACCCGCTCAACTCGTCCCAGACCCCGGTGGTAGCGGAATTCATCGGCCTTATCGGTCTGCTGCTTTTTTTATCGATCAACGGCCATCTGATTTATGTGTCAACCCTGGCCGAAAGTTTCTATGCCATTCCGATCGGCCCGACACCGCTGACGGCGGGCAGCTGGCTCAACCTGGCCGAACTGGGCGGCAAGATTTTCTCGGCCGGCCTGTTGATCGCTCTGCCGGTCATCGTGGCGTTGATGATCACCAACATCGCCCTGGCCGTCTTGACCCGGGCGGCACCGCAACTGAACATTTTTGCCCTGGGTTTCCCGTTGACCCTGATGGGCGGTTTTTTCGCCATCGGCGTCAGCATGGACTATCTGGCAGCGCCCTTGCAGGCGCTTTATGACTTTGCGCTCCGTGCCATGCTCGGCTTCGTCGTCCCGCCAAGCGCTCAGTAAGTGGCGCCATCGCCAAAAGAATCCGCCTGGCTGCGCTGCACCAAGCGCACCACGCCCTCGGCCATTCGCCGGCTACCCAGCGTTTGCGAGTCGATTCCTTCGCTGTACTCAAGAATCTGATAACCGGTAAAACCCTGTTCGCGCTGAATCTGCCCCACCCGACGCTTGAGGATCTGCAAGGACTCACCACCGCCCCCGGTGTGGTAACGCTTCATCTTGAGGGCGAAGTGATAGGTATCTTCACTGACCTGCACTTCCTCGATCTCCCAGTTTGGCGCCAGCGGGTCATAAATCAGGTGCACTGCCCCGCCAATCGCTGCTGCCGAGGCCAGCGTCGCCAACGAGATCGACGTAGTGGCCGTCAACGCCAGCGTCTTGTCGGCCACCAACGGCGTCACGGCCGTACCGGTCTGCGCACAACCGGCCAGCATCGTCATGCCACAAACCGTGGCCAGAAGCGCGTACCTCATAGCAAATTGAACAACCGCAATTCACTGACCTTGAGGAAAGACTGCTGCGCCGCTTGCAACTGCATCTGCTGCTGGCTCAAGCGCGAAATCGCCTCGGCGTAATCCAGGCTTTCCAGACGGCTGAGCCGGGTGTCGTACTGTATTGCCTGATCGCTGCTGGCATTGGTCAGCATATCCATCTGGTTCATCTCGGCACCCACTGTCGCCCGCGTCCGCGACACATGGTCCAGCGACGCCTGCAGATCAGCCAGCGCCTGATCGTAGGCACCCGCAGCCGGGGTCACGCCACTACTGCTATCGAGGACATCGATCATGTTCTGCAGTGCATCGAACACGCTGCGACCATTCAGATTACCGTCTGCGCCCATCACCCGCATAAATACCGACTGCCCGGATTGTCCAGTCGACACCGTCTGCGCTGGACCGACCTGCAATTCGCGCTGACCATCGTCGCCGTTGTAGCTGACGCGCGGCGTTCCAGCCAGATCGTAATTGCCACCACTCCCCGAAACAGAAAATGGCTGCACCTGCGTCCGGTTACCGGCAAACACATATTCGCCCGAACCATCCTTGGTGTTGGCAATATCGACCAGGCCGTCAAAGCGACGCTTCAACTCCTCGGCAATCGCCTGCTTCTGCTCGCTGCTGTAAATGCTGTTGCCGCCTTGGATGCTACGCGCAATGACGTCCTGCAACATGTCCGAGGCCGCGCCCAACTGCGTATCGACATAGGCCAGACGGTCGCTGGCCTCGGCCTGGTTCTTCATGAAATTGGCGTTCATCCCCTTGGCCTGGGTCGTCATCAAGGCAAGCGAGGCATCGACCGGGTTATCACGCGGCGTCATGTTCTTGCGCCCCGTCGCCAACTGATTCTGTGTCTTGTAAAGCGCCGATTGATTGTCGAGCATGTTGCTCGTCCCGGCATAAAACATCTGGCTGGTACTGACTCTCATGATCGAATCTCCTTTCAGCCGGCGATGGCAAGCAATTCATCAAACAACTTTTGACCCACCGTAATTGAGCGGGCTGATGCCTGGTACATCTGCTGGAACTGCAGCAATTTCGCCGCCTCTTCGTCCAGATTGACACCGGATTGTGCTTCGCGCGCGGCGGATGCCTGAGTCACCAGCGACTGCTGTGCATCCTTGGTCACTTCCAGTTGACGTGCCCTGTTACCGATGTCAGATACCAGTTGGGTATACGCTGCCTGGTAATTGGCCGAGCCACCGTCAACCGTGTTTTGATTCTGTAATTTGCCGAGCAGCAGGATATTCGAGGTATCGGAAATACCGACCGCACCACTCTGCCCATCATTCCAGTCGAGCGAGAAGGTGTCGCCATCCCGCGGCGTGCCTTTGATCGAGAACATTGCGCCATCAACCACGTAGCTGGCGCCACTTTGCAACGGGATGGTATCGGTACCAATCACGTAATCGCTACTGCCACTGGCGTCGACGATACTGACCGTCTGCCCGTTGTAGGCCGGATCAAAATTCAGCTCACCACTGTTCATCGTCACCGTCATCGGATAAACCTGTTGGGGATCGCCACTGAGCATCCGGTCGAGTTTGACGGTCATTGATCCCTGGTTGGTCAGCCCCACGCTCGCCCGAATGGGGCTCCCCGCAGCGACCAGACGCACATCACCAGTAATCGCCGAGTTGACCGAGATATTTTCGGCCATGTGGCGCGTCGGCTGAATCAGGAAGGAATCACCGAGCGTGTAAGTCGCCGCATCTTCAGCCAGTGTAAAGCCCTGCAATCCTCGGGCGTCATTGGAGTCGTTGATCTGGGTATTGATGGCCGCCATATCAGCCCCCGACCAGGTCACACCATCGCTCAAACGGGTCAACTTCATACCACCGTCAAATTCCAGGCGATAGTCACTGGTCACCAGATCACTGACGTAATTACCGACCGTCACCGGCTCGGATAAGCGGGCCGGATTGAGCGTTGCAGACACCGTGACCCCACCCGCGTTACCGGTGGCTGAGGTCACCTTCGACGTCGGCAGCGTAAAGAAATCAGCTTCAAAAGCACTGTCGGTGCCGTTGTTGCCCAGCATGTCCATGCCCACAGCGTGCTGAGCATTGAAGGTCAGGGCCAGCGAGGCCGCCACCTTGCCCAAAGAGTTCGAGGCTGAATCCAGACTCTGGTTGCGAAAATCGAGCAAGCCACCGAGTGAACCCGCACCGGACAAAAAAGAATCCGGCAGGACCTGCGTCCCGCCATTGCCATACTCGATCGCCACCACGGTTTTTGAAGGATCATCGGTGGACTGGGGCGCACTCATTTGCCGTGCCTGATTTCCTGCCACCAACTGCTGTCCGTTGCCGATCAAGATATCGACGCCGGCCTTGCCTTCCGGCATGGTCTGCACCTTGACGATTTTGTTCAGATCGGCAATCAACTGGTCACGTTGATCCCGTAAATCGTTGGCCGGCTGGCTAACGGCAGACTCAGCCAGCGTAATGCTTTCATTCAGATGCGCAATCTGCTTGGCGTAGGTGTTGATCAAGGAGACGTTATCGCTGATCTGACCATTGACTTGCGTGGATAACTCGCCGATGCGTTGACTGACGCTTTGCAGCCGGCTGGTCAGCGACTGTGCAGCCGACACCATGGCCTGACGTGCTGGCAAGGAGGACGGCGCCGCCGCGACTTGTTGCACGCCTTCAAAGAACTGCTGCAGGGCAGGCGAGACCCCGGCGCTGGCATCTGCCAGCAAGTCATCAATCACCTGCACTTGCGTGAAATTGCTCTCAAGAGCGCTGTAGACCGTTTGATTCTGGCTCAATTGCTTGCTGAGAAAGCTGTTGTACTGGCGCTCAATTGTAGTCACCCGCACCCCATTGCCCGTGAAACCGCTGCCCGTTCCCTGCGCCAATGCAGTCGTCTGGAGGCTCGCTTGCCGATTGTAGCCGGCCGTATTCGCGTTGGTGATGTTGTGCTGGGTAACCAGCAAACCCATCTGGGCTGCCTGGATACCACTGACGCCGATGCCTAAAAGTCCAGCCATTTTCCGCTCCTCATCCCTTGTTATCGGCGCGGATGCCTAATTTCTTAGGGGAAATTAGCTGATCAGCGCCTGGCGCAGAGTGGGGCCATTGATAATCCGAGCCAATTTGTCGGCATACATCGGATCAGTGGCATAGCCCGCCTGCTGCAATCCTCTTGCAAACTCCATGCCATCCTGCGAGCCAATCACGCCGCTGTAACGGCTGTTGTTGCGTAACAACTGGGCGTAATCACGGAAGGCGGCGGCATACGAGTCATAAGCCCGGAAACGTTCGCTGACTTTTTCTGGCTGGCCGTTCCGGTATTCGGTTGTCGAGGCCTCAACCGTGTCGCCAGTCCAACGCTGGCCGGCCTTGATCCCGAACAAGTTGTAAGCCGGCTGACCATCGGGCCGTTTGAAGTCTGCCTTGCCCCAGCCGCTTTCCAGCGCGGCATGGGCGACCAGAAATTGCGGCGCAATACCCGTCGACCGCGATGCTTCAACCGCATGCGGCCAGACCTGATTGACGAAGGCTTTGGCGTCCGTAGGGACTTCACTGGCTACGGCAGTGCTCAGCGGTGCGGCCGAGTAGGCAGCCGATGTCGGCAAGGCTCCCGCCACCTGCTGATAGCGCAGCAATTGCCCGACCACGGCGGCCTTGGGTGACAGCCCATCGCTGCCGGCAATCATTGCCGACGAATCGGCAATCGATGCCTCCGCGGTCGCGGCGGCCATCTGCCGCCCCAGTTGCTGTTCGATCAAGGCCGCAAATCCAACCCCCTTGCCTGACGTTGCCATGTTCTGCGCCATCTGCTGATCAAGCAGACCGTTGTAAAAGCGGGTTTGGTCGCTCTGTAACAAGCCATCGCTCGGCACCGTGTCACGCATGCTTTTCAACACCATCTGCAAAAACATGGTTTCAAACTGCTGCGCTGCCGCCTTCAGCCCCCCTGCCGGGTCCTTCTTGAACTGAGCACGGATGTCCTGCGCCGCCTGAACATCAAACGCGGCCCGCGTCGGCAGGTTCTGAGTCTTGATCGCCATGGCCGTCAGATGATTTCAAGTTCGGCACGCAGGGCGCCGGCTGCTTTCATTGCCTGCAAAATGGCCAACAGATCCATCGGGTTGGCCCCCAAGGCATTCAAGGCCTTGACCACTTCCGCCAGGCTGACCCCGGCCTTGACATTCATCATCGCCCCGTTCGCCTGCTTGACCTGAATATCGGCCCCCTGACCGGGTTGACCGCCATCGACCACCACCGACAGATTGCCGTGCGCCACTGCGCAGGGATCAAGCGTCACGCGCTGATTCATCACCACCGAACCGGTACGCGGATTGACCACCACCTTGGCTTGAGCAAGCACCGGACGAACCTCCAGGTTCTCCACTCGCCCCAAAAAATTGACCCGGGCATCGTTGCCTTCAGGCGTCCGTACGGCAATGCGCCGCCCGTCCAGCGCCTGGGCCGTACCCGCACCTTCGCTTTTGTTGATCGCTTCAACCAACTTCTGGGCAGTACCAAAATCTGTATTGCTCAACTCGTAATATACAAAACCCCCTTGGCCCAAGGCCGTCGGCACGCTCCGCTCTACCGTCGCCCCACCAGGAATTCTGCCGGCTGACAGGTGGTTGACCGTAACCGAAGCCCCGCCGGCTGAGGCACCGACGCCGCCAACCAACACATTGCCTTGCGCCATGGCATAGACCTCACCATCGGCCCCCTTTAACTGAGTCAGGATCAAAGTGCCACCCCGCAGGCTTTTGGCGTTGCCAATCGACGACACGGTAATGTCGATCGGTTGCCCCGGTCGGGCAAATGGCGGCAACGCCGCCGTCACCATAACCGCCGCGACGTTCTTTAACTGCAGCTTGCCGGTTTGTGCCGCCGTCAAGTTAACCCCCATCTGCGCCAGCATGTTGCCGATGGACTGGGTGGTGAAGGGGGTTTGCGTCGTTTGGTCGCCGGTCCCATCAAGACCAATGACGATGCCGTAACCAATCAACTGGTTGTTGCGAACGCCTTGTAGGTTGGCCAGTTCCTTGATGCGCTCGGCCTGCGCCGGCAGAGCAAACATTGCCGTCAAACAAGCGGCAAGGATTGCCGCATAACGGGCAAGGGGAGCGCGAAGAAATGTCATGACCAGCCTCTTGGGTTGAAACGCCTAGAATGGCAAGACATTAAGGAAGAATCGTGCCAACCACCCCATGACCTGGCTGTCGGCGGTTTGCCCCGAGGATTTGTATTCGATGCGCGCATCGGCAATTTTCGACGAATCGACCGTATTCGAGACATCGACGGAATTCGGATTAACCACGCCGGAGACCCGGACAAACTCCTGTTCCTGGCCGATCGAAATCTGTTTTTCCCCCGACACCAGCAGGTTGCCATTCGGATAGACATCGATCACCGTCACCGTCATGCTGCCAGTAAAGGCGGCCTTATTCGCCGCCTCACCACTGCCGGTGAATGAGGTCGAACTTGAGGTTCCGAGCGACAGCTGCGGCAGGGTCGAGCCGGCAATGATTGATGTTCCAGCCGACGCTGTCTGGCTACCCGCCTTGCCCAGTTTGTTGCTGGCCGATTTGGAGGCCGAGGTACTTTCGGTGATGGTCACCGTCAGCGTGTCACCGACAAAACGAGCCCGGCGGTCTTCGAACAAGGGGCGCGCACTGGCCGCCTGATAGATGGCGCCATTCGCCATGGGGGCCAACTGGCGCGGCTGCGGCCGAACCGACATGGGTTGATGGACGTTGGTTGGCGGCACGGTAGCGCAACCGCTGGCCAACAACAGGGCAATCAGTGCCAGACGTTTCATGATTTCACCTCACAATTGCGACAAACGACCCAGCATGCTGTCCGAGGTTGAAATCACCTTGGAATTGAGCTCGTAGGCGCGCTGGGTCTGAATCATCGTCACCAATTCCTCGGCGACATTGACGTTCGAGGTTTCAACATAGGCTTGATTGAGCACCCCAGCGCCGTTGGTTCCCGGCGTATTGGCCGTAGGCGTGCCGCTGGCGGCAGTTTCCAGATACAGATTCTGGCCAACACTTTGTAAACCGCCCGGATTGATGAAATTGGCCAACTGGAAGGCGCCAATCTGGGTCGCTGCCGCCGTACCCGGCTGCGTCACACTGACCGTGCCATCCGTGCCGATGGTCAGACTGGTCGCATCGGCAGGAATGGTCATGGCAGGCAGGACGACATAACCGTCAGCCGTGACGATCTGTCCCTGATTGTCCTTCTGGAATGAACCGTCACGGGTGTAACCCGTCGTGCCATCCGGCAACTGCACCTGGAAAAATCCGTTGCCATTAATCGCCACATCCAGGGTGTTATCCGTCTTTTGCAGATTGCCTTGGGTAAAGATACGAGCCGTAGCAATGGGGCGAACACCACTCCCTAGTTGCAGACCCGTTGGTATCTGGCTCTGTTGCGACGATTGCGCCCCCGGCTGACGCAGGTTTTGGTACAGCAAATCCTCGAAAACAGCCCGACCCCGCTTGAAACCATTGGTGCTGACATTGGCCAGATTGTTCGAGATCACATCCAGTTGCGTCTGCTGGGCATCCAGCCCGGTCCGGGCAATCCACAGGGAACGAATCATTTTAAATTCCTATCCGGCCTTAGCCGTTCATCGACAGCAGTTGATCGGCGCGTTGCGCATTCTGATCGGCGGTCTGCAGCATTTTCATCTGCAGTTCGAACTGCCGAGCCAGACTGATCAGATTGACCATCGCATCGGTGACATTGACGTTGCTGCCTTCCAGCGCCCCCGAAGCGATGCGGACATTTTCATCAGCCTGGGCCGGTTGACCGCTACGCAGGCGAAATAAACCATCCGCACCGCGCACCAGCTCCGCTTCCGGTGGATTCACCAATTTGAGCCGACCGACGGCATTGGCGTTATTGGGCGTCCCGAAGGAAGGAACAATCGACACGGTCCCATCCGGCGCAATTTCAATCACATTATCTGGTGGGATATTGATCGGGCCACCATCGCCCAACACCAGTTGTCCGCCCTTGGTCTGCAGCAGACCCGTCACATCAACATCCAGACTACCTGCCCGGGTGTAGGCTTCGCTGCCATCCGGCAACTGAACAGCCAGCCAGCCGCGTCCCTGGATCGCCACATCCAGATTGCGGCCGGTAAACATCAACGGGCCTTCGTCGAAAACATCGCTCACCGAGGCGTCGACCACGAATGCCCGCGTCGGCATGGCTTCGCTTTGCACCGGCACGGCGCGGAAACGATGTTCCTGCGCCTTGAAGCCGATCGTGCTGGCATTGGCCAAGTTGTTCGCCGTCCCGGCCTGCTGCATGAAAACATGCTTGGCGCCGGTCATTGCGGTGTAAATCAGGCGGTCCATGGCGACGACTCAACGCAACAATTAACGCAGGTTGATCATCGTCTGCAGGATTTGATCCTGCGTCTTGATCGACTGGGCATTGGCCTGGTAGTTACGTTGCTGAGTAATCATGGTCACCAATTCCTGCGTCAGGTCGATATTGGCCTCTTCAACTGACGCAGCTTGCAACACACCCTTGCCACCGACGCCCGGCGTCCCCTCCAGCGCAGAACCGGATGCGGTGGTCGCTTCCCACTGATTGTTCCCCAAACTCCTCAAACCAGTGGGAGACTGGAAAGAAAACAAAACCAACTGGGCAAAATCAAACGTCTGACCATTGCTGTAATTGGCGCGCACCTTGCCATCCGTTGACACGGAGACACTGTTCAAATCGCCTTTGGCATAGCCGTCCTGGACCAGTTTGCTGGGGTTGTAACCGCTGCCAAAGACGGTGGTATTGGCAAAATCGAGATCGACACTGCTGGCAAAACGACCCGCAAATGGCGTCGAGCCATCACCCGGATCGAAAGTTTCCAAGACAGCCTGATTGATGGTGAATTGCGAGTCAATAAAATTGTTCGCATCCGTCGCTGTCGAGAACAGGGTCGAATCCGTCACCATCTGACCATCTGAGGTGAATTCAATGGTTGGCGTGGTGCCGGTCTGACCACTGTTTTTGGCCACCACGGTCGACGTGATGTCATGACCATCCAAGGTGTAATGGATTTGCCAGAGGTTTTTCTCAGGCAATGCGCCCGCCGAGTTATCCAGGCGTGAAAAATACATCGACAGCGTATGCGGAACCCCACGTTGATCGTACATCGTCGCCGGCATCGAATAATTATAGGACGTGGGATCCGTTGGGTCCCATGCCGCCAGGGTATTCGGTGATGCCGAGGCAAGCGACTTGAGGTCGCGATCATCAAGATTGAGTTCGGCCTCGATGGTTGTGGTGGCCTTAGGCTCACCGCCAATATTCGACATATCAAGCGACAAGGCGACCGGCGCCGAAGAAATCTTGGCCCCATCTTTGTCAAGTTGATAACCTGTCAGAAAGCTCGACTGGGAATTGACGATATAACCGTTGCTATCCACCCGGAACTGACCATTCCGGGTATAGGTACTCCGTTCACTATCGACACTCGGCTTCAACTGGAAAAATCCATTGCCGTTAATGGCGATATCCAGCGGATTATTCGACGACGAGACGTTACCTTGTGAGAATTGTTGCTGGACCGAGGCCAGCGATGCCCCGGTGCCGACCACCGAAGCGCCTGCCACACCCAGCGATGCGGCAAAAACATCAGCAAACTGTGTTTGCCCAGCCTTAAAACCGATAGTCGATGCGTTAGCGATGTTGTTGCTGATCACGTCCAAAGCCTTGGACGAAATATTCAAGCCGCTCAAACCTTGTTGGAATGCCATGATTGGTCTCCGTTAATTCATGACTTGCTGGATGTCCTGGTAAGCCACGGTGCTGTTATTCGACAGCTGCAAGCTCAACCCATCTTTGGCAAACGTAAGAGCATTAACCGTACCAGCTTGCAAGGCCGTAGACTTGACGGTCTCACCGGCACGACTTGCCGTCACGGTGAAGACGTAATTACCCAACGGGGCTGCCGTGCCTTTGTCGTTCAGCCCATCCCAGACGAAGTTGACCACGCCAGCCGGCTGCGCGCCGAGATCCTGGGTCTGCACTTGGCGGCCAGCCGGGTCACTGATAGTCACCGTCACCGTATCTGCCAGGCCATCCAACGACAATCCCGCCACCCCGCCGTCAGCCGACAATTGCAAATTGTTGCCGGCAGTTAATACCGTTTTGCCGATCATTGCCGCCGCCTGCATGTTCTGCGTGCCGGAATAAGCGGTCAGCAGTTTTTCCATGCTGGCGTTGAGCTTCTCAATCCCGCTGACCGTGCTGATCTGCGACAGTTGTGCCGTCATCTGATTGGCATCCGTCGGATTCAAGGGGTCCTGATTCTTCAACTGCGACACCAGCAAGGTCAGAAAGCGAGTCTGCATTTCGTCCGCAGCGGTGGTCGAGGTCGTCGATGAGGACGAGCCGTTCATCGAAGCATACAGCGCAGCATTCGCCGAGGTCGTGTTATTGACCGGGGTAGTGGCCATGATCGTTCTCCTGGTTAGCCCTTGCCAATTTGCAGCGTGCGCAACATCAGCGTCTTGGCGGTATTCATCACTTCCACATTCGTCTGATACGAGCGGGAAGCCGAAATCATGTTGGTCATTTCTTCGACCACATCCACATTGGGAAAAGCGACGTAGCCCTTGGCATCAGCTGCCGGGTTTTTCGGGTCATAAACCATGCGCGGCGGCGCCGCACTATCGACCACCTGGCGCACGCGCACGCCTTGCGACATCTCGCCCTGCCCCCCCATGGGGGTCGCCTCAAAAACAACCTGCTTGGCCTTATAAGGCTTGCCATCAGCAGACACCACACTGTCGGCGTTGGCCAGATTAGAGGCCACCGTGTTCAGTCGCATCGATTGCGCTGACATGGCGCTGGCGGAGACCTGGAATACGTTAAATAAACTCATCGTCTACTCCTTAACCCTGCGTGCTACTCATCGCCGTCCGCAACCCCTGGAAGCGATCACTAATCAACTGGGCAACGACCTGATATTGCATGGCGTTATCGGCAATCTGCACCCGCTCGACATCCATATCAACCGTATTGCCATCGACCGCCGATTGCAGTTCGCGACGGTATTGCAGGCTGGCCATGCCATGGCCAGCGGCGCCCTGCAGATGAGCAGGACGCGTCGTCGCCAGCGCCAGTTGGCCGCCCGCAACCTCGCCTCCCATTGCCTGCGTCATGGCGGCAGAAAAATCAAAGTCACGCGCCTTGTAACCCGGGGTGTCCGCATTGGCGACATTGGAGGCCAGCACCTGATGGCGCTGGGTCCGCAGATCCAGCGCTTTGCTATAGACCGCGAGCCGGTTGGCAAGATCGTTCATGGACACCTCCTGTTATATGCCAACAGACAAAAGCATGATCCGTACCAGAATCAGGTTTCCATGTTGGCGCGTAGTCAGGCAGAATCGGCGCATGCGTTTTTTTATCTCCCTCTGTTGTCTCCTTGCGGTCAACGGCGTTTTGGCCGCAGATTCCCGACCCATTTTTGAACGTGCCGCACACTACGCCCGTACGCAAGCGCAAGGCCTGGGCGGCAAAGTCAGCGTCGAAGCCGGTCCGCTAGACACCAGCCGCCTCCCCGATTGCGCGGCGCTTGAACCCTATCCCGTTCGCGGCGCCCGCCTGTTCGGTCATTCCTATGTTGGCATCCGCTGCCTAGCTCCCCACCGGTGGAGCATTTTGGTCCCGGTGCGTATTGCCATCCTCAGCACCTATGTAGCAAGCAGCCGCTCATTGCTCGCTGGGCAAAGCATCGAAGCCGACGATATTCAGGTTCTGACAGGTGATCTGGGCAGCCTGCCCAGCGGCGTCGTCAGCGAGCCTGCCACCGCACTGGGAAAAACCCTGCGTAACTCAATCGGACCGGGACAAGCCATCCGGCGTGATCAATTACTGGCTCCCCTAGTCATCAAGCAAGGACAGACTGTGCGCGTAATTTCGCAGGGGCCAGGGTTTTCTGTTAGCGGGGAAGGCAAGGCGATCAACAATGCCGCCGAAGGCGATATCGTCCAGGTTCGCATGCCCAACGGACAGACCATCAGCGGCTCGGCACAAAATGACGGCAGCGTTGATTTATCAAATTAGACTAAAGTTTTCCCAAAGCGACCCGTTAAGTCGTATAACAACTAAGGCCCAACGAGTCCCATCATGAAAATTGACAGCTCCCAATTTACGGCACTCACCCTGCCAAGCACGACCAAAGCAGCCCCCAAGGCGCCTGAGACGGCAGCCCGCAGCGAAGCCGTCAGCTTGAGCAGTTTAGCCAGCGCCCTGCAAGGCAATGAACGACCCACGGTCAACACGGCCCGTATCCAGGAAATCAAGGAAGCCATTGCACAAGGGCATTTCAAGATTGATCCTGAAGCCATCGCCGATGGACTGCTGCAAACTGCACGCGATTTGGTCAACAGCCAGCGCAAGGCGTGATGAGCGCTCTCGCCCAAATCCTGCAGCAGGAAATCGTACTGGTTGATCGCTTCCTGGCCCTGCTGCAGCAGGAACAGCTTGCCCTGCGTGACATCCAGCCAGACGCATTAAACACCGTTGTAGCGGACAAACTGCACCTGGTTGAGCAGATGAATCAACTGGTCAATGAACGCGCCCGGTTGACTGGCGCGCCCCAAGATACAGCTGCGATGAGCACCTGGCTCGCTGCGAGAGCGCATGAAAAGGCAGCCGCCCAACTATGGCCTCAGTTGATCGAACGCGCCCGCGAGGCCAAGCGCATGCATGCTCTAAACGGCCAACTGATCAATATTCACCTCAATCAAACCAGCGAAGCGCTCAAGGCGCTGGGACAACAGCAGACAATGCACACCACCCTCTACGGCGCCAACGGTCAAACCTTTGGCAGCAGCGGCAGCCGCATCGTCGACGCGGCCTGACCGCGGATTCGACTTATTGAGCGGCGGCGGGGATCAATCCCTGCGCCGGTAATTCTGTCGGCTCTTCAGGACGATTGGAATCGATCAGGATGCTGACACGTCGGTTGCGCGCCCGTCCCTCACCCGTCGTGTTGGTTTCCAGCGGGCGAGTTTCGCCATAGCCGATGGCAGTCAGGCGCTCGGCGCCCACGCCCACCTCATTGAACAAACGCAACACAGTCGTTGCCCGCATCGCAGACAACTCCCAGTTGGAAGGAAACTGGGCAGTCGCGATCGGTACGTTATCTGTATGGCCCTCAATAGTGATCGGAAAATCAGAACTGGCCAAAACGCTCGCCACTGCCTGTAGCGCGCTGATCGATTCACCTTGTAAACGCGCCTGCCCCAGCGGGAAGAGAATGCTGTCATTGATTTCGATGGTCACCCCGCGGCTGGTTTCAAGCAGCCGTACCTTGCCCTGGGCTACCAGCGGCTGCAGTGCCTGCATGATGTCGCCAGCTACATTGCGCATCTTGGCGCGCTGCTCGGCCTTTTTCTCATCGACTTTCGGCGTATCAGGCTGACGCTCCGGTCGGGCAATCGGCACTGGCGGCAGGATAGGTGCCCCTTCGAGCACCGCCATCGGCTGCCCCGCGGGTGCCCCGGTCGTATTTTTGAAGGCATTGACCAAGGAACTGGACAAAACCTTATACTTTCCCTCGTTGACCGAGGAAATGGCATACATCACAACAAAAAAAGCAAACAACAGGGTGATGAAATCCGCATAAGACACCAGCCAGCGCTCGTGGTTTTCATGCTCTTCCTCACGCCGCCGCCGTCTTGCCATCAGCGCAAATAGCCCTGCAGACGACTTTCGATGATGCGGGGATTATCGCCAATGGCAATACCGACCAGACCATCGACCATCATTTCCTTCGACGACACCATGCGGGCGATGTAGTACTTCAACTTCGCAGCAATCGGCAGATAGATTAAGTTTGCCAGCCCCACCCCGTAGATGGTGGCCACGAAGGCCACAGCAATGCCAGCCCCCAGCTTGGTCGGATCGGACAGATTCTCCATGACATGAATCAACCCCATCACCGCCCCCAGAATACCGATGGTCGGCGAATAACCCCCAGCGGCATCCCAGATTTTTGCCGCCTGGCGCCATTCCTCTTCATAGGTGTCGATGTCCACCTCAAGCAACTCCCGGATGCGCTCCGGGTCGGCACCGTCAACGAGCAACTGCAAACCTTTTTGGGTAAAAGGATCCTTGATCCCAGGCAGGTGATTTTCCAGCGCCAGCAAACCTTCCCGACGAGACAACTGGCTCCAGTTGAGAATCTGATCAATAACCCGCTTTTGCTCAATGACTGGCGGCACCCAGACCCACCGCACCATCCGCACCCCGCGTTTGAAAACATGCAGCGGACTTTGCAGCAGTACCGCGCCCAGGGTTCCTCCCAAAACAATCAATAGGGCAGTCGGCTGCACCAAAGAGCCGACGCTTCCCCCTTCGAGTACCTGACCACCGATGATTGCCACCAAGCCAATCACCAAACCGGCAATGCTGATCTTATCCACCCGGCCGCTCCTTCTTGCGCCGCTTGGCGACGGAAACATCACCCGCCACTTGTACCCGCAAACGAGCGATGGCCTGCGTGTGGATCTGACTGACCCGTGACTCAGTCACGCCCAGCACCTCGCCAATTTCACGCAAATTCAATTCCTGTTCGTAATAAAGCGCCATCATCAAGCGCTCTCGTTCCGGCAATCGTTCGATGGCTCGTATCAGATTAAGGCGCAAATCCTTATCTTCAAGAATATTGGCGGGGTCCGCATCATGGTCGGTGAGATGACGACCGAGAAAATCTTCGTCACTCTCGCCATTGAAATCCTCGTAGTACACCAATTGATGCCCACGCGCCTCCTGCAGGACATGCTGGTACTCCTCCAGCGTCATGCCCAGTGCATCAGCCAATTCTCGCTCCGATGGCGCACGTCCATGAACATGTTCCAACTGATTGATTGCCTGTTCGATACGCCGCAGTTCACGCCGCATATTGCGCGGCAGCCAGTCATTTTCACGCAAGCCATCGAGCATGGCACCGCGCACACGTTGTGTGGCATACGTTTCGAACTGGGCGCCAAAACCTTCCTCGAACCGATCCAGCGCATCCAGCAAACCCAACATGCCGTTCTGGACAAGATCATCAAATTGCACACTAGCCGGCAGTCGAGCCATCAAATGATAGGCGATGCGCTTCACCAGCGGCACAAAGCGCTGAACCAACTCGTCGCGATCTGGCTGCCCGGCCGCTGTGTACATCAAGCCCTTATTGCATTCGGAGTAATACGTTGGCTCAAGTGTAACAGTTGCTGCATGAAATACTCGACCCCCCCTTGCTCACCCTGACTTTGCTGCCAATACTGAATATCGGAAGCCAGATCACGGAAAGCAGCCGCCGATGGTGCCTCCGGCGCATGGGTCAACACCGAACGCCCCAATTGAGCGGCCTGCCGAATAGCTTCATCCAACGGAATAGCCCCGGCATAGTCCAGCGTTGCCACGCCACGTTGTGCGGCAACGTGCGCGATGTTGTCAAAGATCGACCGAGCATCGTCCTGAGCACGCACCTTATTGACCAGAATACGAAAATGACGCCGGGCGAACAATTTGCTGACCTTCTTGATCAAAGCATAGGCCTCGGTAATCGCAGCCCCATTGCTCGACAACACCACCACGGTTTCCTGGGAGACCAGGCCAAACGGCGAAATCCCTTGCGGATGCTGAATGCTGGCATCGACCAGAATGACATCCACCGGCTTTTCAAGCCCGCCGATCGCCTCAAGCAAAACTTTTTGCTGCTGGACCGACAAGCGTCCAAGTTTGCGGGCGGCATGCGCTGCTGGCAATACCCCCAAACCATGCATCGGCCGCAAAACCACCTGCGACAGAGGTTTTTCCTGTTGCACGACATTGAGCAAATCGAAACGGGCCGACAAACCAAAAAACCCGGCGATGTCATCCCCCGTGTGATGCTCATCAATAATCAAGACTTCTTTGCCCAGGCGTGCCAGAGCCACCCCCAGGTTGGCCACGGCCACACTGCGCCCGACCCCTTCGCAACCAGCAACAAAAGTCACCACTTGCAAACTTGAGCCGCCAAGCAATCGGCGCAGACCGGCCGCCTGATCAAGGCGAAAGTCAGCCACGATGGCCTCCTACGGCCAGCATGCCGGCATTGGCCATCATCAGTCCCGACTCGCCACCTTCAAATTTATGTGGCGAGCTGTCCGGCAGATCCTTGAAGGCACGATGCAGCAAATAACCGCGATTTGGCAAATGAAGATCTTCCGGCACCCGCTGCCCATTGGACACATAGTGCAGACGCAATCCGTGCCGCATCATGACGTCGAGCGCCGTCGCCAGGCTGGCTGCTTCGTCGATTTTGGTCAGGATGCAGCCCGCCAGGTTTTCTCCAGCATAGGCACGTACCACATCATCCAGGGTGTCACCGCGCGACGTCGACGACATCAGCAACAAGCGTTGGACATCGCAACCGGCAAGCATATCGGTCAGTTCAGGGACCAATTTATCCTTCTGGCTCATCCCCATGGTATCGACCAGCACCATATGCTTGTGCTGCAATTCGTTAAGAGTCTGTCGTAACTCGCGGGCATCCTTGACCAGATAAACCGACACCCCAAGAATCCGGCCGTAAATCCGCAGCTGCTCATGGGCACCGATCCGATAGCCATCAGTCGTCACCAGCGCGACCTTGCTCGGGCCATGCCGCAAAACGCAGCGGGCAGCCAGCTTGGCGGTCGTCGTCGTCTTGCCCACACCGGTCGGCCCAACCAAGGCATACACCCCACCTCGATCCACAATATCGCCATCACTACCTATCGTCAGCAGACTGCGATCAGCCGCCCCCTTGACCCAGGCCATGCCCTGACTGACGTCCATTTCGGCCGGCAGGTCATTGAGTAACTCACGTGCCAACAGAGGAGAGAAGCCCGAGTCGAGCATCAATCGCAGCACTTCCGTCTTGGCGGGTGCCGCACGCGATACCTCCCCCCAGGCAAAACCGGCCAGATGCTGTTCAACGATTTTTCGCAGCGAGCGGATTTCCTCCATGACCGCCATCGGCACCACTTCGGCCTCGGTGCGACGTGCTGCCGCCGGCTGAGTTGGCGCACCCGCCAAGCTGGCTGGACGCTTGGCGCTGCTCGCAGCAGCAGTTTCAAGATTGCGCAAACCACCGGTCCGTGGGATACCCGCATTGACGGTCGCCTGCGTCCGCGCCGGATTGGGTGCCGGGGCTGATGCCTGAGCAGACCGCGCTACGGATGTTGCGGTCGACATCCCCGGACGGGACATATCGGCCCCCGCCACCCGAGCCCGCGCCGACGACAGCAATACCCGATAATCCTCATCGGCAGCCGGCATCTCCGGTTGGCGTGACGGCGGCGGCGCTGACGGGGTTTCCGGCGCATGACTCGGTACGATCATCGCCATGTCGCGCGCAGCGACTGCCATGATCTCAACACCTCCCGGCACACCGCGATTGGACAGAATGATTGCATCGTTACCGAGCGTTTCCTTGACCTTGCGCAAGGCATCCCTGGCGTTGGCGGCGATGAATTTTCTGACGTTCATTTTTTACCTCCGATGATCGAGGTCACCTTGATGATTCGATTTTCTGGTACTTCTTGATGCGACAGCACCTTCAATTGGGGAATGCTGCGACGCAAAAATTTAGACAACAGCAAGCGCAGGCTACCCGGTACGATCAACACCGCCGGCAAGCCCAGCGATTCCTGACGCTCGGCTGCTGCCGCTGTTTCGCGAACCAGGGTATCCGCCAGACTGGGCTCAAAGCTGGTATTAGCCGAACCGCCCGCCACCGCTTGCGACAAGAGCCGCTCCAGCGTTGGGTCCAGCGACATCAATTGCATCTCACCGGTTCCTGGGAAAAGTTGCTGGACAATCGAACGACCCAGTGCCGCACGGACCTGGGTGACCAGCTCATCAGCAGCTTGCGTCCGGGTCGCATGGTCAGCCACCGTCTCGATGATGGTACGCATGTCGCGGATGTGAACACCTTCGTCAAGCAGGTTCTGCAACACTTTCTGCAAGGTGCCCAACGGCAAGATCTTGGGCACCAGATCTTCGACCAGCTTGGGCATTTCCTTGCCCAGATGATCAATGAGTTGCTGAACTTCCTGGCGCCCGAGCAACTCGCCGGCATGACTGAGAATAAGGTGATTGAGATGGGTCGCGACCACGGTCGACGCGTCAACCACGGTATATCCGTAAGCCTGGGCCTGCTCTCGCTGAGCGGCATCAATCCAGGTGGCGGGCAAGCCAAACGCAGGATCCTTGGTCACCACCCCTTGCAAGGTTCCAGCCACCCGCCCAGGATTGATCGCCAGATACTGACCGGCAAAAGCCTCTCCATTCCCAACCTCAACCCCTTTGAGCAAAATGCGATATGCATTGGGCTTCAATTCAAGATTGTCGCGAATGTGAACCGGCGAAACAAGGAAGCCCACTTCCTGCGCAAACTTCTTGCGAATGCCGCGAATGCGCCGCAAGAGTTCGCCATCCTGCGACTTATCGACCAACGGAATGAGGCGATAACCCACCTCAAGACCCAGCACATCCAGCGGCGCCACGTCGTTCCAGGTCGCCTCGACCACTTCCTGCACCGGTGCCGGCGCCACCACCACCGGCGCCTCAACCACCTGGCGCTCCTTCTTCAGCATGCGCCAAGCCAAGCTACCCAACAAACCAGCCAGCAGCAGGAAGACCATATTGGGCATCCCTGGAATCAAGCCGAGCAAACCAATGATTCCTGCCGTGATTGCCATCAGGCGACCGTTGTTGAATAACTGGCTCATAAACTGCTGGCCAATATCCCGATCATCAGAAACCCGGGTTACCACCATACCGGCGGCAATCGAAATGATCAGCCCGGGAATCTGGGCAACCAAACCATCGCCAATGGTCAACAGCGTGTAATTCTTGGCCGCCTGCGCCACATCCATATTGTGTTGCAACACACCGACAATCAAACCACCAATGATATTGAGCAGCATGATGACAATGCCAGCCACCGCGTCACCGCGGACAAATTTCGACGCACCATCCATTGAGCCGTAAAACTCGGACTCACGGGCGATTTCGGTGCGACGCCGGCGCGCATCCTCTTCGCCAATCAAACCCGCATTGAGGTCGGCATCAATCGCCATCTGCTTGCCCGGCATAGCATCCAGGGTAAAGCGTGCCGACACTTCAGCCACGCGCCCCGCGCCCTTGGTAATCACCACAAAATTAATGACCACCAGAATCATGAACACGATGATCCCGACCGCAAAATTGCCGCCCACCAGAAAATGACCAAAGGCCTCGATGACCTTGCCTGCCGCATCCGGACCCGTGTGCCCCTCAAGCATGACAATCCGTGTCGATGCCACGTTGAGCGAAAGACGCAGCAAAGTCGTGACTAGCAATACGGTTGGAAAAACCGAGAAATCCAATGTTTTCTGCGTGTTGACCGCAACCATCAAGACCATCACCGAAATAGCGATGTTGAAGGTAAAGAAGAGATCGAGTACGAAGGCCGGCAACGGCAATACCATCATCGCCAGGATCATCAAAATCAAGGCTGGCGCCGCCAGTTGCGACGTGGTCAGACGACCAAAAAAGTTTTGCAGGGTCATCGATCCAGCAGCCATCACGCAGCCTCCGGCACAAGCTCAGCCGGCACCGGCAAGTGCCGCGGCGGCACCGGATAAGCCCCACCCTGGCGACGCCAGTTTGATAACTGATAAATATAGGCCAGCACCTCAGCGACTGCATTGAACAAGGCGCCCGGAATTTCGGCATCAAGCTCGCCATGCTTGTACAGAGCCCGCGCCAGCGGCGGTGCCTCCAGCGTCGGCACGGCATGCGAGGCACCGATTTCCCGGATTTTTAGGGCAATTTCCCCCATCCCTTTGGCAACCACCTTGGGAGCCGCCATTCCAGCCTTGTAGGCCAGCGCCACCGAATAGTGGGTCGGGTTGGTGACGATCACATCCGCCTGCGGTACCGCCTGCATCATCCGGCGCCGTGCGGCCTGCATCTGCAAACTACGAATCCGCCCTTTGACTTGCGGATCCCCCATCATTTCCTTCATTTCCTGCTTGACCTCTTCCTTGGTCATTTTCAGCTTGTCGTAGTACTGCCAGAGCTGGAAAGGCACATCGGCCGCCACCACCAGCACCAAGGTCGCGACAAGAATCAGGAAAGAGAACGTAATCATGTTGCCAGCGTGTGCCATGCCCGACGGCAGCGATTCACCCAGCAGGCCGAAAATCTCACCACGCGAATTCCAGATCAGGAACACAGCCACACTTCCAATCAGGACAGCCTTAAGGACCGCCTTGCCGAGTTCCATCAGACTATTCCAGGAAAACATCCGACCCAAGCCGGTCAGCGGGTTCATCCGCTTCAGATCAGGGACCATCGCTTTCGGTGCAAATACCCAGCTATTCAGAAAAAACGGGGGCAGCACCGCGGCCAGAAGCAAAACAGCCAACAAAGGAAAGAGCATCCACAAGGCATCGAAAGACACCTCAGCCAAACGCGGCACCATCAGCCCGGGCTCCTGCATGTAGCGGGACTCCACCGTCAAGGCAGCGCGCATGGCGTCCATCGCCCGCTCCATGAACCAGCCACCCATCATCCACAAGGTCGCGGCGGCCACCATCAAGACCAGAAAAGTCCCCAATTCCTTGGAATGCGGAACCTGCCCCTGCTCACGCGCCTGTTCAATGCGCCTGCCAGTGGGCTCTTCTGTTTTCTCGAGGTCGCTCTCTTCCGCCATAGCCGTGGTCAAATATTGTTGAGGCTATTATAGAAAAAAACCAAGAAAATTAAATAGGTACGTAGGTTTATTTAGTTAGTTTCTCAGGAGTTCCCACAATCCACAGCCATCGATTCTGGTCCGCACAGAAACAAAAAGAGGGGGCAAGCCCCCTCTTAACTGGTTGACCGAACGGTTTATTTACAAGAATTCGAGGTTACGCATCCCGCCCACCACATCAGCGTGGTGACCGATATCAGCCAACAATTCCTTCATGTCGAGAATCAACACAATCTGGCCATTTGACAAGGTCGTGACCCCCGCCACGCCTTTGGGCCGGAAATCTTCCAGCGACTTGATGACTGCATCGTCACGACCGGCAAAGCTGTCGACGCCCAAAATAAAACTGCGCTCGGCTGTCTGCATGAAGACGCCGTACTCTGGTACTTTTTCCATCGGCCAACCGAGCAAGCGCGCCAGACTGATGACCGGCAAGACCTCACCACGCACCACCAGCGTTTCCTTGCCACCCACTTCCTGTATCCGTTGATGCTCGATCGGCAGAATTTCACGAACCAGCGACAGCGGCAGGGCAAAGGGCTGGTCGCCCAGCAGGACCAACAGAACCGGCAGGATAGCCAGGGTCAACGGTAGAGAAATGATGAAAACCGATCCCTTACCCGGCTCTGAGCGAATCTCGATCGAGCCGTTGAGCTTCTGGATATTGGTTTTCACCACATCCATGCCAACCCCCCGCCCCGAGACATCGGAAATTTGCGTCTTGGTTGAGAAACCCGGCAAAAAAATCAGGTTCAAACTCTGCCGCTCATCCAGCGTATTCGCCTCTTCCTCCGAGATCAGCCCCTTATCGACTGCTTTGGCACGAATACGCTCGGCACTCATCCCCTTGCCATCGTCGGCAATGATCAGAACGATATGATCGCCTTCCTGACGTGCTTCAAGACGGACCAGGCTCTTCGCCGCCTTGCCTGCCGCAGCGCGTTCATCAGGCATCTCGACACCATGATCGACCGCGTTACGAATCAGGTGAATCAAAGGATCGGCGAGATCCTCGATCATGGTCTTGTCGACCTCAGTTTCCTCACCAGCCAGCACCAATTCGACATCCTTACCGAGTTGGCGAGCCAGGTCACGCGCAATCCGCGGATATTTCTGGAATAAACGACCAATCGGCTGCATCCGGGTCTTCATCACCGAATTCTGCAAGTCCGAGACCAGCAAATCCAGCTGACTCACCGCCTGATCAAGGGCGTGCAAGGTTTCCGAATCACTCTTCCCGGCCAGGATATCGGCTCGCAGGCTGGTCAGACGATTCTTCGTCAAACCGATTTCACCCGACAAGTTCAACACCTGGTCAAGACGTGAGGTATCAACGCGAATGGTATTTTCCCGGCCCCGCTCCTCGGAACGACGAGCCGACGAGGGCTGCCCCCCCGGGCGATCAACCGAGCGCCGCCCAAAAGGAGAAGGCGCTGCTTTATCTGTCGCCGGCACCGCAGCAACCGACGCAGCGGCCATTTCCCGCTTAACCATGACCTCAACCTTGGCCACAGGCTCAGCCGCAGCCTGCCCAGTCACAGCAGCATGCAGCGCTCCCCAGTCCGGTTCCCCGGTTGCGGCCACAGCAGGGGCAGCAGCGACAGGCGACACCGGAGCCACTACAGGCGGAGGAACAACCCCGGCGTCAAGCACGCCCTGCAAGGCGGCGACAACAGCAGGGTCAGCAGGCCGGGGCTGCACCAACTGTCCCAGTTCATTGAACATGTCACGGACACCCTGCGTAGCGGCCATGATGACATCCATCAACTCTGGAGTCAGTTCCAACTCACCATTACGCAGACGATCAAAGAGATTCTCGGTCAGGTGGCAAAGCGTCACCAACTCACCGGCATTAAGAAAGCCAGCGCCCCCCTTGACGGTATGAAACCCCCGAAAAATATCATTCAACAGGCCGCGGTCATCTGGACATTTTTCCAGTTCGACCAACTTGTTGTCGACATCGGACAGGAGATCATGGGCCTCCTGCAAGAAATCCTGGAGGAGATCCTCCATGCCGCCAAAGTCGCTCATAGCGCCTCCTCAGAATCCGAGACTATCCAGCAGGTCGTCGACCTGCTCCTGGTTGACGACCACATCGGTGCGCCCTTCAGCCTTGACGACCGGCCCATTCATCAAGCTATTTACTTGCTCAGTGCGCCGGGTTTCCGGCAATACCTCAAGCAAAACCCCCATCAGACCCGCCTCAAGGTCCTGCGCCAGACTAACGATTTTCTTGATTACCTGCCCGGTCAAATCCTGAAAATCCTGCGCCATCATGATTTCAGTCAACTGGGCATGGGTCGCGCGTGTCTGTTCCGGCAGTTGCTGTTTCAAAAATTGCCTGGTTTCACCAGCCAGTTGTTTGAATTGTTCAGGCGTCATCTGATTGGCGAACACCCGGTCCCATCGCTCACCAAGATTTTTTGCAGACGACTCGATGCCATCCACCAAAGGGCCTGCCACGTCGGTTGCATTGAGCACCCGGCAGGCTGCCTGCTCAGTGAGGTTGGCCACATAAGCCAACCGGTCCTTGGCATCCGGCAAGGCTGAAACAGTTTTTTCGAGCAAATCATCATAGCCAAGCTTACCGAGGGTGTCATGCAAGGTTCGGGTCATATGACCGATGCGATTAAACACCTGCTCCTGGCGAGGCCAACTCTCACCGTCACCCTCGCCACCAGCCTCTGCTGTTGCCACAGGCACATCAGCCGCCACACTATCAAACAAGGCCTGCAAGTCATCGCTATCCCCATTAGCCGTCGAAGCACTCACCGGCGGCACGGGTGCTACTGCACGGTAATCGGTGGCGATCGAATCAAACAGGGCCTCAAGATCAGCAGAATCATTACTGGTATCGCTCATGCCGGTCTCCTCAAGCCTTCCCGTACTTTTCGAAAATCTTGTTCAGCTTTTCCGAAAGCGTACCTGCCGTGAATGGCTTGACGATATAACCGCTGGCCCCCGCCTGAGCTGCCGCAATGATGTTTTCTTTCTTGGCTTCCGCCGTAATCATCAACACGGGGAGATGCTTGAGCGTTGGGGTGGCGCGAATGGTCTGCAACAAGGTCAGACCGTCCATATTGGGCATGTTCCAGTCAGTCACGACGAACTCAAACCCACCCCCCTGCAATTTCTGCAAAGCGATCGCCCCATCTTCGGCCTCATCCACATTGGTGAAACCAAGCTCTTTTAATAAGTTACGTACGATCCTGCGCATGGTGGAAAAGTCATCCACCACCAGAAATCTTGTTTTAGGATCAGCAGCCATGCAACAAACTCCAGATATAAACAGTTAGCGTTCGATCAAAGGACGCAGGGTATCAGCCAGTGCTTCTGCATCAAATTTAGCCACATAGGCATCGACACCGACTGATTTACCCATGGCGCGATTCGCCTCAGATGACAATGACGAGTGCATGACAACCGGCACCCCTTCAAAGCGTTGATCTGACTTGATATTTTTCGTCAGCACGTAGCCATCCATCTCGGGCATTTCGGCATCGACTAAAATCAAACGAATTTCATCGCGGATGTTACGTCCGGTCTGCTGCACATGGGCTGCGATCCCTTGCAGCCGAGTCCACGCCTCCATGCCATTGGTAGCATGCTTGTGGCGGACCCCCAACTTATCGAGAACTTCGGAAATTTTGCGCCTAGCCACGATCGAATCATCGACGAAAAACACGCTGGTATCCGGGTCGACCTGAGCGGGCATGATATCGACAATGACGGCGTCGCCAAAAGCATTGGCCAAGACCTGTTCGACATCGAGAATGGATACCAAGCCCCCGCTATCCAATTCAATGACCGCGGTGATCAAACCCTGATTGCTCGTCAGCACACTTTCCGGTGCCTTGACGCGCTCCCAATCCACCCGAATGATGCGATCCACGTCATGCACCAGAAAACCCAGCGTCCGCTTGGAATACTCGGCAACCATCATGGTCTTGCCCAAGCCAGCCGGAGCTCCCTGCAACTGCATGAAAGGAGCCAGCGACAAAACAGGAATGACATTACCGCGCAAGGAAATCAACCCCTCAACACCGTGCGGCATATTGGGCGTTTTAGTAATGCGCGGCGTACGTCCCACTTCGCGGACCTTGAAAACGTTGATCCCAAAAATTTCGCGCGTTCCCAAACTGAACAACAGGATCTCCATCTTGTTGGAGCCTGCCAGACGCGTTCTGGCATCGACCGTTTCGAGCAGATTTTTGTTCTCGTTCATATTCCCCAACCTTCCTCCCCAGGCCTAAACCTGATCGAGCGCAATTTCGCCGACACCCAGGCGACGGGCCAGCGTTTCTGACAGGCGCTGCGGCTCAAACTTCGGCACATACTCATCGACACCGACCGACAAACCCAGCTTCTGGTTGGACATCCCCGACAGCGAGGAGTGCATAACAATCGGCACCCCGACAAAGCGCGGATCGGACTTAATTCTCTTGGTCAGGATGTAGCCATCCATTTCCGGCATTTCGATGTCAGTCAAAACCAAATTAATGATGGAGGATGCTGGCCGACCCACCGACTTCGCGAAACTGGCGACCTTATCCAGTTCTTCCCACATTTTCTGACCATTCACGGCAGCAACGCCCTTAACCCCCATCGCATCGAGCGTCCGCTCGATCTGCTTACGCGCCACGCTAGAGTCATCGCAATAGAAAACTGTGCAATCAGGACGGTCGACCGGGATTACGCCGCGAAACATGATTTCGTTATCGATACTTGTTGTCTCAGCCAACACCTTCTCGACATCCATCATCATGACCAAGCGGTTGTCATCAAGCTCCGTAACCGCAGTAACCAGACCACCGGACTGCGCCATCAACATTTCGGGGGGAACACGCATTTTCGACCAGTCCAGCCGCAAAATAGTGTCGACGCCTTCAACCAGGAATCCCTGCGTATGGCCCGCATATTCGGTAACAATCATGATTTCACGGGGGGTGTCGGCTGAAAATCCGGAATATTTGGCTAAGTCGATAACCGGCACCAAAGCGCCACGCAGGCTGACCATCCCCTCGACCGAGGCAGGCATCTCCGGCGCAGCAGTAATGACCGGCGAACGCATGACTTCACGGACCTTGAACACATTGATGCCGTAAGTTTCACGCCGGCCAGTCCGCGGATCAACGCCAAGTGAAAAAAGCAGGATCTCTAGCTTATTAGTACCGGCCAGCTTTGTTCTTGCATCAATATTTTTCAACAATTCCGACATTTGTCATCCCTCACTCGGCACACCATGGGCTCTTTTGCCAAGCAACGCTAGCACACTCGTGCCCATCGGCAAAACGTCGGCCGACCTGCGTCCGCCCGGACGGCATAAAATCAATCAGGAAATATTGAAAAGCTTGCCAAAGTTGGCGATATCAAGCACTTGCTTGACATTGCCCAAGACGCCGCTTAGTGCAACCTCTTTGCCTGCCCCACCTAACTTGTCGCGCAACATCAGCAACATCCCCAGCGCGGAACTGTCTAGATATTCCACCCCCGAGAAATCAACCACAACAGACTGCACCGTTGGCTCAGAAACCAATGGCTCATAAGCACTGCGAAATTCGCGGTGTGTATTGAAATCAAAACGTCCGGATAGTTTGATCGTTGCGGCAGATCCATTCTTGCTAACCATCGCTTGCATGATTTTTCCTAAAAATAGTTGGGGTCAATTCGCTAGTTTAATACTTTACACTTCGCCGACAAGCTTACCGAGCCAGGGCGGCCAAAACTCGCTGCGCCATATCGCTCAAAGCACATTGCTCCTCAACCGCCCCCACACTCTGCGCTTCGCGAGGCATGCCGTAGACCACACATGTGGCCTCATTTTGTCCGAAAGTACGCGCGCCGGCCTGGCGCATGCGCAACATGCCTTGCGCGCCATCTTTGCCCATACCGGTCAGGATAATGCCCAGTGCCTGGCGCCCCACCACATCGGCGGCCGAATTAAACAACACATCCACTGCCGGGCGATGCCGATTAACGGGAGGAGCAGACGACAATTCGGTTTGCAAGATCCCGCCTGACTTGCGAATCTGCAAATGCGAATGCCCCGGGGCCACATAAACAGTACCCGACTCAACCCGCTCATTGCCCTGCGACTCAATCACGCGAGGTAGGCACAGGCTATCCAAACGACGAGCGAAAGAAGCAGTAAACGTCTCCGGCATATGCTGAACAATCAGAATCGGCGGACAATCGGCTGGAATACCCAGCAAAAACTCTTTAATCGCCTCGGTACCCCCGGTCGACGCCCCCAAAAAGATAATTTTCCCAGTGCCAACACCTGCCAATGGTCTAGGCTTGCTCGGCGACACCGAGCCAGCTTGACGTGTATTGCTGGGCTGCGCATGCGTAAGACCGTGCGATACGGCGGGGCGGCGCAACTGGACACGCGCACTCTTAGCTGCCCGAACTTTATCGGCCAGCTCCTCGGCGTACTGCTCCATGCTATTGACCGTATCAGCACGCGGTTTACCAATAAAGTCAAACGCACCCAACTCAAGCGCTTTCAACGTTGTTTCTGAACCCTGCAAGGTAAAGGATGAAACCATCACCACGGGCATTGGGCGCAAACGCATCAGTCGTTCAAGAAATTCCAGGCCATCCATTCCAGGCATGTGAACGTCCAGGGTCAACACATCTGGCTGGAGCGTTTTGATCATCTCTCTGGCGATCTGGGCATCGGGTGCCGCGCCAACAACCTCCAAGTCGGGCGCGCTATTAAGCATTTCCGTCAACAAACCACGCATCAGTGCTGAATCATCAACCACCAAGACCCGTATTTTCATGCGTCACATTCCTTCGTACCAACAAACATCCACCACGTCTGAGTGCTCATTCAAACAACTCCACATCACCCTCCATGGCCGAGCCGGACAATCGCTGCTTGTAGTCCTGCTCACGACTAAACAAGGTGTCGTTATGAACCCGGTGCAGTTTCTTCACCAGAACCCGCCCAGTTTCAGAGAAAAAATAGACTTTGCGCGGATAGGCATCGAGCAGATCCTTGGCCACCACGGGAATTTTCTCTATCTTTAGATAATTGAGGACAAATTCGGCATTACGGACGCCGACATTGCTACTCGACAGACTCGACAGTACCGCACCGCCACCAAATACCTTGGCCTCCAGACGATTGCGACGGGCGCCACTTTTCAACAAATGATTGATCAGCACCTCCATCGCATAGGTCCCATAGCGGGCTGAGGCAGTCACCGTTTCACGCCCACCGTCGTCCGGCAGCATGAAATGATTCATTCCGCCAATTCCTGCTTCGGTATCGCGAATACACGCCGCCACACAAGAGCCCAGCACGGTGACCAGCAACATGCCCTGATCCGACACGAAATATTCCCCCGGCAGGATTTTGGCGGCTTCAGACTGGAAACTGCGATCGAAATAGCGGTTGGCGGCGAGATGTTCGTCGTAGGCGTGCTGCACGCGGTTCCTTACTTTCCAGCCCGGGTCAGGGAATAGACGGTCTTGCCCTGGGACTTAAAGAGGTCCGCTGCATGCAGAAAGCTTTCCGAATGACCAGCAAACAACAAGCCCTCATCCTGCATCAGGGGCGCAAAACGGGCCAGGATTTTGTACTGCGTCGGTTTATCGAAATAAATCATTACGTTACGACAAAAAATAATATCGACTGGCGCCTTGACTGGATAACTAGCATCAAGCAAATTGACCCGTTTGAATTCGATCAGACGCTTCAATTCCGGTCGAACCGCGGCATAACCTTCCTGTGACCCCGTGCCACGCAGAAAAAACTTGCGCAGACGCTCCGGCGACAGTTTTTCAACCCGCTCAATCGGATAAACCCCTTTTTGCGCTGTCGCCAGTACATTGGTATCGAGATCAGAAGCCACAATGGAGACATGGGAAACCTCTAAGCCAAAGGTTTCAGCAACGGTAATGGCAATCGAATAGGGCTCCTCACCGGTCGAAGCAGCTGAACACCAGATACGAATCGGTCGGCGCGTCCCCAGTCGACGCAAATGATCGGCAAATATCGGGAAATGATGCGGCTCACGAAAAAATGAGGTCAAGTTAGTCGTCAACGAGTTGACGAAGCGCTCCCACTCATCGCCCCCATGGCGCTCCAGGCCATCGAGATATTCTGTAAAGCTACGCTTGTTCAATGCCCGCAGACGACGCGCCAACCGTGAATAGACCATGTCCTTCTTGACCGGAGACAGCGAAATACCGGCGTGTTGGTAGATCAGCTTGCGTACCCGTTCGAAATCACTGTCGTTGAAGGAGAACTCTCGGCCACTCCCCAACGGCTCCTGTTCGCGAGCACTCTTATCCGTACTTCGCGGCAAAGCAGAAGATTTCACACTGTCTATCATGCTTAAAATTCCGCCCATTCATCATCAAGACGCGCTCGCGGCAGCTTTTTTTGCTCTGCCTGCGGTGCAGCCGAGGACTTGCTGGCAGGGTGCGGCAGCGCCGCAGGGGCCACCGCACCCCCTGCTTGCAGGCGGAAGATGGCTACGGCTCGAACCAACGATTCGGCCTGTTCCTCAAGGCTTTCAGCCGCGGCAGCAGCCTGTTCAACCAAGGCAGCATTTTGCTGTGTCACTTCATCCATCTGACTCACCGCCAGACTGACTTGTTCGATCCCCGCACTCTGCTCACGACTGGCTTCGGCAATATCGGTCACAATCGCGGCCACCCGTTTAATGCTCGACACGACCTCGCTCATCGTCCGCCCAGCTTGATCGACCAGACGATTGCCGCTTTCTACCTTATCCACAGACTCCGAGATCAGCCCTTTTATTTCCTTGGCCGCTGCCGCGCTACGCTGCGCCAGGTTACGAACCTCGGTGGCCACCACGGCAAAACCCCGACCTTGTTCACCGGCGCGCGCCGCTTCTACCGCCGCGTTCAGCGCCAGAATATTGGTCTGGAAAGCAATGCCATCGATCACGCCGATGATGTCGGCAATACGCCGACTGGAATCATTGATCGCCGTCATCGTCGCCACGACTTCACCCACCACTTCACCGCCCTTGATTGCCACCAACTGCGCGCCGGAAGCCAGCTCGTTCGCCTGGCGGGCATTATCGGCATTCTGTTTCACGGTGCTGGTCAGTTGTTCCATGCTCGACGCCGTTTCCTCCAGGCTTGAGGCCTGCTCTTCGGTTCGACTCGACAAGTCCTGATTACCGGTTGCAATTTCGCGGGCGGCCACGTTGATGGCATCGCTAGCCTGTCGAATTTGCTCGATGATCGCTGACAACTGTTCTGCGGTCAGATTGGTCGAATCCTTCAACTGCGCAAAAGTGCCTAAATAGTCACGACCAACACGCTGCCCCAGATCGCCACTGGCGATGGCGGACAACACCTGAGCAACTTCGTCCAGACTGAGTTGACTGGTCTGCAACAAGGTATTCAAGTCAGAGGCCAGGCGCAGGAAAAAGCCCTGCTTGCCCGCTTCATCCACTCGTCGAGAAAAATCACCATGCGCCGCAGCACCCACAATATCAGCCACCTCGTTTTCAACCGCCACCTCCAGGGTACGGTCAATCCACTGGCTGGCTCGGCCAAGATATTGGCCTCGCGAATCGCGTACCGGCGTCGCCGTGACCCGCAAGATACGACCGCACATTTGAACGTCCAGTTGGCGCGTCTCGGCAATTTCACCCCGATACGCCGACTTCATCGACTCATCGTCAAAAAAATCGACCAAGGCATGGTTACGGAGATTAGCCACCAAAAACCCGGGAACCCGCTGCTGCATCGCCGGTTCCATCAGGGTCCACAAGCGCTCTGCGGCCCGATTCATATAAATCAGAATATTGTCCTGATTCGAGATAGTCATCGGGATTTCTGCCCCATCAAGCGCCATTTGAATGCGTTGGGCATCAGCCAGTATCTCTTGCGTCGAATTCAGATCCCACCCACTCTTGATCTGCATCATGCGTGCTGCATCGGATATCGCCAGCAATTCATCGCGCTGTTCGAAATTGATGGTGACGTCAGTACGCCCTTCGGCGAGAGATCGAAAGAAGGTCGCAGCCGCAGTAATCGGACGCCGGATCGCCGCCACCAGAGCCACGGACAGCATCAAACCAACCAAGCCGAATGCCGCAATGAGCAAGCCAAATCGGACCTTGAAGGCTGCGTTATCTTCATCTGCCGCCTTGACTGCGACCTGCGCCAAAGTCAGTTGCAGGTTAACCAATTCGCCAATTTTGTCTGATATCGGGTCAATTGCAGGATAAAGCGCCTGTGCAGCAAAAACACTCAGCGCCCCCCGGTCCCCCTCCGCCAGGATAGCTTTCAAACGGGACGTCGCTTCATCCCCCAATTTCATCAGAGGTTGCAACTCCGTGGCCAAGCGCTGCTCTTCAGGTGTCAGGACATTGGCCGTGTAGGCTTTCCAGCCGGACTGAATCACAGTTTCTGCACGTTTGACTTTATCAAGCGCCGACTCGAAACTTTCCGCCCCATCGCGCGTCTTGTGCGATAGATCAACGATCGATACCGCATAGGCATCCGCGACCTCTTTCAACTGCTGCAAGGGTACGACCTGCTCACGATAGACCGAATCCAGGCGCTGCGTGGTCTCAGAAACACCTCGTATCCCCAAGCCACCCAGCAACAACATGCCCGCGGTCAACAGGACACAAATGGCAAAAATCCGCTGCCCGATGGAGCGCGAACGACGCCATTCCGACCAGGAAAAGCCCGCCCGCACCACTTGCCCATCGCGTACGGTCATCCCACGCACGAGCCCTTCGCGCAGTTCACGATAGGCTTTCTCGGCCGCATCAACCTGTGTCCGCGTCGGCAGTGACCGAACCGACATGTAGCCACTGACCTGACCATTTTCGAAAATGGGGGTCGCATTGGCCACCACCCAGTAGTGATCACCATTTTTACAACGGTTTTTGACCAAACCAGTCCACGGCCGCCCCGTCTTTAAATTGCCCCACAAATCCGCAAAGGCTGCGGACGGCATATCCGGGTGACGAACAATGTTGTGTGACTGGCCCAGCAATTCGCTCTCGGTAAAACCACTGATATCGATAAAGTCACGGTTGACGAAAGTGATCCGACCTTGCAGATCAGTTTTTGAAACGATCATTTTCCCGGCTGGGAAAATCACTTCCTTCTGCGTCACTGGCTGGTTATTTCTCATCGCATATCCTTTTCAGGCAAACCAAGTCATCGAACAATTCAAAATTCAGCCCATTCGTCGTCCACCGTCGCGGCGGGCAGTGCCTGGCGCCCCGGGGCTGCAGGCCGCGGCCCCCCCCCGGAAACTACTGGATGCGGCAAAGAGGCCGCTGGCCTGGTCGCCACCATCGTCGCATTGGTTCGAAAAACCGACACCGCCTTCGCCAACTGCTCAGACTGCTCTTCCAAGCTCTCGGCGGCAGCAGCGGCCTGTTCGACCAGCGCAGCATTCTGCTGCGTCACCTCATCCATCTGACTAACCGCGCGGCCAATCTGATCAATGCCGGCACTTTGTTCACGACTCGCTTCAGCGATATCGGTCACAATCCGGGCCACGCGCTTGATGCTGGTAACCACCTCCTCCATAGTCCGTCCAGCCTGGTCGACCTGACGATTGCCCGCTTCGACCTTGTCGACCGAATCGGAAATCAGCCCCTTGATTTCTTTGGCGGCTGCGGCACTGCGCTGCGCCAGATTACGTACCTCGGTCGCCACGACCGCAAAACCACGGCCCTGCTCTCCCGCCCGAGCCGCTTCGACGGCCGCATTGAGTGCCAGAATATTGGTCTGGAAAGCGATTCCATCAATCACCCCAATAATGTCAGCTATTTTGCTACTCGACCGGTTGATTTCTGACATCGTCTGCACAACTTCAGCCACCACTGCGCCACCGCGCTCGGCGACCCCCTGGGCTTGTACAGCCAGTTCATTGGCCTGCCGGGCATTGTCGGCATTCTGTCGCACCGTCCCGGTTAGCTCTTCCATGCTAGAGGCTGTTTCCTCAAGACTGCTGGCCTGTTCCTCAGTCCGTCCTGATAGATCCTGATTGCCAACCGCAATTTCCTTGGCTGCCGTATTGATCGTCTCGGCCGAGATCTGGATACCCCCCACCAATTCACGCAAGCGACTGACGGTCTGATTCGCATCGTCACGCAATTGGCCGAAGGTGCCGTGGTATTCACTGTGAATCAAACGGGTCAGATCACCTTGCGCCACTTGTGCCAGCAATTGGCCAATCTCGTTGATTGCTTTCTCGGTGGTTTCAACCAGTTGATTGATTCCATGACCCAACTCGCGATAGAAGCCCTCCAATTGGCCAATTTCCATGCGCGCTGCCAGATCACCCGCCGATGCTTGCTGAATCAGGGCAGCCACCGAACGCTGGGCATTAATTTCTGCTGTGCGATCGATCCACTCGCCCACGGTTCCCAAACGCTCACCACGATCATTGATGATCGGATTGGTCACCACGTTATAAATCCGGCCACCGATATCCAGTTCCGTACTACGCGTCGCCTTGAGTTCGCGCAGGCTTTTGAGCGCTGCCGCTGGATCTTGATAAAAAGCGCCAATATTGCTGCCCACAAAGCGGTCGACCGCGAAACCTGGCTGCTGCTCACGCAAACCTGGCTCAATTTGCTGCAAGGTACTGAGCAGCCCACGATTGGCGTAGAGCACCAGGCCATCATCGTCAGCGATTCGCAAATTGGCCGATACGCAATCCAGGGCAATGCGGATACGCAGATTGTCGTTGGCGACCCGCGTGGTCTCGGCCACACTGAATCCCTGCTGGATCTGCATGGCCTGCAGGCCTTGCAGGACCTTGCCCAATTCATCGTTACGCGACAAATCCACATTTCGGGTGAAATTGCCATTGGCCAGCGAACGGAAGGTCGCCAGAATGTCATCCAAGGGTCGGGTCACGGACGCCACGATGCGCAAAGCGATGACCAAACCAGCCACCAGGGCCAAGGAAGCGATCAGGAGGATTTCCCAGCGGTTGCTTTCAAACTGTGCCGTGCTATTGGCAAACGCGGCAGCACCGGATGCTTCGAGTGCTGCATATAAAGCGTCCGATTGCTTGACCACGTCACCGTACAGCGGGTTGATCTTTTTCAGCAGAATCATGTTGGCTTCATCGAAAGCCCCTGCCGCCAAAGCGACCCGCGCCGTGGCCAGCCCCTCCTCGGCCAGCTTTTGACGCGCCTCGTTGAACGCTGTCAATTGCGCAGCAGGCAGCTCGTTGACCACCCGTGCCGAAAACGATGTCGACAATCGACTAATGTCAGCTTCTGCCTGGGCAATTTTATCGAGGTGAAAAGCCAGCGGATGGTCATGCAAGTGCGCATAAACGCCCGTTGGATTATGTTGCAAGGACAACAACACTTGCGCCCGGCCATCGGCCAGCGAGCGACCAATCGCTGCCAATTCCTGACTGGGCAATAATTTTCCCTGATACAGATCGTCGACCGCGTGATTGGTTTGACTCATACCCCAGATGCCAACCCCGGCAATCAAGGCCATGGCCAACAGCACGGCAGCAAAACCAGACAACATCTTGGCGCGCAGCGACCAGTGGGCAAAAAAACCCTCCCCTCCCTGTGCCACCGCCCCATGGCGAATCCGCATGCCACCGGCCCGTTTTTCCCGGAACATCCGATAGGCGGCCTCAGCCGCTTCAACCTGGGCCACCGTCGGCTTCCGGCGAACTGACAGATAGCCCACGACCTGATCGTTCTCGTGCAAAGGGGTGGCGGTCGCCAGAACCCAATAAAAATCGCCATTTTTACAGCGGTTCTTGACCAGCCCGGTCCATGGCCGACCGGCCTTCAGGTCACGCCACAGATCGGCAAAAGCCTCCTCTGGCATGTCCGGATGACGAACCAGATTGTGCGGCTGCAGGAGCAATTCCGTTTCAGAAAAGCCGCTGATCCGGACAAAATCCGCATTGATATAGGTGATCTGTCCCTTGAGGTCGGTCTTTGAAACGATCAAATCGTCTTCACCAAGAACCACTTCGTTCTGGGTGACAGGCTGGTTATTACGCATACAGTCGTGTCTCCTTGGCCAAGTTAAAACTCGGCCCACTCGTCGTCATCCGGCGCTGTCAGCCGCGCCACGGGAACCTGGCCCGAAGTCAGCTTCTGAACGGGTCGGACATTGGCGGTCAACCGCACAGGTTCGGCTTTTTTCTTGCCACTGCGCATGACTTCGATCAAGCCGATCACCCGCTTGGAACGATTGGAAAACTCCCCATCGATCTGCTCACGAGCCCCTGCACTGTCTCCCGTCATGTGGGTACGAATGACATCCGCCGCGCAGCGATGGAAGCCGGCATGCTCGATCTTGAGATCACCGTATTGCGCGTTACCGCGCAGTGAGCGGCCATCGCCATGAATCCAGCAACCTAGCGCGCACTGGTCATCACGACCCACAATGGCGGGATCAAGCTGTTCGTTCCCACCATCTACATAATCGAGCAAGCGCTTCTTCCACTTGCCATGCGCCTCAATCGCAGCGTCGAAATCCAGGCCGGAAATCGCCGACTGCCCTTCGATCACCACACTGCCGGACAATCGGAAAGTCGCCACCGCTTGAGACAAGTTGCGCGCCTGCTCCTCGAGACTCTCGGCCGCCGCCGCCGCCTCTTCAACCAAGGCGGCATTTTGCTGCGTCACCTCATCCATCTGACTGACGGCCAGGCTGACCTGATCAATGCCCGTTGATTGCTCGACGCTGGCCGAGGAAATATCGGCCATGATTCGCGCCACGCGCTGAATACTGGCCACCACCTCACTCATCGTCCGGCCAGCCTGATCGACCAGACGATTCCCGACCTCGACCTTGTCAACCGAATCAGAGATCAGCCCCTTGATTTCTTTGGCAGCTGCTGCGCTGCGTTGCGCCAGATTGCGCACCTCGGTCGCCACCACCGCAAAACCCCGGCCCTGCTCACCAGCCCGCGCCGCTTCGACTGCAGCATTCAGCGCCAAGATGTTGGTCTGGAAAGCAATGCCATCGATTACCCCGATAATGTCGGCAATCTTGCTGCTCGACTGACGAATGGCACTCATCGTCTCGACCACCTGCCCAACCACCGCCCCCCCGCGTTCAGCCACCTGCTGCGCCGTTTCAGCCAACAGGTTGGCCTGCCGCGAATTGTCGGCATTCTGTCGCACAGTCCCGGTCAGTTCTTCCATACTTGAAGCCGTCTCTTCCAGGCTGGAGGCCTGTTGCTCGGTACGCCCGGACAAATCGGCGTTGCCGGAAGCGATCTCCTGGGCCGCCGTGTTGATCGCATCGGTCGCACTCTTGATCGAGAAAATGATCTCCTGCAGGTTGTCGACCGTGACATTGGCGTCATCACGCAAACGGCCGAGCACCCCTTGATACTGCGTGTCGATTTTTCGGGTCAGGTCACCTTGCGACAGACGATTCAACATGGCGCCCACATCATCGAGCGCCCGACTGTTGGCGTCGAGCAAATCGTTCATCCCCTGGGTCAGTTTGCGGAAAAAGCCTTGCTTGTCACTGACATCAACCCGGCGAGAGAAATCACCCGCCACCGCGGCCGTAATGATGTCACTGACCTCATTCTCAATCGCCACTTCGGCCGTCCGGTCCAACCACTCAACCACCGTCCCGAGCCGCTCCCCCGCCTCGTTGCGAATAGGCGAAGCGACCAGCGAAAACGTCCGGCCACCAACCGTAATTTGTGAGCGATGCGGAGCCGAGATTGCAGCGAGAAGATTGCGCTGGTGGCTAGGATTGCGGTGATAGATATCGAAACTGGAACCCAGAATGTTATCTGCCCGGAAAGCGGGTAAATCCTTGCGGATATCCGCCTCGGCATTGCGCATCATGCTCAGAGCTGAAGCATTGCAATAAATGATCAACCCGTCGTTATCAGCCACCATCACGCTATTTGACCCAACATCCAGTGCGACCTTGATGCGCATGGCAGACGCTGCGCTCGCCACCTGGCTGGCGCGTTGTGACTTGAGGTCACGCTGCATTTTGTCGAGCGCTCGCAGCAGGCCCGCCGTTTCATCCTGCCCTTCCGCATTAACTGAATTATCAAAATTACCGCCAGCGACCGACTCCGCCAAATTCAGGGCATCGCCCAGCGGGCGGGTAATCAGCCGAGTAATCCACAACCCTGCCGGAATCATGACCAACGCAGCCAAGGCCATCATCAACAACATTGTTGTCTGTGCCTGACCACGCACCTCGGCCATCTCCACCAAAGCGGCATCACTGCGGTTTTTACTAAGGACCACGAAATCGCTGATCGCGACTGACCAGTCCTGCATGGCGGGGACAAAGTTTTTCTGGAAATGCAGGTCAACATCAGGCCGATTACCGGCCCGAATCAGTTCGTACATTTTGTTGATCGCAGCCTCGGCCATCTGGCGATTTTTCGCCAGGCGCTGGCCAAGCTCGTGAGCTCCAGCTTCTTCCAACAATTGCTGAAGCAGCTGCTCCCGCTTGCCATAGTCGGCCAATTGGGCAAGCGCCGCTTTTTCTTCGGCCTGCTGGCGCTCAAACTCTTCGTAGATAATGGCGTTGCGAACATGCTGGCCGATGTTGGCCATCCGCGTCCTCAGTTCAACGGCCAGTTCGGCCCCGGCCTGGGTTCCCTGAGCCACCTGTTCGGCCTTGCCACTGATACTTTTCAGACTGCTTAATGCGATGGCAACCAAGACGCACATCAGAATCAAGGCACCGATCGTGGAGGCAATCAGACGGCTACCGATTCGGTATTCGCGCAAATTCAACATTTCGCTCTTTCCTGTGGGGGTGGGCTAGTCGACGTTGCGGTCGATGAGTTCCATATCAGCACTGGTCATCAAGCGCTCGATGTCGGTGATGATCAACATGCGTGCTTCCACCGATGCCAAGCCCACGATGTACTTGGTGTCAAAGGTGCCTGAAAAATCAGGCGCCGCACGAATCTGCCCCGAACTCAGCGAAATGACATCCGAAACACTGTCAACCACCACACCAATGACCCGACCGGCGACATTCAGGATAATGACCACAGTGAATGGCGTGTACTCAACCTTGCCCAATTGAAACTTGATGCGCAGGTCGACAATCGGCACGATGATGCCACGCAAATTAATCACCCCCTTGATGAAAGGCGGCGCGTTAGCAATGAGCGTCGGCGGTTCGTAGCCCCGAATTTCCTGGACCTTGAGAATATCGATCGCGTACTCTTCGCTGCCCAGCGTAAAAGTCAGGTATTCGCTGGTGACGCTCTCTTCATCGCTGACATTCGTGCCATGCGTCTTGGTTTCCATGCTCCACTCCTCCGTGCCGTCAGCCGGCTTTCTGCATCGTCGATCGAGCCATGCCGGCAATGGCCGACACGTCGAGAATCAGGGCGACATGACCGTCCCCCATGATGGTCGCACCTGAAATACCAGGCACCTTGCGATAATTGGCTTCGAGACTCTTGATCACCACCTGATGCTGGCCGACCAGCGCATCGACAAACAGCGCTGCCTTGGTGCCATCTGCGTCGAGGACCACCATGATGCCCTGCGTCAAATCATTCCACGACGACTTCAACCCAAAGACTTCGTGCAGGACCACAACGGGCAAATACTCGCCCCGTACCTGAATGAGTCGCGCCTGGTTAGACAATGTCTTGATGTCACCGCGCTGCGGCTGCAAGGACTCGATCACGTAGGACAAGGGCAAGATATAAGTCTGTTCCCCCACCGCCACCGACATGCCGTCGAGAATAGCCAAGGTCAGCGGCAGACGAACGGTCATCCGGGTGCCAACCCCCGCCATGGATTCAATCTCGACCCGACCACCCATCGATTGAATATTGCGGCGGACGACATCCATGCCGACACCACGCCCCGAAACGTCGGTCACTTGCTCAGCCGTTGAAAAACCAGCTTCGAAAATCAGGTTGAAGACTTCCTGGTCAGTCATCTGATCCGAAATCTGCAAACCACGTTCGCGGGCTTTGGACAAAATCCGGTCGCGGTGCAAGCCCGCACCGTCGTCACCCACCTCGATGACGATGTTGCCGCCTTGATGATAGGCCTTCAGGGTAATCGTCCCGGTGGGATTCTTGCCAGCCGCCTGCCGTTTTTCAGGCAACTCAACCCCGTGATCCAGACTATTCCGAATCAAGTGAGTCAATGGGTCCGTGATGCGTTCAATCAGACTTTTGTCCAACTCGGTCGTTTCACCCGACGTCTTCAACTCCACCTGCTTGCCCAACTTGCTCGACAAATCGCGAACCACGCGAGGGAAGCGGGAAAAGACAAATGATATCGGCATCATGCGGATCGACATGACCGATTCTTGCAGATCACGGGTATTGCGTTCCAACTGGGCAAGGCCATTGCTCAGACGTTCCGGCGCCTGCGCCTCCAACTGGCTGACCGTCTGCAGCAACATGGCCTGCGTGATGACCAACTCGCCAACCAAATTGATCAGTTGATCGACTTTGTCGATACTGACCCGGATCGATGAATCGCTGGCTGCGGCGGCGGTGGGTGCTGCACGCGCCGGGGCAGTTGCTTTGGCCGGCGCCGGCGCACTCTCAACTACCGCAGGCACAGCAACGGGGGCAGCGACCGGCATCGGTGCAGATACAGGTGGCGTAACAGCGGGGGTCGGCAGTGGTGCAAAAAAACCATAACCATCGCCCTCTTCCGCCATCACGGGAGGAGTCAGCGGTGGGATAGTCACAGGGGAGGGCAAAGGCTCAAAGAAACCGTAGCCATCCCCTTCATCGCTGCTCACAGATAGGGGCGATACAGGCAATGGTTCAAAAAACCCATAACCATCTCCCTCCTCCGCCATGCTGGGCGAAGGCAGGGGCTCCCCATTAAAGAATCCATAGCCGCGCACGCTATCAGGCACACCAGGCATGTCACCAAAAAAACCGAAGGCGGTTGTTCCGTCAACCTCAACCGAGGTGTCCTCGGTAATACGCCAAGCTCCGTTATCCGCGACAAAATCGATCTGATCAGCAAATACTTCACGCGCCACATCAGTAATCAGGCGCAGCTCCCAAAATCCACTTCCACTTGATTGCGGGCGCTGCAAGACATCCAAACGCCCCATCCCAGCCAACTCGTCCAGCAAGTTGTTAACCCCAACCCCCTGGGTCGCAATCTCGGTAGGTAAAAACTGAATATCGAAAACATGCAAGCCGTTAGTAGGCAAACTTGGCTTGACCGCCACCTCATCATCTGCAGCAACCGCTGAGGTGAGCCCCCCCTCCACAGTCGCCGTCACAACCGGCTGAGCTATTCCACTCGACAACTGGCGCAAGCGCTGACAAATCGTCTCAACAACGGCCGGGTCTGCCCCACCCCGACCTTGGTGGCCCTCCAGCATATCGCGCAAGCAATCGCCACTAGCCAGAAAGGCATCAACCATACCGGCGGTCAACGCCAGTTCATGCTTGCGTATCCGGTCGAGCAAATTTTCGAGGATATGCGTTGTTTCGGCCAGATCGGTAAAACCAAAGGTGCCGGCACTGCCCTTGATTGAGTGCGCGGCACGAAATATCGCATTCAACTGCTCGGAATCCGGATTTTCAACATCCAGATTGAGCAACAATCCTTCCATTGCTGCCAGGTGTTCTGCCGATTCCTCGAAAAACACCTGATAGAACTGACTCATGTCGATAGCCATGCTCTCCCCCTACCGTCGGCAAGCGCATAAGCCACCGATTCGGATCCAACTTGGCAAAATGCCTGGTCAGCGTTTCAGCCGATCACCTTACGCACGACCTCGATCAACTTCTGGGGATCAAACGGTTTGACCAGCCACCCCGTCGCACCGGCAGCACGCCCCTGCGACTTCATGGCATCCGAAGACTCGGTGGTCAGCATCAGGATAGGCGTCGAGGCATATTGCGGCATAGCCCGCAACGTCTTGACCAGGGTCAACCCGTCCATGCGCGGCATATTCTGGTCAGTGAGCACAAGATTGACACTGCGCGCCTTAGCCTTGTCCAGACCGTCCATGCCGTCCACCGCCTCAACGACATCGTAGCCGGCACTTTTGAGCGTAAAAGAAACCATCTGACGGATGGATGCCGAATCATCAATTGCAAGAATGGTTTTTGCCATGTTTTCCTCGTTGGTCTTTCAATAGTTTGAATACACACCCGGTGCGCAATTAGCCCGAGGTCGCACCACTTCCCGGTAGTTTCAAGCCCACCGGCAACTCCGCCTCGTTATCCACCTCAGCTTCCGGCCCTTCTTCCTGCAGGATGGCCTGTTCGGTCCGCTGATTCAGCACCACGATGCTGATCCGGCGATTGACCGGATTGAGTGGGTCATTTTTATCGAAAAGCACCGTCGACGCCAAGCCCACCACCCGAATCACCTTGTTATCGTCCATTCCCCCCGCGACCAACTCGCGTCGCGAAGCATTCGCCCGATTGGTCGACAGCTCCCAGTTGGAGAAACCCTGACTCCCACCCACAAAGCGTGCCGCATCGGTATGCCCTGCCAAGCTGATTCGATTCTGCACAGCATTCAGGGCAGCACCAATCTGGCGCAACAACTCACGAGTATAGGGTTTTAAGTCTGCACTGCTGGAGTCAAACATCGGTCGATTCTGCTCATCGACAATCTGAATGCGCAAACCCTCCGAGGTAATATCGAGCAATAGCTGCTTCTTGAATTGTGCCAGCTGCGGACTCTTTTCAATCAGCTTTTCGATATCAGCTTTCAGCGTTTCAAGCTTTGTCTGCTCCTTGCGCTGAAACTCAAGTTTGGCCTCTTTCGAAAAAGACGTAGACTTTCGTGACTCGACATCCCCCCGTTTGACCTGCCCTGCCTGCCGCGTCAAATCCTGGCCGCCACCCTGCAAAATACTGCTCGCATCACCACTGCCACTGCCCCCTTGCATCGCCACCTTGACGGGATTTTGGAAAAATTCGGCGATCCCGCTCAAATCCCCCTTGGCAGTCGACCCCAAAAGCCACATCAGCAGAAAGAAAGCCATCATCGCTGTCACGAAGTCAGCGTAGGCAATCTTCCAGGCACCACCGTGGGCCCCGCCAGCCACCACCTTCTTGCGTTTAATGACTATAGGGCGTGTGGAATCGTCGCTCATTGTCTGTTCTCGGCTATCGCTCTGGGCTTACTTACCCTTGCGCGCCTTGAGTTCCTCTTCCAACTCGGCAAAACCCGGACGATCATGCGAACCAAGCGCCTTGCGTCCAAATTCAATAGCGACTTGCGGGGCATAGCCAGACATTGAAGCCAACAAAACCATCTTAATCATTTTATAAATCGTCGAATCGGCATGCGCCTTCTGCTCCATCAACTTGGCGATTGGCTCAACAAAACCATAGGAGACAAGAATACCCAGAAAGGTACCAACCAACGCGCCACCAATCATCTTGCCAAGTACCGCCGGCGGACTACCGACCGAGCCCATCACGTTCACCACACCCATCACCGCAACCACAATACCGAAAGCAGGCACAGCGCCGCCCACAGCGCCGACTACATGACCAGGCTCGGCTGCCTCATGATGGTGGCTTTCCAACTCGACATCCATCAAACTTTCGATTTCGACAGTATTCAGATTACCGCCCACCATCATTCGCAAGTAGTCGGTCGTAAATTCCATCACATGATGGTCATGCACGATATTTGGATACTTGCTGAAGATCGGACTGGCGTCCGGGTTTTCAATGTCCCCCTCGATCGACATCAGCCCTTCTTTGCGCACCTTGCCCAAAATCTCGAACAGCATGGCCAGTGCATCAACATAATACGCTTTGTTATATTTGGAACCTTTAAGAACCCCAGGAAGTGCTCCCACCGTTGCCTTAATCAACCCAAGATTGTTGGAAGCAACGAAATAACCAATCATCAAGCCAAAAATCGCGATGTATTCCAGGGGCACCCAGAGCGCAAGGAGACTACCGTGGACGGCGTAAGTACCCAGCGCAGAAGCCAGGATGATCACGTAACCGACGATTAGAAACATTCAGAGCCCCCTGCCGCAACAGCCAGTCACTCGGGCCGCATGCAATTATTTGTGTCCGCTATTGTAGCCACAGGTTTCGCCCGAGTGCAAAGCCAGATTTGTGGAATCTACGGAACAGCAAGGCTTCACGGAACTTTCCGATGCTAAACTGGCTGAAATACCAACCTCGACAAACAGCCTAAAAAATTGACCCGTTTCTGCACTCTTTGCGGGGAAGCAACCGCCCTTAGCACGCCCGATGGTGATAACCGTCCCCGCCTGGTATGCACCACCTGCAAGCACATTCATTACGAGAATCCACGTCTGATTGTTGGTTGTGTTGCTGAGTGGGATGGACGCATTCTGCTCTGCCGACGCGCCATCGAACCTCGCTGCGGATTCTGGACGCTACCCGCTGGTTTTATGGAAAATGCCGAAACCACCGAACAAGCTGCATGGCGCGAAACCTATGAAGAGGCGGGGGCGGATGTCCGCTTGGACGCACCATTCGCCATGTTCAGCATTGCCCATATTAACCAGGTTCACCTGTTCTACCGTGGCCATTTGCGCAATGACCATTACCTGGCTGGCACGGAAAGTCTTGAAGTCCGGCTGTTCGAGGCCGAAGAAATTCCGTGGGCGGATTTATCCTTTGCCAGCGTCGCCCAGTGCCTGCAGCTTTATTTGCAAGATAGACAAAACGCTTGCTTTCAGTTTCACGACCGGCAGCAACAACATTTATTGCACGAGGCCTCATAAAAAATCCCCGTCCGGCCTATTGGCTGACGGGGATTAGACAAGCCAGCTCTTTTTCAGTGCTGCTTGCTTTCTTCGTTCATCTTGTTCGCATACATCCGGCCCATCACAACGCCGATTACCAACACACCGACGATCACGACCAAGCTCATCAGACCGATATCACTTGTCAACAACAATTCCCAAGCCATAAGTCACCTCCCAGTAACAAAAAAATTAATTGGCACTTCTGGCAACCAAGCGCAGCGGTTGCTCAGCATCCGCCATCCAGTCACCTTGCAGTCGCCACACCCCCTGCGGGTCCTCGATAATGACGTGCCAACGCCCCTCGAGCATTCCCGGCAGTTTTCCTGTGTAAAAACCCTGCCCTTCCGAGAGCATATCCACAGCCATATCCTGGCCCGCTCGCGTCGGATGCGCAAGTTTCAACACAATCCGCTCAGGCAATCCAACATCACCTGATTGACTCAGCAGCATGCGGACATTGCTACCCGACCGCATCAAATCACCATGCAACCCCATCTTTGCCGCCTCATGGTCACGTTGCAGACGCTGATTAACCGCCAGACCCTGCTTGTAATAGTCATCAGTGACCAAACCATCATTGCTGACAACGGCCAGCCAGACGGTAATCACCCCTGCGACAATCACGATAGCCGGTCCGGAAATCAGTATCCACGGCCAACGTTGTTTGTACCAGGGCGGCGAAGGATTGTTCAAAGACATTGATGTACTCATTTATTAACTCAAGGGAGCAGGAATGATGCCTTTTCACGCACGGCAATCGCCGCATCAGATTCGGCCCGAATATTAAAATAAATAGTGTTAGCCCCCAACTTGCCACTTTCTGGCGGCGCACTAACCACGACGGTGATCTCACGATTTTCTGCACTATTCACGTCAATTGCCGTATCGCCGACCAATTTCACCCCATCCAAGCCGTCGACCGCAAGATGATAACGTTGCGGCAATTCCGTCGTATTCATAACTTTCAGGTTATACACGTTTTCTATCCGACCATCCTCAGCCTCGCGCGCCAAAAGCGAACGGTCACGAATCACGTCCATTTTGAGTGGCACACGGGTAGCCAGGGACCAAGTCGAAGAAAGCACCAAACCGATCAATATGACCGTATAAAGCAAAATCCTCGGCCGCAGCAAATGGGCAAGAACCTCTTGGTGGGTCAGATGCTTAGCCAGTGCGTTCTCGGTCGTGTAACGGATCAAGCCTTTAGGCTTTCCCAATTTCTCCATGACCGGATCACAGGCATCAATGCACGCGCCGCATCCAATACATTCGTATTGAATTCCCTTCCGTATATCGATACCGGTCGGACAAACCACAACGCACAACGCACAATCCACGCAATCCCCCAGTGGCGCCGCAGCGGCTGCTTTGCGACGCACACCACGTGGCTCACCGCGCGCCGGATCATATGTAATGACCAGCGTATCAGGATCAAACATCACCCCCTGAAAGCGCGCATAAGGGCACATGTACTTACAAACCTGCTCACGCAAAAAACCCGCTTGCATATAGCAGAAGCCAGCATAGAACAGGATCCAGAATAACTCCCAGCCCGACAAGTCAAACGGCAAAGCAGCCTGCAATTCAGCGACCGGCGTGAAATAGGCCACCAAGGTCAACCCGGTCCAAACAGAAATAAGCAGCCAAACCAGGTGCTTGCCAAGTTTCAACCTGATCTTCCGGGCCGTCATCGGGCCTGCATCGAGCTTCAGGCGAGCGTTTCGATCCCCCTCGATTTGATTTTCGACCCACATGAATATTTCTGAATACACCGTTTGCGGACAGGCATACCCGCAAAACAAGCGCCCGGCAATTGCCGTAAACAAAAATAGTGCATAGGCGGAAATAATCAGTAGCAGTGCAAGATAAAACACATCCTGCGGCCAGAGAACCAAACCAAATAAATAAAACTTTCGCTCAACCAGATGCAAAAGAACCGCCTGGCGACCATTCCATTCAAGCCATGGCAGTCCGTAAAAAAGAATTTGAGTGAACCAAACCAAGCCCCAGCGCCAAGAGTTCCACCACCCCTTGACATCCCGGATGTAGACTTTCTTGTGCTTTTCGTAGAAAGAAACTTTTACCTCGGCGTCGGTCATCGAGGTCGATACTGGCTTTTGGTCGTTCATTCCATTGCATCCGTATCAGAATTGCGCTCGACCGCACATTAGCCAGTGCTCTAAAACGCAATTTTGATACCAATCAAACTGAAAAAGCGGGGTAGCAGTTAAAACTGCCACCCCGCCATTACTGCTTATTTACCCTGACTCAAGCTGGTCACATAAGCCGACAGCAAGTGAACTTTGGCATCGCCCAAGAACTCTTTCCAAGCCGGCATTTTGTTCTGACGACCATTGTTGATGGTTTGGATGATGGTTGCCTCAGAGGAACCATACAGCCACACTTTGTCGGTCAGATTCGGGGCACCGATAGCTTGCATCCCTGTTGCTTCAGGACCGTGGCAACCGCTACAGCCCGCCGTCTGGAATGCCTCCTTACCCTTGGCTGCAAGCAGCGAATCATTGGGCAAACCTGACAACGAACGGACGTAATTAGCCAGTTCCTTGATCGTGTCAGCACCCAGGTGAGCGTGTGCCGGCATCATACCCATGCGACCATTGTTGATGGTTTCCTTGATCTGCTCCGGTTCGCCACCATACAGCCAGTCGCTATCAGTCAGATTCGGGAAGCCCTTGGCACCACGCGCATCGGCACCATGGCACTGCATGCAATAGGTCAAATACAAGCGCTTGCCCATTTCCATGGCTTGTTTATCACCCGCAACAGCTTTGACATCCATCGCCAGATACTTGTCAAACAAAGGCTTGACCGTGGCATCCATCTTGTCGACTTCAATCTTGTGCTGACCAACAGAAGTCCAGCCCAGCATGCCTTTGAAGTTACCCAAGCCCGGATAAAGCGCCAGGTAAACCAGTGCAAAAATTACGGTAATGACAAACAACCAGCTCCACCACTTGGGCATCGGATTGTTATATTCCTCAAGGCTTTCATCCCAAACATGACCCATGGTCTTGCCTGGCGTAAAAGTCGCCTTGCCCTGAACAATCAGCAATACAGCACAGGCCAGAATACTGCCCAGCACAATCACAATGACGTACAGGTTCCAAAAATCGCTAACGAAGTCGCTCATTTGCTTTCCTTTATTTCAGCGCGGGTGCGACGATTGATTCGCCGCACCGTCATCATCACCCTCTGCAAACGGCAGGTTGGCAGCTTCTTCAAACCCCTTCTTGCTGCTCTTGCCGTATGCCCATGCCACGATTGCCAGGAAGCAGAGCAAGCCCGCAACCGTAACCATGGAACGCAGATCGTTGATGTCCATGGCTTATTGCTTCATGGTGCTCAGTGCTGTACCCATGCCCTGCAGGTAAGCAATCAGAACGTCCATTTCAGTCATATCGCCAATAGCGGCCTTGGCCCCCTTGATTTCCTCGTCTGAGTAAGTCGGGATACCGCGCGCATTCGCATAGCCGCGCATGACCTCCATCTTTTTCTCAACATCGGCACCAACCGAATCCTTGGCCTTTGTGTTGGCCAGGAAGGCAAACGCCGGCATGTTGGACTCAGGAACCACGTCACGCGGGTTCATCAAGTGAGCACGCTGCCATTCGTCAGAATAACGACCACCAACGCGATGCAGGTCAGGCCCTGTCCGCTTGGAACCCCATTGGAACGGATGGTCATATACATACTCACCCGCCACCGAGTAGTGGCCATAGCGCTCGGTTTCTGCACGGAAGGGGCGAATCATCTGCGAGTGGCAGAGGAAACAGCCTTCACGGACATAAACATCGCGACCGACCAGACGAACAGCGTCGTAAGGTTTGGTGCCCTCAACCGGCGTCGTGGTCGACTTCTGGAAGAAGAGCGGAACGATTTCCAGCAGACCGCCCCAAAGGACAACCAGCAGGGTAAGAACGATGAGCAGCGTGACGCTTTTCTCGATTTGCTCGTGCTTGATCATTATTATTCCCCCCGAATCAAGCGTGATGACCAGCCGGAGCGATCACCGGCATATCTTCGGTCTTGCCACCGGCGATCGTCTTGAACATGTTGTAAGCCATGAGCAACATACCGGTCAGGAACAGAACGCCACCCAGCCAGCGAATCGCCCAGAACGGGTAGGAACCCTTGACCGACTCAACAAAACTGTAAGCCAGCGTACCGTCGGCATTAACAGCGCGCCACATCAGACCCTGCATCACACCGGCAATCCACATCGAAGCGATGTAAAGCACGGTACCGATCGTAGCGATCCAGAAATGGGTCGTCACCAGGCCGGTGCTATACATTTCCTTCTTGCCAAACAGCTTCGGCAGCAGATAGTAGATCGAACCGATCGAAACCATGGCCACCCAACCAAGCGCACCCGAGTGAACGTGACCGACCGTCCAGTCCGTGTAGTGCGACAAGGCATTCACCGTCTTGATCGACATCATCGGACCCTCGAAGGTCGACATGCCATAGAAAGACAAGGAAGTGATCAGGAACTTCAGGACAGGATCGTCACGCAGCTTATGCCAGGCACCCGACAGCGTCATGATGCCGTTGATCATGCCACCCCAAGACGGCGCAAGCAGAATCAGCGAGAAAACCATACCAACCGACTGCGTCCAATCCGGCAAGGCCGTGTAGTGCAGGTGGTGCGGGCCAGCCCACATGTAGGTAAAGATCAGCGCCCAAAAGTGGACAACGGACAAACGGTAGGAGTAAACCGGGCGGCCAGCCTGCTTCGGAACGAAGTAGTACATCATGCCCAAGAAGCCCGCAGTGAGGAAGAAGCCGACCGCGTTGTGACCATACCACCACTGGATCATCGCATCCTGAACACCGGAGTAAGCGGAGTAGGACTTGGTCAAGGTGATCGGCATTGCAGCACTATTCACCAAGTGCAGCAGCGCTACCGCAATGATAAAAGCACCAAAGAACCAGTTCGCCACATAAATATGGGACACGGTGCGCTTGCCAATGGTACCGAAGAAGACCAGTGCATAAGAGACCCAGACCAAGGTGATCAGGATATCAACCGGCCACTCCAGCTCAGCGTACTCTTTACCACTGGTGATACCCAGCGGCAGCGTGATCGCGGCCAGAAGAATGATGATCTGCCAACCCCAGAAGGTAAAGGGAATCAGCGGACCCCCCCACAGGCGCGTGTGGCAGGTACGCTGCACGACCCAGTAGGAAGTTGCGAAAAGCGCACAGCCACCAAACGCAAAAATAACCGCGTTGGTATGCAACGGACGCAAGCGCCCAAAGTGCAGCCAAGGGCCAAAATTCAGCTCCGGCCAAACTAGTTGTGCAGCAATGATGACACCGACAAGCATGCCGACGATGCCCCAGATGACAGTCATGACGGCAAATTGCCGTACGACCTTATCGTTGTATGTGGTTTGCGTTCCAGACATGAACCCACCTCTCGTTAATAAAAAACGGAATGCCCACCTTGGACTTAAGGGGGCACTTAAAAGCGGATGGTATTCTAGTTCGAGCGAGTCGTTTTGACCTAGGTCAACTCAAGAGGCTTCTTGATCCAGCTGAACTGTCAGCGGCATGCGTAATGCGCAAACAAAAAAAGGGTGCGTCGCAACGCACCCCAACCCCAACAGAGAATTTTCGCAAGGCTACTGCCTCGCACAGGTCCGCATCTTGCACCAGGCAAGCGGATCACTCGTTGACCCAAGTCAACGTTCGCATTCTTTCTCGACCATGGGTTGATCCTGCCGTGCCTTGCGCTCTTCGTCCTCCATCAGAACGCGAAAGCCCGGCCCCTCCAAATCATCAAATTGACCGCTCTTGACTGACCACCAAAAGGCGCCGGCAATGCCAAAGACCAAAAGCACCGAAACCGGGATGAGCAAATAGATACTTTCCATCACTTTGCTTTCATGCGCTGAATGCGCAAGGAGTTAAGAACCACCAGCAAGGAACTCGCTGACATGCCGATGCCCGCCAACCAAGGGGTCACGTAGCCTGCAATGGCCAGCGGCAAGGCCACGAAATTATAAACAAACGACCACCATAGATTTTGGCGGATCACCACCAAGGCCAACCCAACACGCTGCACGCCTTGCTGCAGATGTGCCAGATTTTCCGACAGCAAGACAAAATCGGACTGGGTTCTAGCCAATTGGGCACCGCCCCCCATGGCTACCGAAACCTGGGCCTGGGCCAGCACCGGCGCATCATTGACACCATCACCGACCATGGCAACCACCGCACCAGCGGCCTGCAAGGCCTTGACGCAATCGTGTTTTCCCTGCGGGGTCATCCCGGCGTGCACAGCACCGATTCCCAGTTCAGCCGCCACACGCTGCGCCACGGTCGGTGCATCCCCCGTCAGCAAAACCACTGATTTGCCTGCCGAGCGCAATGCGGCGATAAGCGCCGATGCCTCAGGACGAATTTCATCGCCAATTCTAAAAAGCGCCAAACAGCCTGTCGCCCCCCCTAAAACAATGACCGTTTCGCCCGCTGCCAGCATTTCCTGATAGACATCCGGCAAGCTTCCTGCGCCCTCTTCGGCCATGGCCAGCACATAATCTGGTCGACCAATCCGATAACGCCCTCCGTCAATCCAGCCCTCGACACCGCGACCGGCCTCGGCATGAACATCGATTGCTGGCACGTCGATCACCTTTACGGCATGGCGCAAGGCACGGGCAATAGGATGTTCCGACGAAAACTCCAGCGCCGCTGCAATCTGCAGACAACGCTCGCGATCGAAATCAGCAAGCGCCACCGTTTCCTTGAGGCGCATCCGGCCGCTGGTCAACGTCCCGGTCTTGTCAAAAACAAAATGCGTCGCCCGCGCCAAGGTTTCGATGGCATGACCACGCGTCACCAACAAACCGTCACGAGCCAGGGCCCCGGCTGCGACGGTCAGCGCGACCGGCGTGGCCAGCGACAAGGCACACGGGCAGGTTACGACCAGCACGGACACCGTAATCCACAAAGCGCGCGCCGGGTCGACCCAATACCAACCGATGGCAGCCAAGGTCGCCACCAATAACAGGGCGCCGACAAAATAACTGGCCACCCGATCCGCCAGTTCGACAATTTTCGGCTTTTCGGCGGCTGCACGTTCCATCAACTGAATGATGGCCGACAATCGCGTTCCCTCACCCACCTGCTCCACACGAACGACCAGTGGACTATCGGTATTGATCGAGCCGCCGGTCACCGCATCCCCGGGCTCTTTGCTGACCGGCAGACTTTCACCCGTCAGTAAAGCTTCATTCGCCGAACTCCGGCCCTCGACCACCCGACCATCTGCCGGCAGCACCTCACCTGGTCTGACCAGAAGGTGATCACCCACCTGCAAGTCGGAGACCATTTTTTGCTCGGTCTGACGGTCGACCGGAAAATGGGGCATTTTTTGTGCGAACGCCGGTAACAACTTGGCTAGCGCCTCGGTCACGCTCAGCGCCTTCTGCCGCGCTGTCATCTCGAGAAAACGGCCGCCCAGCAGGAAAAAGACAAACATCGTCACCGAATCGAAATAGACCTCGCCAGCCTGCTGCAACGTCGCCCAGATACTCGCCAGAAAGGCCGCACCAACCCCCAGCGCCACCGGCACATCCATACCGACGCGACGCAATCTAAGATCACGCCAGGCGTTGCGAAAGAAAGGGGCGGACGAATAAAAAACCACTGGCAAGGTCAGCACCAGGCTGGCCCAGCGCATGATGCTTTCGATATCCGGCGTCATATCGCCATTGGCAATGTATACCGGGTAGGCATACATCATTACCTGCATCATGCCAAATCCGGCGACCCACAAGCGCCATAGCGCCTCACGACGCTCCTTGCGGGAAATTTCTTCGTTTTTTGCCGCATCGTAGGGATAGGCGCGATAACCAATCGCTGCCACCGCCCGCAAAATATCCGACAACTTGATCCGGGACTCATCCCAGCGCACCCGCGCCCGGCGCGATGTGTAATTGATATCGACCGCTGTCACACCTGGCAAGCGGCCAATATGCTGCTCATTCAACCAGATACACGCCGAACAGGTAATACCCTCAAGCAGCAGCGATGCCTCGCGCTCATGCTCCCCCAGGGCCTTGACGAAACTTTTCTGGAATTCGGCATGATCAAACATCGCCATCTGTTCGAACACCGCCGGCATCGCCTCGCGCGGCGACTCGGGCAAAGCATCGCGGCTGCGATAGTAATCAGCCAGGCCATTGTCGACAATCGACTGCGCCACCGCCTGACAACCGTAACAGCACATGGAACGCGACTGCTCATCGATGACGACCGACAAATCCAGATCGTCCGGAACAGGTTGACCGCAGTGATAACAGGAAGCGTGGGACATGCAAATAAAAAAGGCACCGAAGTGCCTTTTCAGTCAAGGGCGGGTGCCCAGTATAGTTTATTTGACCCCCATCCGGATGGCACCATCCAGCCGGATGACCTCGCCATTCAAATAAGCATTCTCGGCAATATGCTTAACCAGCGCCGCATACTCGGCCGGCTTCCCCATCCGGGTCGGGAAAGGCACCATTTTGTTCAATGAATCCTGCACCTCGGGCGGCATCCCGAGCAGCATCGGCGTTTCCATAATGCCAGGCGCGATCGTCATGCAACGAATCCCGCTGCGCGCCAATTCACGCGCCACCGGCAAGGTCAGGGCAACGATACCGCCCTTTGACGCCGCATAAGCCGCCTGCCCCAACTGCCCCTCATACGCAGCGACCGAAGCGGTATTGATGATCACGCCACGCTCACCACCCGCATCCGGGGCATGGCGCATCATGGCCTCGGCAGCCAGGCGAATCATGTTGAAGGTACCGACCAAATTAATATTGATCACCCGGCTAAAACTCGCCAGGCGATGCGGCCCATCCTTGCCCAATACCTTTTCGGCAGGCGCCACGCCCGCACAATTAACCAGTCCATGGACCGCGCCAAATTCGGCTAGCGCCACGGCAAAGACCTGCGCTGCCGAGGCCTCATCCGCCACATCGGCCTCGACAAAGCGCGCCCCGGCGCCCAATGCAGCGACCACCGCCTCACCAGCCGCCCGATTCAGGTCAACCACGACCACTCGTGCCCCCTCGGCAGCCAATTGCCGGGCAGACGCCTCACCCAGCCCCGAGCCACCCCCTGTCACCACAAAAACCTGGTCCTTGATTTGCATGCCTGCTCTCCGAAAAACATTTATGTCATAACTCACTCCAGACGGTAGCGTATGGCGTGAAGTAGCATATTAACCGCTGTCTTCAATCGACAAAAGGCAAGCCCGAACAGCACACGGGCAATGCTATGATGATGGCACACTCACCCCAGCACCTTGCGATGCCCACCCCTTGCAAATTCACGGTCCTTGTCATCGATCCCTCACCCAGTAATCAGCAATTAATTTGCGACTGCCTCGACCCATTGCCTGATGTACTCACCCTGGCGCTGGACAGCGGCCAGGAGGCTCTTAAATTCTACGAAGACTACCCACCCAGCCTACTGCTGGTCGACATCTCCCTGCCCGACATGGACGGCATCACCCTGGCCCGCAAGATTCGCAGCCGGGAACAACTGGGTAACGATCAATTACTCACCCCGTGGACACCCATCATTTTTCTATCGTCGGTCATGGACGAAAACTTGCTGGCCAAGGGCATCCTCGCCGGCGGCGACGATTTTCTGCACAAACCGGTATCCGAAGTCATCCTGCTGGCCAAGGTCCGGGCCCTGCTACGCATCGTCGGCATGCAACGCGACATCCATGCCGCCCACCGCAAACTCCGGGAAATCTCCACCCTGGATGGCCTGACCGGCATCCCCAACCGGCGACATTTCGACGACACGCTCGCCATCGAATGGAAACGCTGTCTGCGCAGCAACAGCCCGCTCAGTCTGCTGCTGGGTGACGTCGATTTCTTTAAGCAATACAACGACACATACGGCCATCCAGCGGGTGACACCTGTCTGCGCGCCGTAGCCCACGCCCTGAACGAATCACTGTTTCGCGTCGAAGACACCGTCTGCCGCTATGGCGGCGAGGAGTTTGTCGCGGTCTTGCCCGGTACCGATCGCGACGGCGCGCTGGCCGTTGCTGAACGGATGCGTCAAGCGCTTAAGGAACTGCAGATGCCACACGAAAATGGCATCAATGGCCGCGTGTCGTGCAGTTTTGGCCTGGCCTGCCTGCATCCCACGGTCGACCTGTCCATGCAGAGCATTTTGCACTTGGCCGACGAAAAGCTTTACCAGGCCAAACGCCAGGGGCGCAACTGTGTCGCCCACTAACCGCCCAGCCCTCAGATCACCCAGGTCAGGCATTTTGCCTATTCACAAGCCCGCGGCCTCCGGCTATAATCCGCCGCTCTGTTTGATTTGACAGTCCGGTGCGCCGCTTTAGCTCAGTTGGTAGAGCAGTTCATTCGTAATGAAAAGGTCGCCAGTTCGATTCCGGCAAGCGGCACCAGAAAACAAAATCAGCCAGTAAAAAAGCCACTTGACGTGGCTTTTTTGCTTTTGAATCGCTGTCCAGGCACTTGGGAATCACGGCTGACATGAATCTGCTACGCGCACTGGCCACGGTCAGCGGCATGACGCTACTCTCCCGCATCCTCGGCTTCGTCCGGGACTTTGTGATCGCCCGGGCCTTTGGTGCCGGCCTGGCCACCGATGCCTTCTTCGTTGCCTTCAAGCTGCCCAACCTACTGCGTCGCATGTTCGCCGAAGGCGCTTTTTCGCAAGCTTTCGTCCCCATTCTGGGCGAATACAAAAATAGTCGATCCAGCGATGAAACGCAGACGCTGATCAATCACGTCGCCACCCTGCTCACGCTGGCCCTGTTCGTGGTCACGCTCATCGGCGTCATCGGCGCCCCGTGGCTAGTCTGGCTATCGGCCCCCGGCTTTGCTGAAAATGCCGACAAATTCGCGTTGACCGTGAGCCTGACCCGCATCACCTTCCCCTACATCCTTTTCATGTCACTGGTTGCCCTGGCCGGCGGCATTCTCAACAGTTGGAGCCGTTTCGCGCTGCCCGCCTTCACGCCCGTCTTGCTCAATCTCAGCTTCATCGGCATGGCGCTGTTTGCGGTGCCCTATTTCGACCCCCCGGTGCTGGCGCTGGCCTGGTCTGTATTTATTGGCGGCGCCCTGCAACTCGCCATTCAAATCCCGGCCCTGCGGCGCATCGGCCGCCTGCCGCGCATTGGCATCGACTGGCGAGCCGCCTGGGCCGACCCTGGCGTACGGCGCATCACCCGGCTGATGTTACCGGCCCTGGTCGGCGTGTCGGTATCGCAAATCAGCCTGTTGATCAACACCGTCTTTGCCTCTTTTCTCAAAACCGGCAGCGTCTCCTGGCTGTATTACGCCGACCGACTCATGGAATTCCCCTCCGGCCTGCTCGGCGCGGCGCTCGGCACCATTCTGCTTCCCTCGCTGGCCCGCTGCCACAGCCAAAAAGCCGATGACGAATACAGCCGTCTGCTCGACTGGGGCCTGCGCCTCACCTTGCTACTCGCCGCCCCGGCGGCCCTCGCCCTCGGCATTCTCGCCATCCCGCTCATTGCCACCCTGTTTTTCCACGGCGCCTTCGACGCCCAGGACGTCCTGCAAACCCGGCAAGCCCTGGTTGGCTACAGCGTCGGCCTGACCGGCCTGATCCTGGTCAAAGTGCTGGCCCCCGGCTTTTACGCCCGCCAGAACGTCCGCACCCCGGTCAAGATCGCCCTGATTTCGCTGGCAGCCACCCAAGCCATGAACCTGGCCTTCGTCCCCTGGATCGGCCATGCCGGCCTCGCCTTATCGATCGGACTGGCGGCCTGCCTAAATGCCGGCATGCTGTACCGAGGACTGCGCCGCGACGGCATTTACCACCCCTTAGCCGGCTGGGGGATATTTGTTGGCAAGCTCGTCATCGCCATGGCACTGATGGGCGTGGCCTTATGGTGGGCCGCCGGACCGGCAGAAAACTGGCTCCATCTCGGGTTGACCGCGCGCGTCATGCAACTTTGCCTGCTCGTAGCCCTTGGCGGCGGGACGTATTTCGCTACACTATGGCTTCTCGGATTTCGCCTGCGTGACTTCACACGCCGCACCACAGCCTGACAGGAGACACCCGCATGAAACTGACCAGCAGCAGCCTGCTCGACGGCCAGGCCATCCCCGGCCACTTGTCTTTTTGCATTGCCGACCCGGCCCATCACGTCTGCCTGGGGCAAAACCGCAATCCCCAACTCAGCTGGGACGACCTCCCGGCGGGCACACAATCCTTCGTCGTCACCTGCCACGACCCGGACGTACCCAGCCAGGGCGATGACGTTAACCAGGAAGACCGCACCGTGCCGGCCGACTTGCCCCGCGTCGATTTCTTCCACTGGGTGCTGATCGACCTGCCTGCCACGGTGCACAGCATTGCCGAAGGCGAATACAGCAGCGATGTCTCACCGCGCGGCAAACCCGGCCCGCAAGCCGCCCAAGGCAGCCGGCAAGGCATCAACAACTACACGGACTGGTTCGCCAACGACCACGACATGCGCGGCGACTACTACGGCTACGATGGCCCCTGCCCGCCCTGGAATGACGAAATCATCCATCGCTACATTTTCACGGTCTACGCGCTGGATATCGAAAAATTGCCGCTCGACGGCAAATTCGGCGGCCCCGAAGTCCGCGCCGCCATGGCCGGCCACATTCTGGCCGAAGCCCGCCTGACCGGCACCTACACGCTCAACCCGGCGCTTGGCGCCGCCTGAGGCGGGCCGCATGGCAACCGAAATCGAACTCAAGCTGGCGATCAGCGGCAAAGCCGCCCGCCAGCTGATCGACCATCCGCAGCTCGTCGGCCACCCGCCGCAGCGCCTGCGCCTGCTCAACACCTACTACGACACCCCGCACCTGGACCTGCACGACCGCCGCATTGCCCTGCGCTTTCGCAAAAAAGGCACAAATTGGCTGTTGACCGTAAAAACCGCCGAAGCCGCCCGTGGTGGCCTCGCCGTACGTCAGGAATGGGAATACCCGGCCCAACCCGGTGAATTCGACTTCACGGCGGTCGGTGACGACGCCCTTCGCCACGTGCTCGACACCCATCGCCCACAGCTCCGGCCGGTATTCACCACCCATTTCACCCGCCTGCTCTGGCACCTGCCGCACGGCAACGCCCGCATCGAAATGGCGCTTGATCGCGGCACCATCGACAGCGACGGCCGCACCCAAAAAATCAGCGAAGTCGAACTCGAATTGCTCGAAGGCGACATCGCCGACCTATTCAGTTTCGCCCAGCAATTACAACAAGACATCGCCCTGCGCCCAGCCATTGCCAGCAAGGCGGAAAGCGGTTACCGCCTGTTCAAGCGCACCCCGCCCCGCCCCGCCCGCTCGACCCCCAGCCCGGTTCGCCCCGGCCAGACGCCCATCCAGGCCTTTCGCCTGATCGCCCTCGCCTGCCTGGAACAACTGCAGCGTAACGAAGCCGGCCTGCTCACCAACAACCAGCCGGAATACATCCACCAGGCCCGCGTCGCCATCCGCCGCCTGCGCTCGGCCCTCGCCCTGTTCGCCCCCCTGCTGCCCGCAGAATTCCAGAAAAATTTCCGCAAACCCTGGAAAAAACTGGCCGACACCCTAGGCACCGCCCGCAACTGGGACGTTTTCATCGACGACACCCTGCCACCCATTCTCGCCGCCTTTCCGGACACCCCCGCCGCACAACGCCTGCGCAAAGCCGCTCGCCAGCAACGGCGCGGCGCCGGCCAGGCCGTAGCGGCACACATCGGCCACGCCGACACCGCCCGCCTGTGGCTGGACTTCACCGCCGCCCTCTACGCCCTGCCTGAAGTCGCCGACCTCGATCTCGCCCAATTCGCCCAACAGCAAATTGCCGAACAAAGCCAGCGCACCGAGCAAATCGCCGCCCGCTTTGCCGAGCTCGACGCCCACGAGCGCCACCAACTGCGCCTGGCCTACAAAAAACTGCGCTACACCACCGACTTCATGGCACCGCTGCTCGCCCACCAAGCCAGCCGCAAGCAACTCGCCACCCTGTCACAACTGCAAGACGCCCTCGGCCAGATCAACGACCTGATCACCGCCCAGCAACTCCTCAACACCCTGCAACCCAAACGGACCGCTGGCCCAGTCGACGGCTGGCTCACCGGGCGGCATCAACTGCTGATCGACCAACTCCCCAACATGCTGGCCCCCTGGCTCGCCCGGCAAGGACACTGAGGGCAACGCACGATGCAGGGAAGAGAAACAAATTGTGGCCTGCCCCCTATCACCCTCGCTGATTGCACAAATCGTTTCTCAAAGTAGACATTTTTCTAAAAATGCCTACGATGGGAAACACAATGCAAACTGAAAATACACAACCGCCGCCACCCCCACTTCAAACACTCGGCTCGCAAATTCGCGCCCAACGTAAGGCGCTGCGCATCAGCGCCACTGCAACCGCCGAGGCAGCGGGGATTTCCCGGATCACCCTGCACCGCATTGAAAAAGGGGAGCCCAGCGTCGCCATGGGCGCCTATTGCAAGACAATGATCGTCCTCGGGCTTCACTTTCACGCAACCCCTCGCGCCCCCCAGTCTTCAACCGCCGACATCCCGATCCGTGAAGGCTGGATTCCCGTTCGCATCGCGCTGGCAGATTACCCACAACTCAAGCAACTGGCCTGGCAAGTCCATGGCACCGATAGCCTGACACCCACCGAAGCGCTCGATATCTACGAACGCAACGCACGTCATCTGGACACGCAATCCATGACGGGCGCTGAACAGGCCTTGCTAGCTGCCTTGCAGCAGGCTTTTACCCACCGCACAGGCGATGTTTAAGCGACCACACCATCAGCGGATTGCTCGTATCCTGGCCGCGCTCGATGCCGATCTGCTACGTCGACACGGTTGCCTGTTTGGTGGCGGCACCTGCATCGTACTGCGCCACGGCGAATACCGGGAATCCGTAGATATCGATTTCCTCGTGTCCGACGCGACAGGCTACCGCGAACTACGACAATTGCTGACCGGTGATCGAGGCATCAACGCCATCACGCGTCACGGGGCCATTCCACTGATCGCCATGAGAGAAATTCGGGCTGACCAATACGGCATCCGCACGCTGTTGCAAATCGACGCGCAGCCCATCAAGCTCGAAATCGTCCGAGAGGCGCGAATCAATCTGGCACCACCGGGCTCGCATGATGTGTTGTGTGACGTCAGCACGCTCACCACGACCGACTTGGCTGCCAGTAAACTGCTGGCGAACTCGGATCGATACGCAGATGATGGGGTATTCAACCGCGACCTGATCGACCTTGCCATGATGGAAGCCAACTCCGCCGCACTACACCAGGCCTTGAGCACGGCGGAAGCCGCTTACGGCCAAGCGATTCGGCGCGATTTAGCGAAGGCAATCGAGCGCATCAAGGCACGCCCAGGCTGGTTGGCCCGCTGCATGCAGGCCATGGCGATGGACATGCCAGAAGCCTTGCTGTGGGAAAAAATACGACGAATCAACCGGCTGTATGGCAAAACGGAACTTGCTGACTTTTCCTGAACCGCCTGCGTCGACCGCAATAAAAAACCCCAGCGGGTCAGGCTGGGGGTTCAGTGAAAAAAGAGGTCCAAGTTAAACCGTGGTCTGTCCCGAATTGTTAACACGGCAAGGAGACTAAACAAAAAAATCGCCCAACAGCTTTTGGGCGACCATGGCAAAGCACCGCACTGCCCCAATTGGGTAGTCCAAGTGCCGAATTTTGTCATTCCGGCACGCTAAGCCGCGTTCGCTGCTGAGCCCACAAAGCCTACAAATCAGCGACTTGAAAAAATACATGCCAGGTAGTTAAGCACTGGCACGGGATGTGATAGTGTTCCACCCACGGAGGTTTCCGTTTTTTCCAACAAGGAGATTCAAATGAACGCTCAAAAAGGTTTTACCCTGATCGAACTGATGATCGTCGTGGCGATTATTGGTATTTTGGC